>JAJFJS010000127.1 GCA_021773815.1 Gammaproteobacteria bacterium
CATCGCTGGTACCGGGCTGCGCAGTCAAAGCAGCTCTGATGCTCGTTGATTCACTATTCGTTCCTGAAGTCCTAGTATCAGACTAATACAAAATTTTGGGTTGCATCTAGTCCTCTAAATAGAAATACACTCCTACACCAACTGTCTGTGACGGCATTTCTTGATTCACATCGGGTGCCACTTCAACGGTTGAGAGAAAGTCATCGGTTTCAATTGCAAATTCTTCGATCTTCTTGCGCAACGCTATCTCTAGCTCGTGCTTTTTCTCAAAAGCCACTTCCGAGCTGTGAATAAATTTTTGCGGACGAGGGAGCCTGGTACTTGGGTCCCCGTTAAAATCGACTGTTGCCGCTAGCGTCTGCAGCCCATACCGAAGCCCATTAAGTAATCTTTGATCGGCATCTTTAGGCAAGTGCTCGCGTGTATTAACCTTCAACATTCCGCTACTTGTCTCGGAGATAGCCCCGGTTCGCTTTAACTCAGTCCGAATTGCACCCGCTGGTATATCACCTGCACAACGCTTTACCAGCGACCAAAAGGATACTTCTCCTCCATCAAATGGAATCTCTTTTGGTTGACCATCTTCATAAATATACGCTTCGTCAGTATTCCAATAGTGCAGAAGTTCAGCGAGAGGATTCCGCCGAGAAATCATGGTAGCGGAATACTCGGTATCCAATTCTCGAAGTCTTTTGACTTCTTTTCGCGTTAGGCCTGTCATCACTGCCACGCGCGAAACATTCGTCGGACGACCACGAATACCATAATCCTCGGAAGCCACATGCACGAAGGCAGCCTTCGAAATTTCAGAGAATTCACGAAATCCGATTCCATGCCGCAAAAGCAATCGACATATCGACCGCATGACGCCGTACATGCAACGAAGGATCTCTTGTTGAATCGATCTCGACATGGGCGGAAATATAGATAACCCCATAATCGCGGTCAACGCACCGCAATAAAAAGGGAAAAGAAGCCCAAAATCAGTTGGTTAGATTACCTAAACTCACGGTGATTCTAGATATGTTTGCCAAGTGTTACGAACTGATTTTGTTCATATTTTTCCCAGATACAGCACTTGAAATCTAGGTTTTTTTGTCGGACAGCATTGCGAGGAAACTGGTTTCATCGACAACAGGAACATCAAGACTGCGCGCCTTTTGCAGCTTGGAACCGGCGTTCATGCCGAATACCACCAGGCTGGTTTTACCGGTCACGCCGCCTGTCACCTTACCCCCTTCCTGCTGAATACATTTCTTTGCTTCCGTTCGTGTCATCGACTGCAGCGTACCCGTCAGAACAACATTCATTCCGGAAAACGCGGAGCCCCGGCTATTGCGTATTTTCGGCTGCGGCCAATAGATGCCTTTGTCGATCAGGCTGGCAACCATTTGCACATTATGCGTTTGACAGAAAAAATGATGGATATGTGCGGCGACGATCGGACCAATATCTTCGATCGATTGCAGCTCCTCCTCAGAAGCATTTTGTATCTGCTCCAGCCCTCCCAACCACTCAGCCAAAGCCAGCGAGGTGGCCTCACCGACCTCGCGGATACCCAGTGCATACAAAAACCGATCAAGTGTCGTTTCTTTTGAACGCTCGATCGAATCCAGCAGGTTTTGTGCCGACTTTTCTCCCATCCGCGGCAAGTCTGCCAACTGCTCGTGCGTCAGATCGAACAAGTCCTCCGGTGATCGAACAAGGTCCATGTCAACGAGTTGCTCGATCAGCTTCCCGCCAAGACCTTCTATATCCAGAGCCCTTCTTGATGCAAAGTGCCGGATTGATTCCTTGCGCTGCGCCGAACAAACGAACCCTCCACTGCAGCGCGCTACGACCTCTCCTTCAGCACGGATAATTTCTGACCCACAGACCGGGCATACAGCAGGAAGCTTGACCGCGGCTTTGCGCCTGTGATTCTTGCGAATTTTGACCCTGACGATTTCCGGAATCACGTCTCCGGCCCGGCGGACCACCACCGCATCACCCGGACGAACGTCCTTGCGCGACAGTTCATCGAAGTTATGCAGCGTCGCATTGCTGACGGTAACGCCACCGACCAGGACAGGCTCGAGCCTGGCGACCGGGGTAATGGCGCCGGTTCTTCCAACCTGCCATTCGATGTCGGTCACCGTGGTTGCCTGCTCCTGCGCCGGAAATTTGTGAGCTATCGCCCATCGGGGCGCCCGGGCAACAAATCCCAGTCGCGACTGGAGGTCGAAATCATCAACCTTGTAAACAACGCCATCGATATCGTACGGCAACCGATCACGCTTCTCGCCGATCTGCCGGTAGTAGTCCAGACACGCCTCCTCGCCGACGACGGAGCATGACTCAGGGCATATCTTTAAGCCGAACTCACCAAGTCGCGCCAGCGAGTCGCTATGACAACCGGGCATCTGCCCGCCCCGGACGATGCCGATGCCATAGGCAAACATATCCAATGGTCTACGAGCCGTTACGCGCGGATCGAGCTGCCGGAGACTGCCCGCTGCCGCATTGCGGGGGTTCATGAAAATTTTCTCGTTCGTCGCTCGCGCGCCGGCGTTTAATGCGTCGAAACCGGCTCGCGGCATAAAGATCTCGCCCCGAACCTCGAGGAGTTCCGGATAATCTGAACCCGAAAGCCGCAACGGCACGGAGCCGATAGTCCGCACATTGTGGGTCACGTCCTCTCCGGTCGAACCATCACCGCGCGTTGCCGCCCGAACCAATATCCCGTTTTCATAAAGGATACTGATCGCGGTGCCATCAAGCTTCGGTTCAACCGCAAATTTAATCGGTTCTTCCCTATCCAGGCGCTCGAGGATTCTTCGATTGAAATCGAGAACGGCTGCCTCATCGAATGCATTGTCGAGGGACAGCATTGGCTGCTCGTGGCGAACCTGCGCAAAACCAGCCACCGGGGCAGCGCCGACTCGCTGCGTCGGGGACTCGCCTACGATAATTTCCGGATATTTCTGTTCCAGTTCAGCAAGTTCCCGGAACAACGCATCGAAATCAACATCAGGAATCTCGGGATCATCAAGAACATGGTAACGGTGGTTATGATAGTTGATGGATTCCCGGAGCGACCGAACTCTTTCAAGAACGTTTTCCGGCACCTTGGGGACCTTGACGCCTTGACGGTTTCCTGAGGTTTTCATCATTGCGCAGTTGTAATTGAGCGGTGCGGCCCGGTCGGCTGCTAACCCTTACCCATATGCTCGAACTGGATAATTTCCTCACGCATATAACGCTCCCGCTGGATACTGAGCCGGTTCCCCTGCTCGTCCAGAAGTTGACCATCCAGCCGTTCCGCCAGTTTACGCGCCACGGTCAGCATTTCATCAAATGCCGCCGGGCCGTCAAGAGGCCCTGGCAATGCCATGAACATACTGACTCCGGGATAACTGTCCGTCTTGATTTTCGTGAGATCGAAAGAACCCGGCTCTACGAGGCTTGCCACGCTGAAAATGGCCTGGCCATCATTATCGTCCAGCAGATGAAAAATGCCGTATTGGCCGTGCCGGAGGCCGAGTTCACGAAGATCGAGGATTAATTTCTCCGCCGCAAAACGCGAGCGGCCATCCGGCATGAGCCGGATCGCGACCACCAGTTGCGGGGCCGGTGCGACAGCCGACACTTCCTCGGGTGGCCCGATTACCGGCGCCGACAACTCAACCGACTCCTCGACGGACACTGAATCCACGGGTGCCATACGAGGCTCTTTGCGCCTGGATTCGGTGTCCGCGTGATCACCGGTCTGCGGCCTGAAACGGGTATAGAGATAGACCGCGCCAATAACGCAGATCCCGATCAGGAGTAGCAGCCATCTCAACTCGGCCACGAGACGCTCTCCGGTATCAACTGGCTGCGAGCTGCACGGCCTCGTCGATGTCTACCGAAACCAACCGAGATACGCCAGGTTCACTCATCGTCACGCCGGTCAGTTGCTGCACCATTTCCATGGTCGCCTTGTTATGGGTAATGCACAGAAACTGTACCGACTCCGACATCTCTCGAACGATATCGCAGAAACGACTGACGTTCGCATCATCGAGCGGCGCATCGACCTCATCGAGCAGGCAGAATGGGGCCGGGTTCAGTTCGAAGATGGCGAACACCAGCGACACCGCCGTCAGCGCTTTCTCGCCGCCGGACAGGAGATGAATCGTGCTGTTCCGCTTGCCCGGTGGCCGGGCCATGACGGTAACGCCCGCACTGAGCACGTCTTCGCCATCGAGATTGAGGTACGCATGACCGCCGCCGAACAATTTCGGAAAGAGTCTCTGCATCCCTTTGTTGACATTGTCGAACGTTTCCTTGAACCGCGTACGTGTCTCTCGGTCGATCTTCTTGATCGCACCCTCAAGGGTTTCCAACGCTGTCGTCAGATCGTCGAATTGTGCATCGAGGTAGACCTTGCGCTCAGACTGTTCCTTGTACTCATCAATTGCCGCCAGGTTAATGGCGCCCAATCGTTCGATCCGCCCCCGAACCTTCTCCAGTCGTTCCTCCCATTCGGCCAGCTCCGCTTCCTCGGGAAGACTTTCGACAACGACCGCCAGCTCCATGCCGGTATGATCGAATTGCTCGACGAGCCCCTCGCGCCGCACTTCCAACTCGCGCACTTCCATGCGTAATTGATCGCACGTCTCGCGTGCCGCTGCAACGACGCCCTCGCATTCGGCACGCCTGGATTCCAGGCGTCGCAATTCCGAATCTGCAGATTCGAGGCCGCGGCGCTGCTCGGAGAGATCCCGCTCGACGTCGATTTGCAACGTGAGTTGCTGATCGAGTTCTGACTGCATCTTGTCGAGCGGTGCCTGACTGTCGCTGACCTGCTCCTGCAGATCCGCAACTCGCCCGTTCAGCAGATCGCTCTGCGACCGAATCCGCGACAATGTCGTACTGGCCGATTCGCGCGATGCTCGCCGACTCTCGAATTCAACGTTTACCTCGGAAACCCGCGTACGATCACGATGGGCGAGATCCTTGGCTTTCTCCAACTCTTCCTGCAATTCATTGCGCTGGCTCTCGAGCTCCGGTCGGTGCGCATCGGTTCTGTCGAGCGCATCATCGGCATGTGAGAGCTTCGTTCGCGATGCACCAATGCTGTCCCGCAACACCTCGATCTCGGCACGAATCTTCTGCTCATCATTCTTCAGCAACTGCAATCGATCTCGGGCGCGCTCGAACTCCTGACGCAGGCCAGACAGCATCGCACTGGCTTCGGCCAGCCCTCGCGATGTCTCCGTGTAACGAGTGTTGGTCTCTACGCGATCGGCCTCTAACTGGCGGAGCCGCTCCCGAATGGCCTGCCGGTCGCTTGCCATGCGCAGAACCCGCTGTTCGTAGTCACGAATCTCACCGCGTAATTCGCGGATATCCTGCTCGCGACTGATCAGCCCACCCGCTTCTTGCTGCCCACGGCTAATCCTGACCCATCCCTGCGCGAGCCAAATGCCATCCGGGGTAATCACGCTCTCGTTCAAACCGAGTGATTCACGGATGCGCAACGCGGCGTCGAGTGATTCGGCAGTACGAACACCGACCAGAAATTCGGCGGCGCCGCCAGCATTACCAACCTTCGACAGCAGGCTGCCCGGAACGGCAGAAAAATCAGGTCCCGAAACATTCAGCAGCGAGATATCGCCGTTCGGGGGCCTGGACAGATGCTCGTCCACGCGGGTCACACAGATGGCCTGCAGGAAGTCGCCGAGAACCGTCTCGACCGCCTGCTCCCAGGGCTTCTCCACCGCGAGCTTCTGCGCCAACCGCGGCCGGTCAGCAAGTTTCTCCCGGCCGACCCATGCGTTGACGTCGTCCTGATCGTTACCGAACGCCGCCTCCTGCAATGCCTCGAGAGTCTCCACGCGTCCGCGACGCGTTTCAAGCCCAGCACGCACGTTTTCCAGGCTCGTCCCTAAAGATTGTTCTTGATCTCGAGAGCGATTGATTTCCGAATCGATGTTGGCCCGGGCTTTCTCGAGCGTTTCAACCGCCAATCGAGACTCGTTTTCGCAACGTGTTTGCGCAACGAGTCGCTCCTCGCATTCCTCGAGAGAAATACCCTGGCGCTCGTGAGCCAGTTGCTCGTCGCGACCTTCGAGCTGGACCAGACGTGTCTCGAGCTGCTCGATCCGGGTCGTTTCGACGTGACTGATGCGCTGGTGTTCTTCGGTTTCGAGCGTGAATGCATGCCAGGTTTTCTGCCATTTATCGACAGCATCCTCAATACTCTTAAGCTTTTCCGCCGATGCCTGCTCCGCCGCCCGTGCCTGCTGCAGGTCCGGTGCCAGTCGTTCCAGGCTCGAATCCAACTCATCGAGCTGCGCTTTATCCTGATCGATTTCGAGCCGCAACTGGTTCAGCTGGCTCTCCGCCTGCGTCAGGTCTTCCTGGCGTCGCTCGCGGGTTTCACGCCCATGCTTGATCGACTGCTCGAGCTGAGCGATTTCGGCCTGCAACGCATAAACACGCGCCTGCTTGGCCTGAAACGCATCACTTGCTTCGGTATGGGTCTGCCGGGCCGATTCGATTCCGGCCTCGATACCCCGCTGGTCAGCGACGGCCGATTCCAGCATCGTCTGGCTCCGGGCGAATCCTGCCCGGTTCTCGTCGAGGCCCGCCTGCATGTCATTCAGCCGAATGGCCAGCAGCTCCGCATCGACGGTGCGTTCTTCCTGCTTGAGTTCCTTGTAACGCTCGGCCTGCCGCTTTTGCCGTTGCAGGTGCTTGATCTGCTTCTCGACCTCATCGCGCAGGTCGTTCAACCGGTCCAGGTTGTCACGGGTATGGCGAATCCGATTCTCGGTCTCGCGCCGCCGCTCCTTGTACTTGGATATTCCCGCCGCCTCTTCTATATAAACGCGCATCTCATCCGGCTTCGCCTCGATCAGCCGCGATATCATGCCCTGCTCAATAATGGCGTAACTGCGCGGCCCGAGGCCGGTACCCAAAAAGATCCCGGTAATGTCCTTGCGGCGGCAACGGACGTTATTCAGATAATACTGTGATGTGCCGTCACGAGAGACGACCCGCTTGATGCACAACTCGTTGTAGTTGGCATATTGCCCGCCGACCGAGCCATCGGAGTTGTCGAAGTACAACTCGATGCCCGCCGAACCCACGGGCTTCCGCGACGAGGAGCCATTAAATATGACATCGGCCATCGAGTCGCCGCGCAGGTGCTTGGCGGAGGTTTCCCCCATCACCCAGCGAATGGCATCGATGATATTGGACTTGCCGCAGCCATTCGGCCCGACGATACCGACGAGATTGCTCGGAAATTGAATGGTTGTCGGGTCGACGAACGACTTGAACCCGGCCAGCTTGATCTTGCTCAAACGCATGGCTTCAGCAACCTACAGCGTTTGAAACAGGATTTAAATTACTCGAGAACGGATCGAGTCCGAAGCGCAACACGCTGCCCCCTAATTGAGAACCAACAACAACACCCACCCCGCCGGCCCGGCGCCTTACCAAGGCATCCGTCCGGGTCCTCGACCAACAAATCCGTTGGTCTGCGCACGGGCCCTAGTGTAAAGTAAAAATCCCTGCAAAACATCCACAGGCCGACGCCGAGTCGGATCAACCGAGTGAGCCAAAAAATCAACCCAGAAATCCAGGCAACACCAGCATTGGCGCTGGAAACGTTTGCCAATCCGAACCCCGAGCGCGACTACCGGATCCAAATCGAGATCCCCGAGTTCACGTGCCTGTGCCCCAAGACCGGTCAACCGGATTTTGCCGTCCTGGAACTCGAATACGTGCCCGACACCCTGTGCCTGGAACTCAAGGCGCTCAAGACCTATGTCTGGGCGTTCCGTGATATTGGCGCATTCCACGAGGCTGTCACCAACCGGATCCTGAACGATCTCAGCGCCGCGGCCAGCCCCCGTTTTATGCGCCTGACGGCCCGATTTAACGTCCGGGGCGGCATCTACACGAACATCGTCGCCGAGCACCGCATGGACGGATGGGAGCCGTCTCCGGGGACGGATCCGGCCGCCGGCTGACCGCTCAGAGGATGGCTGTCGGGCCCGGGCCGCCTGCCCGACCGGCCCTCTCGACCGCGGCCACCCCACCCCCTGTCCAAATGGTGGTGACAAAGCCCTTCAAACTGCGCGCCGCCTATGTATAATTCCGCGGTCGTTTTGTCACCGTCGGGACTCGAGCAGATGGCTGCCAAGAAAAAACCCTCTCGGAAAAAGACTGTCTCCAGAACGCGGAAGACCTCCGCGAAGAAAAAGGTGAGCAAGAAAAAAGTGACTCGCAAGGTCGCGAAAAAGGCTGCCAAGCGGAAAGCATCACGGAAGAAAACGACGACGAAGAAAGTCAGCCGGAAAAAGGCCGCGAAGAAAAAGAAGAAGACCGTCAGGAAGAAGGCCTCGAAGAAGACAACGACAAGGAAGAAGGTTTCCAAAAAGAAACCTTCTCGGAAGAAGACGTCGAAAACGAAGGCTAAAAAGAAGCCTTCCAAGAAAAGGACTTCCAAAACAAAAGTGACGAGCAAAACTGCAAGGAAGACGACCGGGAAATCCGGTACGGCAACGGCGTCCGCGAAAAATAATAAAAAAGTGACGAAACGAATAACGGCTGTCAATGTGACAGCCAAGTCGGCTGGTCCCGTGCGCAAGCGCAAAAAGTCCAACCCGGACGCGCTGATTCACGGGATCGAACCCTATCGCCCCAAGAAGGGCGAGGAGTACATGGGCGACAGCCAACTCGAACATTTTCGGCGCATTCTACTGGCCTGGAAACAGGAATTAATGCAGGAAGTTGATCGAACCGTCCATCACATGCAGGACGAGGCGAGCAATTTTCCCGATCCAAACGATCGCGCCACGCAGGAATCCGAGTTCGGCCTGGAACTGCGCACCCGCGACCGTGAGCGCAAGCTGCTGAAGAAGATCGCCCAGGCCATTGCTCGCGTCGATGACGGCAGCTACGGATTCTGCGAAGAGACCGGCGAGGAAATTGGTCTGCAGCGGCTCGAAGCACGCCCGGTAGCCACACTGTCCGTCGAGGCCCAGGAACGCCGCGAACTGGCGGAACGGCAGTATTCGGACCGCGACGACTAGTATCAGTAACGCCTCCACGGCGCCCGTCACGACGCGCGACAAGCGCACCTCGTGACTGCCGGCAGAAATTCGAGTGCGCATTCCGGCGGCGACCCCGGTTACCGGGGTCGCTTCGCGCCATCCCCGACCGGCCCGCTGCACTTCGGTTCACTCATCGCGGCCACCGCAAGCTACCTGCAGGCGCTGGTCCACGACGGTGAATGGCTGCTGCGCATCGAAGATATCGACCCGCCGAGAGAAAGCCCGGGTGGCGCTGAACAGCTCATTGACGCACTCACGACCCACGGATTTTCCTGGTGTGGCCCGGTCCGCTATCAACACGCTCGGCTGAACGATTACCAGGCCGTTGTCGAGCGCCTGCTCGGAGACGGCGCGGCCTATCGATGCGCGTGTACACGAGACGAAATCCGGCGCGCGGCAAAATTATCCGGCCCGACCGGCCCGATTTACCCGGGCACCTGTCGCGACCGGAACTTGACCGACAATGATGTCACGCCGTCATCCATCCGACTGCGCACCACCAATGCGGTGATCACATTTGACGATATGTTGCAGGGACCGGTTCGCTGTCACATCGCCGACACCATCGGGGACTTCATTATTCGTCGACGCGACGGACTGATCGCATATAACCTCGCGGTCGTCATCGACGATGCCCGACAACGCATCACCGAGGTCGTACGCGGCTGCGACCTGCTCGACATGACACCCGCGCAGATCGCATTGCAACGGGCGCTCGGCCTGCCGACACCCCGCTACATGCATATTCCGGTTGCGACGCACAAAGACGGTCAGAAACTGAGCAAGCAAAGTGGCGCCGAGGCCGTCGACCTGTCTCGGCCCGGCAAAAACCTGATCGCCGCTCTGCGCTTTTTGCGGCAGGAACCGCCACCGACATTGGCCACGGCGTCACTGAGCGAAATCTGGTATTGGGCGGGAAGCCACTGGCATCCGGAAAATCTGGGCGCAAGGCGACATGCTGTCGCCATAACCGAGTAGATAAACAACCTTAGAAATATGAAATAGTATATTGTATTTATTGTTGTTTTCTGTCTTTTTTACGCTTGCTTGAAACCGTTACGTCATCTGACCGACAATGGTCCAACGAATTACTGCTTTGCCACGAACTATCCGGGGCGGAAGCAGGTCAAAGATCGATAACAGTGTCCTTTCGTGCAATTGAATGCCAGGGGTTTCAACATGAAACAACCGAAGCTAATACGGAAGTATGTCAATCGACGACTTTACGATACGACCCAGAGTCGCTACGTCAATCTCGAGGATTTGCGCCGACTGATTGTCAATGGCGCAGAAATCAAGGTCATCGAGCAGGCAACGGGTGACGAGATCACCACGACCGTCCTGCTCCAGATTATCGAAGAAACGCAGCGTTCCGGCTCCAAACTACTGCAACCGGAATTCCTTTCGCGATTGGTTCGCCTGGCGGCAACCGACAACGATCCAACGCTGCCGGACCGCCTGAACAACGCGTTGCGAAGTGCGACCGAGGTTCTCAGCGCCGCCTGACGGCGACGCTGGGAGAACCCGGGTCAGCGGAGAGCCCGCTCGAACAGAGCGCCACCCGTCAGGCGGCGTCTTCCAGATTGCGCATGCTCAACCGAACACGACCCTGACGATCGACTTCGAGCACTTTGACCCGAATGATATCGCCTTCGGCCAGCTTGTCGCTGACTTGTTCGACGCGCTCATCGGAAATCTGCGAAATATGCACGAGGCCGTCCTTGCCCGGCAGAATCGTCACGAATGCTCCAAAATCCATCAGGCGCGCGACGCGTCCCTCGTAGATCGTACCCACCTCGACCTCGGCCGTAATCAACTCGATACGGCTCTTGGCATCGCGTCCGGCGGCGCCTTCGACCGAGGCAATCCTGACGGTACCGTCGTTGTCGATATCGATCGTAGCGCCCGTCTGCTCGGTGATTTCCCGGATGGTCGACCCACCCTTGCCGATAACGTCGCGGATCTTCTCCGGATCGATATGCATCGTGATAATCGTCGGCGCCCATTCGGACATTTCGTCGCGCGGCGTATCGATGACCTTGGCCATCTCACCGAGAATATGCAGACGGGCAACCTTGGCCTGTGCCAGCGCCTTCTCCATGATCTCCCTGGTGATGCCGTCGATCTTGATATCCATTTGCAGGGCGGTGACGCCTTCGGTCGTGCCGGCAACCTTGAAGTCCATATCGCCGAGATGGTCTTCATCACCGAGAATGTCGGTCAGGACCGCATACCGTTCACCGTCTTTGACAAGACCCATGGCCACACCGGCTACCGGCGCCTTGATGCGAACCCCTGCGTCCATCAGGGACAGGCTGGTGCCGCAGACAGAGGCCATCGAACTTGAACCGTTCGATTCGGTAATCTCCGAGACCACGCGAATGACATACGGAAACTCTTCCGCGTTCGGCAGGACGGCGGCAATACCGCGCCGGGCCAGACGACCGTGGCCGATTTCGCGGCGCTTCGGGCCGCTCATGAAGCCGGTCTCGCCAACGCAATACGGCGGGAAATTGTAGTGCAACATGAACCGGTCCCGACGTTCGCCATCAAGCGCATCGATGATCTGCGAATCCCGGTCCGTGCCGAGCGTCGTGGCCACGATGGCCTGCGTCTCGCCGCGGGTGAAAATCGCCGAACCATGGGCGCGCGGCAATATGCCGACACCGATATCGATCGGCCGGACCGTCGTCGTATCACGACCGTCGATCCGCCGCTCACCACTCAGGACCCGCTCACGAACCAGGTTGCTCTCCAGCTTGCCGAACGCACCGCTGACCTCGTCGGCGGAAAACTTCGGGGTATCGCCGGAAGCCAGTGCCGCGATGGCCGCATCGCGAGCCTCGCCGATTTTCCCGTACCGCTCCTGCTTGTCACCGATGGCGTAAGCGGCGGCGATGGCGGCCTCTGATTGCGCCTTGACGGCTGAAGCCAGTTCCGGATTTTGTTCCGGTGCGACCCAGTTCCATGACGGTTTGCCGGCTTCGGCAACCAGTTCGCCAATGGCCGTGATCGCGGCCTGCATCTGCTCGTGACCGAAAACCACGGCACCGAGCATGACATCCTCTGCCAGGCAGTTGGCTTCCGATTCGACCATCAACACGGCGTTGCTGGTGCCGGCGACGATGAGATCGAGCTTCGATTCCTGCAGCTGGGTGGCGGTCGGGTTCAGGATATAGCCACCGTCGACATAGCCGACCCGGGCTGCACCGATAGGCCCACCGAAGGGCATACCCGACAGCGCCAGCGCTGCCGATGCACCGATCAACGCCGGGATATCCGGATCGACCTCTGTATTCAGCGATACGACGGTTGCGATGACCTGGACTTCATTTTTGAAACCCTTGGGAAACAGCGGTCGAATCGGCCGATCGATCAGCCGCGAGGTCAGCGTTTCTTTCTCGGTCGGCCGCCCCTCGCGCTTGAAGAACCCACCCGGGATCTTGCCTGCTGCGTAGGTCTTTTCCTGGTAATTGACCGTCAGGGGGAAAAAGTCCCGGCCCGGGTCCGCATTGCGGCGCCCGACTGCCGTGACCAGCACCACGCTGTCTGCCATATTGACGACGACTGCGCCGTCGGCCTGACGTGCGATGGCGCCGGTTTCCAAGGTGACCTGATGTTCACCGTACTGAAATGTCTTCTTGATTGTCTTCACGTGCTTGTCCTGCTGAATAACTGGTGCGCAAACGAACCTACGCCATCTGAACCGTAGGGCGTCAGCGCATCCGAAAAGATTGAAAAGGCGCCGAAGTACCTAACGGCGTAAGCCGAGCCGAGCAATCAGTTGACGATATCGATCGCTATCCTGCTCTTTCAGATAGTCCAGCAACTTGCGTCGCCGATTAACCATGCGCAGCAAACCCTGTCGCGAATGGTGGTCTTTCTTGTGAGAATTAAAGTGCTCGGTCAGGTCAGAGATCCTGTTGGACAGAATGGCGACCTGAACTTCCGGGGAACCCGTGTCGGATTCACCTAACCGGTACTCTTCGATGATATTGGCCTTCTTCGTTCCCGAAAGGGACATGCTACGGACCTCCTGTGTGTCCTACTTCTTTGTTTATCCTTGTAATTCGCGCGACATTGTACCTAGACCGAGGCCATAGATACACCCTTTTCTGCCCCGATCAGCCCACGGCTGGCTCGCTGGCAACAAACAGTCGTTTCGGTGCGATCCGGCCATCCAGAAGCGCCTCGCCGACGCCGAGAAAACGGGCCCGGTCATCGTAGATTCGGCAGAATCCGGCACGGGGTGACCGACCCACCTGCACCGGATTGCCCTGACAGACGTACCAGGCCTGCTCGCGGTTCAGATCGACCGCCGGCCAGTTGCTGAGGGCCGAATCCGCCGGCACCAGCAGGGCATCCAGCGCATCGTCACCGGCCGCCGCCGCCGCCTCCACCTGCTCCATTGTCACGAGTCCGGTATTGACGAACGGGCCGACGGACAGTCGCCGCAAAGCGGCAACATGGCCGCAGGTGCCCAGTTCGGCAGCCAGGTCCTCGACCAGCGTGCGCACGTACGTACCTTTGCTGCATTCTACCCTCAGCACCGGCGCCTGCGGATCGAACCGTTCGATCGTCAGCCTGTGAATCGTTACCGGCCGCGCCTCGCGCTCCACTTCAATGCCCTGGCGCGCCAGTTCGTACAACCGCTTACCATCCTTTTTCAACGCCGAATACATCGGCGGCACCTGTTCGATCTTGCCGGTCAGCCGAATCAGCGCCGTTTCCAGCGCCGTGCGTGCGATCGTATTGATGTCCGATTCCTCGATCACGGTGCCGTCGGCATCGGCGGTGTCGGTGCGAATGCCGAAGCGCGCGGTCACCCGATAGGACTTGTCCGCATCGAGAAGATACGCCGATACTTTCGTCGCCTGGCCGAGGCATATCGGCAGCATGCCGCTGGCCAGGGGATCCAGGCTACCCGTATGACCGGCCTTGCGCGCCCGGAACAGCCACTTGACCCGCTGCAGGGCGCCATTAGAGGTCACGCCCACCGGCTTGTCGAGCAACAGGACGCCGTCGACAGATCGCCGCTGGCGCTTCGGCAGGCCTTCCGTCTTGCGCCCGGTCACAGTCGATCACCGGTCGACAACGCGATCACCCGCTTTCTCCCGAATCGTCTTCCTTACGCATGTCACTGGCCACAGCGTCGTCGATCAAGCGGTCCATGGCCCGACTGGTCTGACTCAGGTCGTCATAGACAAACCGCAACTCCGGTACATGCCTGACGGTCAGTTGCGCTGCCAACTGGCCGCGAAGAAACTTCATTGCGGAGGCGAATGCCTGCTCGAGATCGTCCCGACCATGCTCCGGATCCAGAGCCGTGAAATAGACCCAGGCGACACTGAGATCACGGCTTACCTTGACCGAGGAAATGATCGCATCATGCAATCGCGGATCACGTACGCTGACACGCATCACATCATTAAGAATCCGCAGAATCTGATCTTCGATTCTCCGGCTACGAGGAAAATCTCGCGGCATGGTATCTCTCCAGCGACGGGCTCACCCCGTTCACAAGGTACGCGCCACTTCTACCCGCTGGTAGCACTCGATCTGATCTCCGACCTTGACGTCATTGTAATTCTTGACGCCGATACCGCACTCGGTGCCGGCCCGAACTTCATTGACGTCATCCTTGAAACGCCGCAAAGACTCGAGATCGCCCTCATAGATCACGACATTGTCGCGCAACACGCGAATGGGATTGCTCCGTTTTACCAGCCCGTCGACAACGAGACAGCCGGCAATGCTGCCGAGCTTCGGCGAACTGAAAACATCTTTCACCTCGGCAAGGCCGATAATCTCCTCACGTACCTCGGGCGACAGCATCCCGGTAATCGCGGCCGTGACGTCATCGATGACCTCATAAATGATGCTGTAGTAGCGGATATCGACGCCGGTCTCTTTGACCGCATTACGTGCTGATGCGTCAGCACGTACGTTGAAGCCGATAACAATCGCATTCGATGCCGCCGCGAGATTTATATCCGATTCGGTGATTCCGCCGACGCCACTCGCGATAACATTGACCTGCACTTCTTCATGGCTGAGATTCTCCAGAGAGTCCTTGATCGCCTCAGCGCTGCCGTTCGCATCGGCCTTGATCAGTATCTGCACCGACTGAAGATTGGCCGATTCCATCCGACTAAAGAGATCGTCGAGCTTGGCGGCCTGTTGCTTGGCCAGCTTGACGTCACGGGATCGGGAGTGCCGGAATTCTGCGAGGTCCCTGACTTTTCGCTCATCATCCAGCGCCAGCACCTCATCACCGGCCGCGGGTGTACCGGACAGACCCAGCACCTGAACGGGCATCGACGGACCAACCAATTCGACCGACTCACCGACATCATTGAGCATATTGCGCACGCGGCCGTACTCTTGGCCGGCGACGATTGAAGCGCCTCGCTTGAGTTGACCGCGGGTAACAAGAATCGTTGCTACGGCTCCGCGCCCCTTCTCCAGTGTCGACTCAATGACGACGCCGGCGGCCGGACCGCTATCGACGGCCTTCAGGTCAAGCAGTTCGGCCTGCAGCAAAATCGACTCGAGCAGCTTGTCGATACCCTCGCCCGTATGGGCCGACACATCGACAAACAGCGTGTCACCGCCCCAGTCCTCCGGCACCACATCCTTGGCGGCCAACTCACTACGGACCCGATCCAGATCTGCTCCGGATCGATCGATCTTGTTTACCGCGACGACGATCGGCACTCCGGCAGCCTTGGCATGCTGAATGGCTTCCTCGGTCTGCGGCTTGACGCCATCGTCCGCGGCAACCACCAATATCACGATATCCGTCACCTGGGCGCCTCGCGCACGCATCGCCGTGAACGCTGCGTGCCCGGGCGTATCGAGAAACGTGATGTTCCCGCCGCCCACCTGAACGTTATAGGCGCCGATATGTTGCGTAATACCCCCCGCTTCCCCCGCGGCCACCTTGGTCCGCCGGATGTAATCGAGCAGGGAGGTCTTGCCGTGATCGACATGCCCCATGATGGTCACCACCGGTGGACGCGACACGGCGTCACCGGACACCTCGACATTGCCGATGATCTCGGCTTCGACGCCACCCTCCTGCATCGGCTTGGCGGTGTGACCCATTTCCTCGACGACCAGAACAGCCGTGTCCTGATCAATGACCTGGTTGATCGTCGCCATAACCCCCAGGTTCATCATTGCTTTGATGACTTCACTGGCTTTGATCGCCATCTTTTGCGCCAGTTCGGCAACGCTGATCGACTCGGGAATCTCGACGTCACGAATCACCGGGGCGGTCGGCCTCTCAAAGCCGTGTTGCGAATCCACGGACACGGAAACAGGTCTGCGTCTGCTCTTGCGTTTCTTGCGTCGCGCGTTGGCGCCCGACGCGACATGCAATTCTTTGCGTCCGTAACGCGTGCCGGCATCACCTTTCTTGCCCCGCCCGTCGCCGTGCGCCGGCCTGGCATCGGATTTCTTGGAGCGATCGGGCTTGGGCGTTTCGCCGGGCACGGGCATGACCGCGGCCGGCTCCTGCCGCTGCTGCTCCTCCTGCTGCCGCTGACGCAGTTCTACCGCCTGACGCTCGAGCTCGGCGGCCTTTTCCTGCTGCTCCGCCTCCACCTGCTTGCGCTGCTCCTCGGCCTCTAGCGCTTCGCGTTCCGCCTGCAACGCGCGCTCCTGATCGAGGCGCTTCTCCTCCTCGGCCTTGCGCTGTTCGTCGAGCTCCTCTTTCTCCTTCCGGGCCGCATCCTCGAGAACGTTACGGTTAACGTATGTTCTCTTTTTGCGAACCTCGACATTGACCGTTCGCGACCGACCCTGGTTGCCCGCTAACCGAAGTTCGCTTTGCGACCGTCGCTGCAGCGTGATCTTTTTGGGCGTCGCTTTCGTCGAATCACCCTGACGCCCATGACTGCGACGCAGGTACGTCAACAACTCAAGCTTCGCATCATCGCTGATGACCGAATTCGGACCGTGGTTCGATATGCCGGCCTCATCGAGCTGCGACAATAACCGCTCGACCGACACCTTCAGCACTTCGGCGAATTGCGAAATCGTCACATTGGACATAAAAGAATACTCCGCTTAGGCAAGGCCGCTATTCGGCCGTTGCCTCGTCTTCATTCTGGAACCAGATTTCCCGGGCGGTCATGATCAGCTTCGCCGCTCTTTCACTATCCAGATCCTCGATATCCTCGAGTTCGTCGACCGCCTGCTCCGCCAGATCTTCACGTGTGACAATGCCCTTGCTGGCCAACACGAAGGCGAGCGCGCGATCCATGCCCTCCAGTTCGAGCAGGTCATCGGCCGGCTCTGCATCATCGATAACTTCTTCGGTCGCAATCGCGCGCGTCAGCAACACGTCCCGTGCACGATTGCGCAATTCCTCGACGATATTCTCATCGAATTCATCGACCGCCAGCAGCTCGGAAGTTGGCACGTAGGCGACTTCCTCAATGCTCGAAAATCCTTCCTGAACGAGAATCAAAGCAACGTTCTCATCAACATCGAGTTGCTTCATGAACATCTCCAGCAACTCGCGCGCCTCGCCCTCGCTTTTCTCGTCAGCATCCGCTTCCGTCATGACATTGAGCTCCCAACCTGTGAGCTCACTCGCCAAACGAATATTCTGTCCGCCTCGGCCGATCGCCTGCGACAGCTTGTCCTCCTCGACGGCGACATCCATGCTGTGCTTCTCTTCGTCGACGACTATCGACGTCACTTCAGCCGGTGACATCGCATTGATCACGAACTGCGCCGGATTCTCATCCCAGAGAATGATATCGACACGCTCACCGGCCAGCTCGTTCGAAACAGCTTGGACGCGCGAACCGCGCATGCCGACACATGCACCGACGGGATCGATACGTGGATCATTACTCTTGACGGCAATCTTGGCGCGCAGCCCCGGATCCCGCGCGGCACCGAGAATCTCGATCAGGCCCTGACCGACTTCCGGCACCTCGATCTTGAATAATTCGAGCAGAAAGCCCGGCGATGAACGCGTCATGAACAACTGCGGCCCGCGCTGCTCGGATCGAACCTCGCGCAGGAGTGCCTTGATGCGATCGTTCTGACGAACCGGTTCGCGGGGAATCATGTCTTCACGCGGCACGAAACCCTCGGCACTACCGCCGAGATCGACATAAACGCCGTTTCGATCGACGCGCTTGACGATGCCGCTGATCAACTCGCCCTCGCGTTCGCTGTACTCCTCGACGATCTTGCTGCGCTCGGCTTCACGCACCTTCTGGACGATAACCTGTTTGGCCGTTTGCGCGGCAATACGTCCGAATTCCACCGACTCAATCGGTTCTTCGACATAGCCGTCGACTTCCGCATCCGGATTGATATCGACCGCATCGATCATGCGCAGTTCGCAATCGGGCGTCTCGAGCTCCGTCGAATCGTCGGCAAAAACCTTCCACTGGCGGAAGGTGTCATATTCACCGGTCTCGCGGTTGATACAGACACGCACGTCGATTTCTTCGCCGTAACGCTTTCGCGTGGCCGACGCCAACGCCGCCTCCATCGCTTCGAAGATAATCGATTCGTCGACACCCTTCTCATTCGAGACGGCCTCGACGACCATTAAAATTTCCTTGCTCATGCTATTTAACCCGCAATTGAACCTATGCCGTTCCGGCCCGGAGAAATTCGTTCCAGTCCGGCACCAGCCTCGCTGTTTCGATATCACCGAGATCGACCGAGACCGTGACATCTTCGGATCGTACGGCGATCCGGCTGCCTTCTCGACCCAGTAGCTGCCCTCGTATCCGCCGACGACCATCGACCAGTCGCCGCAAACGCGCCTTGATCATGCTGCCGGCAAAGCGGTCGAAATGCTCTGGCTTGACCAGTTTCCGATCCGCCCCGGGCGATGAAACCTCGAGATTGTAATCAGCGGCGATCGGATCCTCGACATCCAGCAAACCGCTGACCTGATGACTGACCCGCTCGCAATCCTCCAGGGTGATGCCCTCGGGACTGTCGATAAACAAACGCAGCGTCCCGTGGCCGTGGCCCAGGTTGAGCTCGAGTTCCGCCAACTCATAGCCGAGCATCTCGACCTCGGGTTCGAGCAGGCTGATCAATTTTTCGCGCGTCACACTCATGCTTCGCTCGTTCCCGGCAACCGTCTCCGGGATAAAAAAATGGGCCAGCGGCCCACTTGCTAATTCAACCGGCCACATTCGGCCAGCGATGCCGCCCGGCATCCCAATCCTCGTTCGCATCCGAGCGAGCAAATAAAAAGCCCCATCCGGGGCCCTTGCAACCGACGCTCGGTCGCGGAAATCCGTGCTGACTGAGTTCAATTCAGCTCGGGGAATTCCGCATAAACTACTGATTCTAATAAAGAAAAAGCAAGTCTTCCGGTCCCGTTTCTTAAACGGACGGTCATTCTATCAAAGCCTCGGGGTAAATGGCAGACGCGACGGCGTTTTATACACCTGGTGCGCCGATCGGCGAGTGGCCGAGCAACCGGCATTTCGGCGCTGTCGCGGCGGGCGAAGCGACGATCGGAGCCGGACCGTTTAGAAAAAGGCTGATTGCGGGGACCGGCAGCCGATGCTATCTAGCATTGATCAAGACTCTTGATAATACTTCTAACCGCACCGCTCCGCCGTGAGAACAGACCCGGAGCGCGACAGGGCAATGCTCGGCAGGCAATCTTGAGCAAGCAAAAACACATGGTTCCGAATTATTTTATTTAAAATAAACCGGTACTAATACCATTATCACGATAGTCCCGGACGTTCCTCGATTGCAGAAAGCCCTAATTAGGGAAAAATGCAAACGCGCCCGCATACTTTTTGCCCTGGGTCCGATCATCAACAATCACCAGAACCGGCGCCGGGAAGACGCCTGAAGTATGGACGACGGGGAAGCCAAACCCGAGGACGAGTTCAATGCACTCGGGTGACGAATCCAGAATACAGCCACGAATTCGATCGTGAACCTGCGCCGTTTGAATTCCCGCTTCACTGCTACTGGCAATATCTTCGAGCGTTTGCCCCAAATCAGCCACGTCTTCGAGAGATTCCGGAATCCCGAACTCCAGAATTGCTTCCAGCGCAGCCTGGTATCGATCGGGCCCGATGACCAAGACCGTAAACGACCTGGAATCGCGACTAAGACCCGGAATTTCGACCACCGAGTTATCCGCATTAAAAATATGGAAACTCAATGAAGCACCGGTAATGATGCCAGCGATCGGCCCCACGGTCTGATCGGCGAGCAGGGCACTCGCGGCCTCTAATACGAGACTGGCCGAAACCAGTCTTGTGATGTGAGGAACATAGAGGTCCTTGATCAGGGTCATGCGAATCGAGCTGGCCGTCATCAAGCCGCCAAACGAGAAGAAGGCGTTTCTTGTTTCACGATAGAACTCTGCCGGCGTTTGATTCGCGAATCTTGCTGAGTCGTCGGCATCAAGCTGCATTGCAAGAAATCCGTTGTCTGCCAGCACACCAATCATCGCCTGCAGATCCGCATAAACCATCTGCGGTACAAGTTGCGATAGCAGCACGTAGTTTTCTGCGTTGTAGTAGACCCGGGCGCCCACGGAATAACCGCCAACCTGGCTATTAAATTGAGTGATGCGCGAGCTAAGTGAGTTATTCAATGCTCGGGCGCGAATATCGTCATTACGACCAAGCGCTGGATTTAAGTTTTCAAGGAAAGAAATGTTTTCCTCAATGGAATTTTCCAACGTGGAATACAACACTGAACCCTGATCGAGCTCTCCAAAACCAGCGCTAAAGCCTGATGCCGCAGACTGCAGGTATGTTGGAATAAAGCCGACTTCCGGTGCAAACGCATTGATTTTTGCCAGCGCTTCAGGGTCCACTCCATCGCGGAGCACTACCAATTGTTGAGCGAGCGACTGAATTGCGAAAACGTCATTGCTCTCCACTGCTACGACCAGTTGCGAGTACACCGTAACCACATCATCGATGGTCTCTGCGAACTGCGCGATTGGCTCAAAATAGTCGCCAGGTACCAGTCCCGAACGCACGATAAAGGGAATTGAAGCAGATCCGAGAACTCCGGCGTCAACTTCAAACCTGAACGAACCCCTCGTATCTGCAGACGTGGTTACTGCCGTCGTGCCTGCAACCGGCAAGGCTCCCACAGCACCGACGTCTGGAGCAACGGTGATAACGACCGGGGGCTGCGGCGCCAACGGAATCCCGTCGTTGTCAAAAACCGTTACCGAAGCGGCAATTGTATCGCCGGAACCTACTATGACCTGGTCGAGTGTCACGAGCAGCGCAGGTCCTGAGGAAATCGTAACGTCGATAACTGACTCAAACGCTACCTCGGTGAACGGCGCAATACTCTGAGTGACCACGACGCCCGCCGGAGCGGTGTCGCTATTTGCGCGCGTCACATTTCCCAGGAGCAAACCAGTGGATTCGACGACTGCCTCAGCCGCACTCTGGCTGAGATCGGTCAAGGTTGGGACAAGAATCGGACGCGGACCGAGCGAGATAACGTAGTTGATAAAAGCGCCTGCTGCGCTGGTCAGGCCGTCAGTAACACTTTGCGATATGACTTGGCCCACAGGAACGGTAAAGCTGTACCCTTGAGTCACACTGCCTACCGCAAGCCCGGCATCGATCAAAGCGTCGCCAGCTGTTGCTTCGTCCAACCCGATTAACGGGGGCACGGTCACCGGCGGCACAACAGCTATTTCATAGGACTGCTCGTCGCTATTGCCTTGAAGGTCGGTCACCACGATATGCACGCGGTGAGTACCGAGATCAGCCTGTTGTGGCGCCCAATCGGTGACGCCGAATTGATTCAGTGTCATACCCTGAGGCGCATCGACCAGCGCCCAGGCGAATACGTCGCCAAAGTCCCCATCCGTTGCCAGCGCGCCGTAGCTATAAGGGAAACCCGGTGACGCCCCCAATGGCGGATTCGAAATAATCGTCGGCGCATTGACGTTGGTAACGGCTATGGAGACGGTCGCCTCGTTTGAAGACGCAACGCCATCGTCGGCATAGTAAGTAAACGCATCGGTCAGACCGGGATCTTCAAAAGGAACGACCGCAACGCCGTTGTATTGATTCAATCCGGGAATTAGCCACTGCGGAGCCGGATATGCCGGAATATAACCATCGAGCCCAACGTGAGTTGGCTGATTGATCAACTGATTACGAATAGCACGCGCCGGCGGAAATGGATTCGCGGCGATTCCTTCGACAATGTACAACGGGCCGATTCCAAGGTTGGGAGCAATCGGATAGGTAATCTCCGCGGCTCCGTCATCGTCGAGATCCGCAATAAGCGGAAAAATCTGACGACCCGCCAGAATTGAGTTGGGAAACGGAGCCGCATACCTGGCTACTTCCAGCCCGGTGTCGCCCCGAAAAATGAAGACGCCCGAAACCGCGGGGGCATCAGTACGAAGATAACTGGTAATTTCATCGATTCCGTCGCGGTCATAGTCAAAGGCAACCGTGGTGATGCCGATATTGAGTTCCGCTGCGGAGGACCTGTATACGGTGTCGCGATGCGACCACATCTCGCTGCCGTCGGTATCGAAAGCCGTGATATAGGACCTGCCTGGCCCGGTTCCGGAGCCGCCGTGAAAAGCGAATTCCGGTTGTCCGTCCCCGTCAAAGTCTCCGATCGTCATTTCGCTGGTTGCGCCCGAAAATTCCACATTGGGCACAGTCCACGTCGGCGGGCCCGGCGTATGCTCAAACAGGTAAATATTGACGGAATCTCGGCCCAGGATCTCGGGAAAGGGATCGTTATCGAAGTTGGCAATCGCCACCGTCAAATGCTGGGGCAAAAAATTAGAACCCTGGTCGGTTTGAAGACTGAACTCCAGGTTACCGTTGTGATCGATCACGTTGGTGTGATAGATGATCTCCACAGTGCCATCGAGGTCCAGATCGACGACCGCGAGCGGTTTCTCATCGTGATCTCCACCCTGTTCCGCGCCGGAAAACTCCCATCGAATGGTGCCATCGGAGTTGTAGGCGATAACGGCGCCTAACGCACCGAACACACTGCTCGGGCTATACGAAAGTGGCATCAGTATTTCCGTGCTGCCGTCACCATCCAGGTCAATCACGGTCGGTCCAATTCCGTAGTAGTAGTTTAGACCGCCATTCGGAAGCGGCAGACTGACTGACTCCGACGCACCGTCTGGTAAGGACCAGACTAAAGAGCCGTCGCCGATGTTGATCGCAACGAGACGCGCTTTATCAGTGCCGCCGCCGGGCGGCCCATTGCGCACCAGAATCAACTCCAGGTCCGGGTCAGAATCGAGGTTGGCCATTGCCATTGGCGTGCTCGACGGAAAAGAACCGTAGGTTGCGTAAGCGAGATTCAACGGGGGCTGCTTCAAGGAACAATCCGCGCCGTTCAGTACGTTCACCTGCCCGTTGAAAAGATTTAAGTTGTTAAATCCGATGATTTCGGTTGTGCCGTCGTGATCCCAATCACCGACGAGCGGCATCAACCCACCGTGAAGGCCCGCCGACTGGCACCGAAATTGCAGGCCGACAGTGATATTCGGGTTCGCCGGAGGCGTATAGAGGAACCCGCCATCACCCGGGAAACTGTCCAGCGTCCCCAGCGTTGTTACACTCGTGTTTGACGCCGAGAGGGGGTCATTGTTCGGATCAGTATCGTTGGCAAGCACACCAAGGGCAGGAATTTGAAGCTGGAAATCACGATCAATCGTATAGGCGTCATCGACCGCGACCGGGGGTAACTGCGGCTGCGCAACTGTAATCGAGAAAGTCATGCTGTCCGTCGCGCCGGCACCATCGGTAACGCCGGCCGTAAGAGCGACCGTACCTGCGTCGCTGGAACTGGAGGTCCAGCTAAATGCGCCGCTTACCGGGTCAAACTGCATCCCCGCAGGCGCACCGTCCAAGGAAAATGTGAGCACATCGTTTTCGTCGCCGTCGGTTGCGGCGAGGGTGCGCTGGATGGTGGTCTGGGGGCCGATCGATATGTCTGCCACCGGATCGATCACCGGCGGACTATTGAACGATTCAGCCAATACCTCGATGCTAAAGGAAGTTGCCGCCGATTGACCGCCCGGATCCGTCACCGTCACGGTCGCTGAATAGTTGCCTGCTTGTGCGGCAGTCGGCGTCCAGGACACTGCCCCGGTTGCGACGTTAACGACCAGTCCCGCAGGTGATGCGGTTATACCGTAGCGCAACGCCTCCCCTTCAGGATCAAAGCCTGCAGCGGTCGCCATTACAGTCTGATTGATAACCGTCACCTGATTGGCAATCGGCGCAATAGACGGCGGCTGGTCACCGTCGCCATTATTGACGACCAACAGATAGATCTGGCGATCCGTCAGTCCGACAGAGTCCGTCACGAGCACGTCAACGTCCGCGGGACCCGCAACACCAGGAGTCCAGCTGATCATGCCGGTTACGGAATTCATGCTCATCCCCGCCGGTGCGAGCTGAAGCGAATAGGTCAGGACGTCACCGAGATCGGGATCCGTGGCCGTTACGTTGTACGCATACGCCTCGCCGACGCTCCCGGAGGTATTTGCGCTCGAAGTAATCTCCGGCGGATTGTTCCCGGAAAATATCGCCGTGACCGTTGTGCCATCCAGGGCGCTGTCATCGATACCGTCGTTGACAACCAGGGTCGCTAGGTAACTACCGGCAATATCGGCCGTGAAGCTTGGCGTCGGACTCGTGCTGTCGGACAAGGCCGCCGCGCTACCTGCGGGAACCGTCAGGTTCCACTGAAACGTTAACGGGTCCCCGTCACCATCGGTCGATCCGAGACCGTTTAGATTCACTGGAGAACCGATGCTTACCATCTGATCCGGACCCGCATCTGCGACGGGCGGCGTATTCACGAAGACGTCTCGAGCCGTGATAGTGACGGAATCAGGTGTACTGCTGTCCGCGCCGTCACTGACGACTAGCGTCGCAATGTAGATGCCCGGAATATCCGCGGTGAAACTTGGCGACTCGGTCTGGTCGCCCGTCAGACTGGCCGACGATCCAACAGGGATCGACAGCATCCATGAATACGCTATGGAATCTCCATCAGGATCGAACGAACCCCCGCCGAATAAACTGACAACGCTGCCCTCGTCGACAGCCTGATCCGGTCCTGCATCCGCCGTCGGCGGCGTATTGCTGCTCGGTTCGTCTGCCGTGAAAGACCAGACCAGGTTGCTCTGATCAAACACGTAGCGTCGGTTGTGGACAACGGTAAAGGTATCTGGCGAGCTGGTTTCCCCGCTGAGGATATTGCCGAAGACCACCACCCCTTCCACAACCTGCGTGACAGGATTGACGGAACTCACGGTGCCGACAACGTTATTCAATGCCCCGCCCGCGTTGCTGACCGCTGCAGTAAAGGTGTATTCGTAGTTGGTGCGGCCGACGCGGCGCGAACTGACTGGCTGAATATCGTTGACCGCCAGGTTGGCAACCTGGGCAAGAACTACGGGGGCTTCCGAAAGAAATGCAATCGCAATAACTGCGAGCAGAAGTGTCAT
Organism: Gammaproteobacteria bacterium; assembly: GCA_021773815.1. GTDB lineage: Bacteria > Pseudomonadota > Gammaproteobacteria > Steroidobacterales > SMWD01. The sequence goes on from JAJFJS010000127.1 coordinate 25,591, forward strand.
GCGACGCATTATGTTACCTCGATAGTTTTCGCGAATGCTGATCAGGCCTGAACAACGAGTTCGCAATAGTTTTTATTCTGCGATTACTCTATCATAGCGCAGCAATAATAATAGCCTGATATTAAATAGCTACCCAATATTGGTTAGAGGGAAAGCTAAAGGGCAGAGGTTTTTTATGCGACCGATACGGAACGTTTCATTGGGTGTAGCTCTACTTTGGTGCATGACCAGTCAGGCCTCCCCGATTTTTTATACGGCAACTGACCTCGCCGACGATATAGCCGGTGAAGATCTTTGGCGTTACGACTATGAAGTAGCGAACACTACCGGATTTGATATCGGCTACTTCGCTATCTACTTCGATATTTTCGATACGGATTTTCGTCTGATTTCCGACCCTTTTTTCGGCGACGAAATCGATCCAGCCGATTACACCACTCCCCTGGGCTGGTCCGGAACAGGCTTGCCTCACGACTTTTTCTTCGGCGATGAAGGCCAATTCATATTCGGCATGGATGCGGGGCTTTTCGGTCCGACTTCCGCCGCCAATGCAGTCCCGGGGTTCTCGGTAACGTTTATCTGGAATGGTCTCAGCGGCGTTCCGACCAGTCAGTTTTTTGAGTACTTCGATGATCCGGAGGGATTCATTCCAGTGGGCTCTTCGTTCACTCAGCTCAGAGAGCCCCCGCAATCTGTACCCGAACCGGGTAATACCGCCCTGTTAATTGGCCTGGGACTCCTCGCGCTCGCCGTGCGCCGCAGGCGGACTGTCCCCATCAGGGACGGCGCCTGACTTCATTTTGCGGTCGCCCTATCCCTGTCATTCAAACCGGAGCCCGATCGTTACGGCCGGGCTCCGTTTATCTGCCCTTGAAGCAAAACCACAAGCTCATTAACCGAAAGCGCAAAACCTACTCCGCTGCCAATCGCCCCGCGGTTCGTAACGACGCCGACGATTTCACCCTGCAGATTAATTAGCGGCCCCCCGGAATTTCCCGGATTGATTGCAGCATCAGTCTGCAGGAACCACGGTCGCCGTATCGCGTCCGGCAGCGCGCTGATAATCCCGGTCGAAGCAGCCAACCCGGTCCCAAACGGATTGCCAATTGCAATAACAGGCTCGCCGACTCTCAGTACGTGCTCTTCAACCGGCAACACGACAATAGCTTCGTAGTCGGACACACGAAAAATTGCAATGTCCTGTTCTGCATTGCTGAACACTTGTTGCATCAAACTCCGGCGACCATCAGCATGTACGATATAGGTGCCTCCGGCGCGCCACACATGTTCGTTCGTGACGACCAACTGCGGTGTCACAAAAAAACCACTGGCTAAGGTTTGCGTGCCGTCACCAACAGCAACCACTGCCCCAGACACGCTATCGATAACGTCGGCCGCACTCGGGACATGCGGTTGTGAGTAAATGCAACCGCTGCAGAACAAGACCAGACCGGCAACGAGCCCGTTGCGGACAGTTTTTGCCGCGATCCTGACGCGGGAAGGCACATCGATGAATCGCCAACCGAAGTGCCACGAAAAATGAAGCATACTCAAGTTCCATTCATTCATTGGGATAATACATCTCGTGATGGTCACTAAAAAACGTGGTTTGGAGCGTAGCGCAATGGCACATGTGCATCAAACGAACCACGAACACCAAGCCAGGGAGCGAAACTCAGACGTCGTTCGGCACGAGACCACCGCGATGGAGCCTGAAAGCCGTAGGCTCTGTGAGTCTTAATATCGGACCCGGAGCGTTTGAAAAAGGTGGGCAACGGCGGCAGGATTTGACCCGGAAAAGCACGCTTTTCCGGGCATTAATTCGACTACAGATATTTTCAGCCGCCTGCGGCGACTGAAAATATAGTCTCATTAAAACCTGCGACCTTCGGCCCCCTTAATAGACAAGCGAGCCCGACCTGGTCGGGCTCATAACCCGAAGGCCAAAAAAAAGCGCTGAAATTCAGCGCCTGGAAAGAGATTGGTAGCGGGGGCAGGATTTGAACCTGCGACCTTCGGGTTATGAGCCCGACGAGCTGCCAGACTGCTCCACCCCGCACCAGCAGGCTGCGCATACTACGCCTTTATTCAAAGGCTCGCAAGCGTTATGCCCCGCTCCAGGGCGCCAACCCGGTTCAGCTCGAATCAGTTAAATACCTGCGCGCAAATCGCCAGCAAGCGGTCGGGAAACAGTCCGAGTACCAGCACGAGCAGGCCGTTAATCGTCAATACGACCTGCAGGTCTGCGGGGGCCTCGATCGGCAGCGTATCCTCCGGTTCGTCGAAATACATCAACTTGATGACCCGCAGATAGTAAAACGCGCCAATCACCGAAAAAACAACACCGACAATCGCCAGCCACAGGTAGCCGGCATCGAGCACCGCCTGCAACACCCACCACTTCGCGTAAAATCCGGCCAGCGGCGGAACGCCAATCATGCTCACCATGATCAACAGCGTGATGAATGCGAACCAGGGACTGCGCCGGCTCAAGCCCTTGAAGTCATCCAGCAGATCTGCATCGAACCCGCGGCGACTCATTAACAGCAATATCCCGAATGCACCGGCGGCCATGATGACATAGATGATCGTGTAGTACAGGGCCGCTCGCAGCCCGTCCGGCGAGTTGGCCAGCAGACCCATAAAAATGAATCCAACATGCCCGACAGTCGAATAAGCCAGCATGCGGCGAATGTTCGTCTGCGCAATAGCGACCAGGTTGCCGATCGACAGCGACAGCACCGACAGGATGACCAACATCGGCACCCAACCCGGTGCGGCCGGCCCGAGGGCGTCGACGAACACGCGAATGGCCAGCGCGATCGCCGCAAGCTTGGGCGCGGTCCCGACGAGGAGCGTCACGCAGGTTGGCGCGCCATGATAAACATCGGGCAGCCACATGTGAAACGGCACCGCGCCAAACTTGAATGCGACACCCACGACAATAAATGCCAGGGCGACGATCAGCGCCGTTCCGTCAGCGCCACCGGCCGTCAGCGCCGCATTGATCTCCGCAAATTGCAGGCTGCCGGTCACGCCGTAAACAATAGAAATACCGTACAACAGCGACCCTGATGCGATGGCGCCGAGCACGAAATACTTGATGGCCGCCTCCGCAGCCACCGGCGATTCACGATCGAAGGCAACGAGCGCATAGAGTGACAGAGAGAGGATTTCGAGGCCGAGGTACATCGTCAGCATGCTGTAGGCCGAGATCATGACCATGATCCCGAGCAGCGCGAACAGTCCGAGCAGAAAATACTCGCCCTTGTAAACGCCCCGCTGCCTGAGCCAGGCGCGCGAATATAAAAACACCGTCGCCATAACGACCAGTGCGATCATTTTCAGGACGCCGGCCAACGGGTCGAGCACGAAGCTGCCGCTGAAGGTCACCAGCTGCCCCTCGGCGCCGATGCCGCCCACCGCCCAGATCGTCGCCGCCAGCGTGACGGCCAGCACAAACATCGTCAGGGCATAGGTCACATCTCGCGATCGATCCGAGATGAACAAGTCTGCAACCAGAACGATGCACAACCCGATACCGAGGACGATCTCGGCCATGGCCGGACCCAATGCTGGAGCTTCGAATACCATCCGTTTACCGCTGCCTCGTCAGAATTTCTGTCGCATGATGTGTTCGACCAGGTTCTCGACCGAGGCCGACATGACATCGACGAGCGGCGCCGGCCACAGGCCCAGTCCGAGAACAAATACCGCAAGCACGCCGAGCACGAAGAATTCGCGCATGTTGATATCACTCAGGGCCGCAACACGCTCGTTGGCCACTGCGCCGAAAATCACGCGCTTGACCAGCCATAACGTATAGGCGGCGCCGAGAATCAGAGTCGTTGCCGCAAGGAACGCATACCAGAAATTTGCCTTGAAGCTGGACAGAATCACGAGAAACTCGCCGACAAAACCGGATGTTCCCGGCAGACCGGCATTGGCCAGTGCGAAGAAAACCATGAATGCGGCAAACTTGGGCATGGTATTGATCACGCCGCCGTAGTCATCGATTCGCCGGCTGTGCATACGGTCGTACATGACGCCGACACACAGGAACAGCGCGCCGGAGATGAAGCCGTGCGAGATCATCTGGACCATCCCGCCGGTGATGCCCATCGCGATTCCCGATGTTTGCCCGGTATTCGAGAATATCGCCCACGCGATGAAGAAACCAAGCGTCACAAACCCCATGTGGGCGATCGAAGAATACGCGATCAGCTTCTTCATATCCTGCTGCACCAGCGCCACAAAACTGATGTAGACGACGGCAACCAGTGACAGGCCGATCATCATGATATCGAGCGAGTGGCTCGCGTCCGGGACGATCGGCAGACTGAACCTTACGAATCCGTAGCCGCCCATCTTCAGCAGGACGGCCGCGAGGATCACCGAGCCGCCGGTCGGCGCCTCGACATGCGCATCCGGCAACCAGGTGTGTACCGGCCACATCGGCACTTTGACCGCGAAGGCCACGAGAAATGCCAGGAAGATCGGTATCTGCTGCTGCAGTGTCAACGGCGCCGCATGGAAATCCAGAATGCTGTAGCTGCCGGTCTGCAGATACAGGTAGATCAGCGCGATCAGCATGAAGACCGAGCCGAAGAACGTGTACAGGAAGAACTTCAACGTCGCATAAACCCGACGTTCCCCACCCCACACGCCGATGATTATGAACATCGGGATCAGCATCGCTTCCCAATACACATAGAACAACAGGGCATCGAGCGCGGCAAAAACGCCGATCATCAGTCCTTCGAGAATCAGGAACGCGCCAAAATACTGCGCGGGACGCTTCTTGATGACCTCCCAGCCCGCGATAACCACGAGCGGCGTCAAAAACGTCGTCAGCATGATCAGCGGCATCGAAAACCCGTCGACACCGAGGAAGTACTCGACGTTGAACGACTCGATCCACGACCAGCGCTCGACGAACTGCATCGCCGCCGTGGCTGTCTCAAATTCGCTGTACAGCGGGATACTGAGCAGGAAGGTCAGCACCGAGATGCCGAGCGCCAGCCAACGCTCCAGCGGGAAACCGGGACGCGGGGACGCATCGTCCCGACCGGACAACACGACGGCAATCCCGCCGACGATCGGCAACCAGATCAGAGTGCTAAGTAATCCCACTATCGTCCTTCCGGTCGTTTCGGCCTATCTGAGGTACAAAACCCAGAAAATCAGGGTGGCAAGCCCGATAATCATCGCGAATGCATAGGTGTACAGGTATCCGGTCTGTATCTGCCGGACGACTGACGCCACCCAGCCAACCACGCGCGCACTTCCGTTCACGGCGGCGCCGTCGATCAGCGTGACATCGCCGATACGCCACAAAAGGTTACCGAGACCGGTGCTGCCGCGCGGTATCCACTTCTCGACCAGCGTGTCGAAATGGTACTTGCTCATCAAGAACCCATGCAGCGCCGCAAACCGGTTGCGAATCGCGGCTGGAATATCCGGCCGCCGCAGGTACAGGTACCAGGCAACGACAACACCGGCGGCTGCCAGCAACAGCACCGGCGACATCAGGCCATGCAGCAGGAATCCCAGCGGGCCATGATAATCGGTGCCGATCGCGGCAAGTACGTCGTTGGCCGGTAGCACAAAAATCGCGTCGCCGAAGAAGTCGCCGAACAACATCGGCCCTATCATCGGCCAGCCGATGATGACCGACGGGATCGCCAGCATGACGAGCGGCAGCGTCACGACCCACGGCGACTCGTGCAGATGCTCGCGGGTGTGTTCATCGGTCCGTTCCTTGCCATGGAACACGAGGAAGAACATCCGGAACGAGTACAACGCCGTCACAAAGACACCGGTCAGGACGCAGAAATAGGCATATCCCGATCCCGCGCGACTCGCATGACCGACCGCCTCGATCAGGGCATCTTTCGAGAAAAAGCCGGCGCTGCCCGGAAAACCGATCAGGGCCAGCGACCCGACCAGGCTTGTCCAGTAGGTAATCGGCAGGTATTTCCGCAGACCGCCCATGCGCCGAATATCCTGCTCGTGATGCAACGCGATGATGACTGAGCCGGCGGCCAGGAACAGCAGCGCCTTGAAGAACGCATGCGTGCCGAGATGAAAGATCCCGGCCGCATAGGCCGAGGCGCCGAGCGCACAGGTCATGTAACCGAGCTGCGACAGCGTCGAATACGCCACCACGCGCTTGATATCGGTCTGCACGACGCCGAGAAATCCCGTAAACAAAGCCGTCGTCGCGCCGATCACCAGCACGAAAGACAACGCCGCTTCGGAGTACTCGAACAACGGCGACATCCGCGCCACCATGAAGACGCCGGCCGTCACCATCGTCGCCGCATGAATCAGCGCGGAAATCGGCGTCGGGCCCTCCATGGAGTCCGGCAGCCAGACGTGCAGCGGCATCTGGGCGGACTTGCCCATCGCGCCGACGAACAGCAGGATGCAGGCCACACTGAGCGCCGACCACACGCGACCGTCGAAGATCTCAATGGTCTCACGCTGTAACTGGCCGGCCATGCCGAACACCTCGGCGTAGTCCAGCGAGCCCGTATACATCAGAATCGTGGCAATACCCAGCAGGAAGCCAAAATCACCGACCCGATTGACCAGGAACGCCTTCATGTTCGCAAAGATCGCCGTCGGACGCGTGTACCAGAAACCGATCAGCAGGTACGACACGACACCGACCGCCTCCCAGCCAAAGAACAGCTGGAGGAAGTTATTCGCCATGACCAGCATCAGCATCGCGAAGGTGAACAGCGATATGTAGCTGAAGAAACGCTGGTAGCCCGGATCGTCCTTCATGTAGCCGATGGTGTAGATGTGCACCATCAGCGACACGAACGTCACCACCGTCATCATTAATGCGGTCAGCCGGTCGACGAGAAACCCGACCTCGAGATGGACGCCGCCGCTGACCATCCAGGTGTAGACGGAACCGTTGTAAGCCGGATTACCGTCGAGCCACAGCCCCTTCAGGACGTAGACGGACAGTGCAAATGCGACGCCAACACCGGAAATCGTCAGCCGATGCGACCATGAGCGGCCGATCAGGCGACCGAAAAATCCGGCCAGTATCGCCGCCGCGAGCGGCGTCAGGACGATAGTAAGATAGATCGATTCCATGCCTCTATCCCTTCATCACGTCGAGATCTTCGACGTTGATCGTCCGTTTCGAGCGGAACAATACGACGAGGATGGCAAGGCCGATCGCCGCCTCGGCTGCGGCCACGGTCAGGATAAAGAACACGAATATCTGGCCGTCCGTATTACCGAGAAACCGTGAAAATGCGATGAAGTTGAAGTTGACCGACAACAGCATCAATTCGATACACATCAGCAGCAGGATCACGTTCTTCCGGTTCAGAAAGATGCCGGCCACGCTGACCGAAAACAGAACCGCAGAGACCGAGAGATAATTCGCCAGCGTAAGCATCAGTCCTTCTCCGCCTCCATGCTGACGAGCCGCACGCGATCCTGGCGGCGCACAGCCACTTGCCGGGCAATATTCTGGACCTTCAGTCCCGGGCGCTTGCGCATCGTCAGCACGATGGCGGCGATAATGGCGAGCAACAGGATGAACGACGCCAGCTCGAAGGCGTACACATGCTCGGTGTACAGAACGGCGCCAAGTTCCTTGGTATTGCTATAGCCTTCCGGGTGCGGCGGCGGATTCGAGAGCACCGGCAGCCCGGAGTTGCGCACGAGGAATACCGTAATCAATTCGACGGCCACGACCAGAGCCACAAACCCGCCCACCGGCGCGAATCGCGTGAATCCTTTGCGCAGTTCCTCGGTATTGATATCGATCATCATCACGACGAACAGGAACAACACCATGACGGCGCCGACATAAACCAGCACCAGCACGACGGCCAGAAACTCCGCCTCGATCAGCAGCCACATCACGGCGCTCGTGAAGAAGGCCAGAACGAGGTACAGCGCCGAGAAGACCGGGTTCCGCGACGTAATGACGCCGATTGATGCGCCGAGCAACACGGCGGCCAGGGACCAGAAAAACATCTGTATCAACATCGTGATCTACCTGTACTTCGCGTCCGCGGCCTTGTCGGCGTTAATCTGCTCGGCATATTTGTCACCGATCGCCAACAACTTTTCCTTGGTCATGATGTTCTCGCCGCGATTCTCCATGTGGTATTCGAAGATTCGCGTCTCGACAATCGCATCGACCGGACAGGCCTCTTCACAGAACCCGCAGTAGATGCACTTGAACAGGTCGATGTCGTAGCGCGTCGTGCGGCGCGTACCGTCCTCGGCGACCTCCGATTCGATGGTAATAGCCGCGGCCGGGCAAACCGCCTCGCACAATTTACACGCGATGCACCGCTCCTCACCGTTCGGATAACGCCGCTGCGCGTGGAGACCGCGAAACCGCGGCGACATCGGCGTCTTTTCCTCGGGATACTGGATCGTGAACTTCTTGACGAAGAGATTCTCCAGCGTCAGCCGCAGACCCTTGAGCAACTCCCACAACGTAAACGTCTTGATGATGTTTGCCAGTGCATTCATCTCAGGTACTCCAGGGACCGACACCGATCAGCGCCAAGCCGCCCTCGATGAATATCCAGACGATCGTGACCGGAATAAAGACTTTCCAGCCCAGGCGCATGATCTGGTCATAGCGGTAGCGCGGAAATGTCGCCCGCAGCCACAGAAAACAGAACAGGAAGAACGCAACCTTGATGCAGAGCCAGTGCAGACCGCCCGCGGCCAGCATGGATCCCTCGAGGGCGGCGATGCCCGAAAATGGCGAATCCCATCCGCCGCAAAACATCACGGACGTCAGGGCTGCAATCAGGATCATGTTCGCGTATTCGGCAAGGAAAAAGATCGCGAAGGCTACGCCCGAGTATTCGACATGGAACCCGGCGACGATTTCCGACTCGCCCTCGGCGACGTCGAACGGTGCGCGATTGGTTTCGGCGACGCCGGAGATGAAGTAGACGATAAACAGCGGGAACAACCACAACAGGAACCAGCTGTTGTCCGGCCCGGCCTGCGCGGCGACGATCTCGCCGAGATTCAGGCTGCCGCCCGCCATCAGCACGCCGACCAGCGCGAACCCCATCGCAATCTCATACGACACGATTTGCGCCGCCGAACGCATGGCGCCGAGGAACGCGTATTTCGAGTTGGTCGCCCAGCCGGCAATGATTACGCCGTAGACGCCGAGCGAAGTCAGCGCCAGTACGTACAGCAGCCCTGCATCGACATCGGCGATCGCGAAATCGGGAAACAGCGGCACCACGGCCCAGGCCGCCAGCGCCGGAGATATGGACAACAGCGGCGCGATCAGGAACAGGAAGCGGTTCGCGTCCCGCGGAACGATCACTTCCTTCAGGATCAGCTTGATGGTATCGGCAAACGGCTGGAACAGTCCCCAGGGGCCGACCCGATTCGGGCCGATGCGGTTCTGCATCCAGCCGATGATCTTGCGCTCCCAGAACGTCAGGTACGCGACGCACAGGATGATGACCACGAGCAGCGGCGCGATCTGCAGGACCACGATAATCACATCCTGGATCAGCGTCGGCAGCCAGTTCCAGTATGGCTCGATGATCGCCCAAAGGCTGTTGATAATACCCGTCACCGCCGCCGCCTCATGCTATCCGGCGGCCGCCGGCCGCCTCCGTTGCCGCCAACGTTCCGTCGCGCGTCAGCTGCAGGCACTGCGCGCGACGCACGAGGGCGTCGATCTGGTACATCGGCACATCCCCGGCATTCGCTGCGGCCGGCGCGGCGCTATCGACGCGCAGCGCGGCGAATGAGTCCTGCCCGGGCTGCGCATTGCCCACCGCGGTGCGCAATTCGTCGCGAATCGCATCGGATGTCTGATAGTCGCAGTTCGGCAAATCGATGAGATTGCCCAGCACCCGCAGCACCTTCCAACCCGGCCGGCTGTCGCCGCAGGGCATCGCGACGCCCGTGAAGCTCTGCCAGTCGCCGGCGGCATTCACATACGTACCCGACGTCTCGGCAAAGGTGCCGATCGGCAGGACGACATCGGCATGCGCCCGCAGCGTCTCGTCGACAAATGGCGAGAAAGCGATGACGAAACCCGCCGCAGCGACAGCGCGCCGGCCCGCGGCGCCGTCGGCACAATCAAACTGTGGTTCGACGCCGAACAGGATCAGTCCCTGCGCGGGATGGGCGACGATGTCTCCGGCATGTGCGCCCGTGACCTCGGCCGGTCGGCCCGCTGCCGCGCGGTGCGGGAGTACGCCGGCGAGACTCAGGCCGGCCGCATTGGCCCCCTCCGGGATAAAACCCAGCCGGGCGCCGGTCAATTGGGCCAAGTCACTTGCCAACGCGCGAATCTCCGCGAAGCGCGGGTGGCGCATGGCGATCTGCCCGACCAAAACGGCCGTCGTGACGCCGTCTCGCAGCGCCGCCACAACGTTGTCCGCAGCCGTACCCGACGCGCCCGCCTGTCGAGCCGCCGCCACCAGTCGACCGAGTTCGGCAACCAGGTCTTCGCCGGCCAGGTATTCACCGACCTTGAACAGGTATTCATCCCGTGCGGTATTCACGAACGAGATGTGTGCGCCGCGCTGCGCCGCCTTGCGAACCCGATGCGCGAGCAGCGGTACTTCCCGGCGCAGGTTGGAGCCGACGACACAGACGGCATCGAGCGTTTCGACATCCGCGACGGCCATGCCCAGCCATGGAAACAGCGGGTCCTCGTCCTGCGCCCGGAAATCACTGCGCCGCAACCGGTGATCGATGCTGGCCGTACCGAGATGCCGTGCGATCCTGGCCAGCAGGTAGCCCTCCTCGGTCGTCGCGCTCGGCGACGCAAGCACGCTCAGATTGCCGCGCAGGCGACGCAGCCCCTCGGCCGCCACGTCCAGTGCTTCTTCCCAGGTCGCCTCGCGCAAGCCGCCCTGATCCCGGACCAGCGGTTTGTCCTGACGATCCGGCGCATAGACAGCCTCGCAACTGAAACGATCACGATCGGCCAGCCACGTTTCATTGAGCGCATCATTGGTACGCGGCACGATCCGTTTCAGCCGGCCACCGATCACATGGGCATTCAGATTGGAGCCGAGGCAGTCATGCGGCGCGATCGTCGGCAGCTGCACCATCTCCCAGGCCCGCGCCGAAAAGCGGTACGGCTTGTTGTTGAGGGCGCCGACCGGACACAGGTCGATGATATTGCCGGACAATTCGTGGTCGACCGTGGTCTCGACAAACGTGCTGATGACAGTACGGTCGCCACGCCCGATCGTGCCGATTTCCTGAATGCCGGCAATCTCCTGACCGAATCGCACGCAGCGCGTGCAATGAATACAACGCGTCATGTCCGTGGAAATCAGCGGACCGATGTTCTTGTCCGCCACGACCCGCTTGCGCTCGGTATAACGCGACACGCCGCGTCCGTAGCCCATGGCGATATCCTGCAACTCGCACTCGCCCCCCTGGTCGCAAATCGGGCAGTCCAGCGGATGGTTGATCAGCAGGAACTCCATGACCGCTTTTTGCGCGGCGATCGCGGCCGGCGATTTCGTGTGCACCTTCATACCATTGGTAACCGGTGTTGCACAGGCCGGTAACGGCTTGGGCGCTTTTTCGACCTCGATCAGGCACATCCGGCAATTGGCCGCGACCGACAGGTGCCGGTGGTAACAGAACCGGGGCACATAGATGCCCGCGGCATCGGTGACCTCGATCAGCATCTGACCGGGCCGGGCATCCAGTTCAATGCCGTTGACTTCGATGGTGAAGGTGTCTGCGCTCATATCTGGTGGATCAACTTTTCACAGGCCGACCGTCAGGCCGCCTCGGCTTGGTTGTCGACAATCGAACGGCCGCCATTGTCGATCATGTACTCGAACTCATGCCGGAAATGGCGCAGGAAACTCTGTACCGGCCATGCCGCCGCATCGCCGAACGCACAGATCGTGTGGCCCTCGATCTTGCCGGCCACCGCTTCGAGTTTTTCCAGGTCTCCCCGCGTGCCGCGACCCTCTACGATGCGGTCGAGCACACGCCACAGCCAGCCCGTGCCTTCACGGCACGGCGTGCACTGACCGCACGACTCGGCATAGTAAAAGCGCGACAGCGTGCGCAATGCGCGCACCATGCAGGTCGTCTCGTCCATGACGATCATCGACCCCGTGCCGAGCGCGGAACCGGCCTGCTGCACCGACGTGTAATCCATGGTGATGCCCTGAATCAGCTCGGCAGGCAGCACCGGCACCGAACAACCGCCCGGTATCACGGCCTTGAGCTTGCGGCCGTCGAGCACGCCCCCGGCCATTTCGAGCAGATCGGCAAATGGCACGCCGAGCGGGAGTTCGAAATTCCCGGGCTTATTGACGTGACCCGATACCGAAAAAATCAGCGTACCGCCGGACCCTTCGACGCCGAGATCGGCGAACCAGTCGGCGCCCCTGCGGATGATCTCGGGCACCGACGCATAACTCTGGGTGTTGTTGATCGTCGTCGGCTGCCCGTAGAGACCGAAATTCGCCGGGAACGGCGGCTTGAAGCGCGGCCGGCCTGGCTTGCCCTCCAGCGACTCGAGCAATGCCGTTTCTTCGCCGCAGATATACGCACCGGCGCCGACAAACATGTGCAGGTCGAAGTCGATCCCGGAACCCCGGACATTACGGCCCAGCAACCCGGCCTCGTATGCCTCTTTGAGCGCCGCCTCAAAGCGCGGCACAGGCTCATCAAGAAACTCGCCGCGAATATAGTTGTAACCGACCGTCGCACCCATCGCGAAGCCGCCGATCGCCAGCCCTTCGATCAGCGCATGCGGGTTGTAACGCAAGATGTCCCGATCGTGGCAGGTACCCGGTTCGCTTTCGTCGGAGTTACAGACCGCGTACTTCTGGCGGTCATCTTTGGGCATGAAGCTCCATTTCAAGCCGGTCGGGAAACCGGCCCCGCCGCGCCCGCGCAGACCGGAGGCCTTGACGATCCCGACGATCTCTTCGGGCGTCAGCTCACCTTTCAGGATGCGTTGCCACGATTCGTAGCCGCCGATCTTCAGATACGAATCGAGCGACCACGGTTCATCCATGCCGAGGGTACGAAGACAGACCAGGTTTTGTTCGAAACTACTCATGTCTTTTTGATCGAATTCAGTATGTCGTCGACGACGGCCGGCGTCAGGTTCTCGTAGTATTTATGATCCACCATCATCATCGGTGCACCGGTGCAGGCAGCGAGACATTCCTCTTCCTTCTTCAGGTGAATACTGCCGTCCGGTGTACTCTCGCCGACCCTGATGCCGAGCCGATTCTCGATATGGTTCAGGATCTTCTCTCCGCCGCGCAGCATGCAAGAGATATTCGTGCAGACCGAAATGCTGTGCCGGCCGCACGGTTCGGTCTCGAACATTGAGTAGAACGCGGCCACCTCGAACACCTCGATCGCCGGCATTTCGAGATACGCGGCCACCGCCTCCATCAACTCGCGAGTCAGGAAGCCGTGATTCTGATGCTGAGCGGCATGCAGCGCCGCGATCACGGCCGAACGCTGCCGTCCTTCCGGGAACTTGGCCCGCCAGGCATCGATCTCGCCGCGCGTGTGCGCGGTCAAAAGCGTCTGGTTTTCTGCTGCATCCATGATTGCTTCCTCGCGGCCGCGCTACCTGTCGATCTCGCCGAACACGATGTCCTGTGTTCCGATCACGGCCACGACATCGGCCAGCATATGACCGACCACCATTTCGTGCATCGAAGAAATATGCGCGAACCCGGGTGCGCGAATCTTGAGTCGATAGGGCTTGTTGGCCCCGTCGGAGATAATGTAGGCGCCGAACTCGCCCTTCGGATGTTCTATCGCGGCATATGCCTCGCCTGCGGGCACCGTATACCCCTCGGTGAACAGCTTGAAGTGATGAATCAGCGACTCCATTTCGCCTTTCATCTGCTCCCGGCTCGGGGGCGCGTATTTGTGGTCATCGACAATGACCGGCCCTGGATGCTCGCGCAGCCAGTCGACACACTGCTTGATGATGTGGTTCGACTGGCGCATCTCTTCGATACGGACGAGATACCGGTCATAACAGTCGCCATTGACGCCGACCGGAATATCGAAATCGACGTCCGCGTAGGTCTCGTACGGCTGTTTCTTGCGCAGGTCCCACTCGACACCCGAACCGCGGAGCATGGGACCGGTGAATCCGAGTTGCATCGCGCGCTCGGGCGAGACGACGCCGATATTTACCGTTCGCTGCTTCCAGATGCGGTTATCGGTCAACAGCGTCTCATATTCGTCGACCCGGCCCGGGAACCTGACCGTAAAATCCTCGATGAAATCGAGGAATGACCCTGTCCGGTTGCGGTTGAGCCGCGCAATTTCCTTTTTTGAGCGCCAGCGGTTGGGCTCGTAACGCGGAATCTCATCGGGCAGGTCACGATAGACGCCGCCGGGCCGGTAATACGTCGCGTGCATCCGCGTGCCCGAAACCGCCTCGTAGCAATCCATGAGATCTTCGCGCTCGCGGAAGCAATACAGAAACATCGTCATCGCGCCGATGTCGAGTCCGTGCGCGCCGAGCCACATCAGGTGGTTCAGGATTCGTGTGATTTCGTCGAACATCACGCGGATATACTGCGCTCTGATCGGCACTTCGATACCGAGCAGCCGTTCGATCGCCAGCACGTACCCGTGCTCGTTGCACATCATCGAAACGTAATCGAGCCGGTCCATGTAGCCGATGCTCTGATTGAACGGCTTCGATTCGGCGAGTTTTTCGGTCCCCCGATGCAGCAACCCGACATGCGGATCCGCGTTCTGGATCACCTCGCCATCCATCTCGAGCACGAGGCGCAGCACGCCGTGCGCGGCGGGATGCTGCGGACCGAAATTCAACGTGTAATTTTGAATCTCGGTCATGCCGACTCATCCTTCAGATCGTCCGAGTACCGGTTGTCGTCGCGAATGACACGCGGTACGAGCGTGCGTGGCTCGATGCTGACAGGCTGGTAAATGACCCGGCTGCGCTCGGGGTCGTAGCGAACCTCGACATTGCCCACGAGCGGGAAATCCTTGCGGAACGGATGGCCGATAAATCCGTAGTCGGTCAGGATCCGGCGAAGGTCGGGATGCCCGTCGAACAGGATACCGAACAGGTCAAACGTTTCCCGCTCGAACCAGTTGGCGACGCTCCAGATCTCGACTACGGACGGCACGACCGGCGGATTATCCGGCCCGGTGAATACGCGCAGGCGCAACCGGTAATTGCCGCTGATCGACAACAGGTGATAGACCACTGCAAAACGACGCGGCTCGAACGTCGCATCGTCATCCGGCACGATATTTTCGGGCACGGCGCCACGACTGAACCCGGTCGATGTGGCCTCCTCCGTCTGCCATTCCGCCTTGCCGTACGTCAGGTAGTCGACGCCACAGACGTCGACGAGCATCTCGAAGCGAAAATCCTCGTCATCGCGCAGGCGCAGGGCGACGTCGAGCAGGTCCGCCTTGTCCAGCTCGTACGTCAATTCCCCGCAGGTCG
The DNA here is from genome assembly GCA_021773815.1 of Gammaproteobacteria bacterium. Classification (GTDB taxonomy): domain Bacteria; phylum Pseudomonadota; class Gammaproteobacteria; order Steroidobacterales; genus SMWD01. The sequence continues at coordinate 41,072 of JAJFJS010000127.1, forward strand.
AATCGACGGCGCTCAGCCGGTCGCCAAAGCGCGCGGATATCCTCTGCGCCAATGCCTCGTAACGTGGTTTCATCGAGATATCGTATTGGTCCGGCGAATCTTGTCCTGAAGCTGCATGATGCCGTACATCAGAGCTTCCGCGGTCGGCGGGCAGCCGGGAACATAGACGTCGACGGGCACGATGCGATCCACGCCCCGCACAACGGCATAGGAGTAGTGGTAGTAGCCGCCGCCATTGGCGCACGAACCCATCGAAATGACCCAGCGCGGCTCGGGCATCTGGTCGTAGACCTTGCGCAGCGCAGGCGCCATCTTATTCGTCAGCGTACCGGCGACGATCATCACATCGGACTGTCGCGGACTCGGTCGGAATATCACGCCGAAGCGATCGAGATCGTAACGGGCCGCACCCGCCTGCATCATCTCGACGGCGCAACAGGCCAGACCGAAAGTCACCGGCCACATGGAACCGGTCCGCGCCCAGTTGTACAGCGCATCGATACTCGTCACGAAATATCCACGCCGCTCGAGCACATCCGCCGGCGTTTCGTCGGGCCGCAGCTCAGCGGGCGCGAGCGTCTGATTCGAAGTCGTCAGTCCCACTCCAGCGCACCCTTCTTCCATTCGTAGACAAAGCCGACGACGAGGACGGTCAGGAATACTGCCATCGCGATGATCCCGAAAGCGCCGATTGCGTCCAGCGACACGGCCCAGGGAAACAGGAAGGCAATTTCGAGATCGAAAATGATGAACAGGATCGCGACCAGGTAATAGCGCACATCAAACTTGATGCGGCTGTCCTCGAACGGCTCGAAACCGCATTCATACGGAGACAGTTTCTCATCATCCTTGCGGCCGCCGCCGAGAATGAGGCCGAGGGCGAGCAATACGACGCCGAGCGCAATCGCAATGCCCAAAAAAATGAGAACCGGCAAATATCCGTATAGCACTTCCTGTTCCTCAGGACACAATCACGACGCTCGAAGGCAGCAGATTGTAACCAACGCCTGTCTCGTCCGTTTTCCTCTAGAGCGGGTATCTAAGGAGTTCTATATGGTGCCGATGGCCGGACTCGAACCGGCACGGCTTACGCCACTGCCCCCTCAAGACAGCGTGTCTACCAATTCCACCACATCGGCTGATTCAATTAACTACGTAGATGCCCGTAACCGGTAAACCCTAATCGGTAATTAAAGGATCCGGGCCGGTCGATCACGAACCCGACTCCTCTTCCGCCTCCGTAGCAGCCGGCGGCAGTTCATCGGGGACCGACAATTCGAGATCCGGCATCTGCGGCAGATCGTCCATCACGCCCGGCGCTTCATCCGTTACCGGAAGCGCACTCGGCATCTCCGATACCGGCGTCGTCAGAGCGTCCATCAAGCTCTTGGACTCCGGCGCCCGCGAACCGAGATAAGCCAGACCGAGACTCGTGGCGAAAAACAGTGTCGCCAGCGCGGCCGTCGTACGCGACAGGAAATTTGCCGAACCCTTCGCGCCAAACACGGTGCCCGAGGCGCCGGAGCCGAATGCGGCGCCCGCATCGGCACCCTTGCCACGCTGAAGGAGAACGAGCGCGATAATCGCCCCCGATACGGCCATGTGCACAATGAGCGCAACCGAATGTAAATTGAACATCTAATTATTTCCTGCGGCGGCCCGGCAGATCGTCAGGAATTCCGCGGCATCCAGTGCCGCCCCGCCGATCAGTCCGCCGTCAATATCCGCCATGGCAAACAGCTCGGCAGCATTTGCTCCCTTGACGCTGCCGCCGTACAAAATCCTGAGGCCAGCGGCTATTTTAGCATCGCGCGCGGCAATTATTGATCGAACATGGGAATGGACTTCCTGGGCCTGTTCCGGGGTCGCCGTCAGGCCCGTACCGATCGCCCAGACCGGTTCGTAGGCAATGACGCTGGCGGCCAGCGGCTCGACGCCCACGGCATCCAGCACGGCACCGATCTGGCGCTCGATAACGGTCATCGTCACGCCGGATTCGCGCTCCTCGAGACTCTCGCCGATACACAGGATCGGCGTCAGGCCTTGCTCATGGACGGCCCGGAATCGTCCGGCGACGATCTCATCCGTGTCGCCGAACAGCGCGCGACGCTCGGAATGGCCGACGATGACATGACTGCAGCCGACATCGCGCAGCATCGCGGCCGACACCTCGCCCGTGAACGCGCCACTGGCTTGTGCGGCAGCGTTCTGGGCACCGAGCTGCACGTTGCTGCCGGATATCTGCTCGCCGACGGCCGGCAGATAGACGAAGGGCGGGCACAGGATGATTTCCGTGTCCGACAGGTCTGCTGCGCCGCCAAGGATGTCGGCGACGAGACGCTGATTGGCCAGCCGGGAGCCGTTCAGCTTCCAGTTTCCGGCAACTATTCTGGTTCTCATTGGTTTGACCTGGCGATCGCCGCACGGGCGGTCAGAAAAGGTGCGCGAAGGTTAGCTGCCCGGACCCGGGAAATCAATGCGGTGTATACCGCTCCGCGCCCGAATGGCGCCGGTCAGAGCGCGATGCGACCGATCTCGTCGGCCAGGTGTCGCGCGAGTTGCTGCACTTCCGCCTCATCCTCGCCCTCGACCATAACCCGGACCACCGGTTCGGTGCCCGATGCCCGAACCAGGACCCGGCCACGGTCGGCGAGCGTGCGCTCGACCGCATGGATCGCGCCCTGGATATCGGTCGAACCGTCCAGGTCGATAAAGGATTCTGTGCGCACGTTGATCAGGGTCTGCGGCAGGCGCGACATGCCCTCGACCAGCTCGGCCAGCGAACAACCGGTCTCGACCATGACCGTCAGCACCTGCAGCGCGCCGATCAATCCATCGCCGGTCGTCGTCTTGTCCAGGCACAACAGGTGCCCGGACGTCTCGCCGCCCAGGATGCCGCCGGTTTCGTTCAGCATCGCCATGACATAACGGTCGCCGACGTTAGCCCGCCGGAAGTCGATACCCAGTTGCCCCAGCGCCCGCTCCAGGCCCAGATTGGTCATCAGTGTGCCGACGACAGGCCCGGTCAGCGCCCCGCTGCCGAACCGCGCCTTGGCGAGCAGGTACAACAACTGATCGCCGTCGACGAGCCGCCCCAGGTGATCGACCATCAACACCCGGTCGCCGTCGCCGTCGAACGCGATGCCGAGATCCGCACCGACGGCCTTGACCGTCACGGTCATCAGTTCCGGATGCGTCGATCCACAGCCGTCATTGATATTCCTGCCATTCGGCGAGCAACCAATCGGCACGATTTCGGCGCCGAGTTCGGTCATAACGCGTGGCGCAACCTTGTAACCGGCGCCATGCGAGCAATCGAGCACGATCTTGAGCCGCTCGAGGCTGAACCCGGCGGGCACCGTCGACAGGCAGAATCGCTGGTAGTCCTCGCGAGCGCTGTCGATACGCTTGGCGCGACCCAGCGAGCTCGAATCTCGCGTTATCGCGGGTTGCGACATGAATTGCTCGATCTGCTCCTCGACTGCATCCGGCAACTTCGTGCCTTCGGCGTCGAAAAACTTGATGCCATTGTCGTAATACGCGTTATGCGAAGCGCTGATGACGACGCCGACATCGGCATCCAGCGCCTTCGTCAGGTACGCAATACCCGGTGTCGGCAGCGGCCCCAGCAACTGCACATCCATGCCCGCCGCCACGAATCCCGCTTCCAGGGCCGATTCGAACATGTAACCCGATACCCGCGTGTCCTTGCCGATGACGACCCGCCCGCCTTGCGGAGCGAGGACCTGCGCGGCGGCGCTGGCCAGCCGCAGCGCGAACTCCGCCGTCATGGGCTCGACGCCGACGCGACCGCGAATCCCGTCGGTACCGAAATACTTTCTAGCCATGCTTCATTTCCTGCTTGATGACGCCAGCGATTGCAGGATCTGCAATACGTCGACGGTCGGCCCAACATCATGGACCCTGATTATAGCGGCGCCCCTCTGCGCCGCGAGCAACGCGAGTGCGAGACTGCCGGGAAGCCGGTCGCCGACGTCGCGCCCGGTCATGAGCCCGATCATCGACTTCCGCGACAGCCCCACGAGCAACGGTAATCCGAGTTCGGAAAACCGATCCAGTGCGCCCAGCAACTGCAGATTGTGCGCCAGGGTCTTGCCGAAGCCAAAGCCCGGGTCGACACACAGATTGTCCGCTTCGATACCCGCGGCGACACACGCGGCCACGCGCCGGCGCAGATAACCGATGACCTCGTCGGTCACATTCTCATATTCGGGCGCCTCCTGCATCGAGCGCGGATTGCCGCGCATATGCATCAGGCACACGAGCACGCCGAGGTCCGCAGCCGCGCTCAGCGCACCATCGCACTCGAGCGCGCGCACATCGTTGATCATTGCCGCACCAGCGCCGACGGCCTCTCGCATCACATCCGCCTTGCTGGTATCGATCGACAGGGGCACATCCAACTCCGCCGCCAGGCGCTCGATGACCGGCATCACCCGATCCAGTTCGGCCGCCGCCGACAGCGGCGCCGCACCCGGCCGCGTGGACTCACCGCCGACGTCGATGATATCGGCGCCGTCAGCGACCATCTGCGACGCCTGGGTGAGCGCGACCGACGGATCAGTGTAGCGGCCGCCGTCGGCAAACGAATCCGGGGTAATGTTCAGCACGCCCATGACAAGCGGCCCGTCATGACGGGCCACAAGGTGCGCAAGGGAGTGTGCTGTGCGGACGACGGACACTGGGGCTGACGAGACGCGGCCGCGTGTGCCGGGTCAGCGCGGCGAGCCGGTCACGGATCCAGCCTAATGCTGCTCAGCCGGACCGCCGATCGACGCATCGTCCTTCTTGTCGATGGAATCATCATCGGCCTTGCCCGCGCGCGGCGGATCGTTGTTTTCCCAGTCCTCCGGCGGGCTCGGCTCCTTGCCTGCCATGATTTCCTTGAGCTGGCCCTCATCGATCGTTTCGTACTTCATCAACGCGGCCGCCATGGCGTCGAGTATCTCGCGGTTTTCGGTCAGGACCTTCTCGGCGCGACGGTAGTTCGTGTCGATGATCTGACGAATCTCCTTGTCGATCGTATGGGCTGTTTCGTCAGACACCTGCTTGTGCTGGGTCACGGATCGGCCCAGGAAAAGCTCCCCGTCATCCTCGCTGTAGGTCAGCGGGCCGAGAAGTTCAGACAAGCCCCATTTCGTGACCATATTGCGCGCGATCTCCGTCGCCCGCTCGATATCGTTCGAGGCCCCGGTCGTGACCGCATCCGCGCCGAACACCATCTCTTCGGCGATCCGTCCGCCGAACAGGCTGGAGATCTGACTGTTGAGGCGGCGTTTGCTGAAACTGTAACGATCCTGCTCGGGCAGGAACATCGTGACGCCAAGCGCCCGGCCACGCGGGATAATCGACACCTTATATACGGGATCGTGGTCGGGCACCGACAGACCGACGATGGCATGACCGGCCTCGTGATACGCCGTCAGGCGTTTCTCGTCGTCGCTCATGACCATCGAGCGCCGCTCGGCGCCCATCATGATCTTGTCCTTGGCCTGCTCAAACTCGTCCATGCTGACCGTGCGACGGTTGGCGCGCGCGGCAAACAGGGCGGCCTCGTTGACCAGGTTGGCCAGATCGGCACCGGAGAATCCCGGCGTACCGCGGGCAATGATCGACGGCCGGACATCCTCACTGACTGGGATCTTGCGCATGTGCACACGCAGAATCTGCTCACGGCCGCGTACGTCCGGCAGCGGCACGACAACCTGGCGATCGAAACGCCCGGGGCGCAGCAAAGCGGGATCCAGAACATCGGGCCGGTTGGTCGCCGCGATGACGATCACGCCCTCATTGCCCTCGAATCCGTCCATCTCGACAAGCAGCTGATTGAGCGTCTGCTCGCGTTCGTCATGACCGCCGCCGAGGCCGGCGCCGCGATGACGGCCCACTGCATCGATCTCGTCGATAAAAATTATGCACGGCGCATGCTTTTTCGCCTGCTCGAACATATCGCGCACGCGCGACGCACCGACACCGACGAACATCTCGACGAAGTCAGAGCCGGAGATCGTGAAAAACGGAACCTTGGCTTCGCCGGCGATGGCACGGGCGAGCAGCGTCTTGCCGGTGCCAGGCGAACCCACCATCAGCACGCCGCGCGGAATCTTGCCGCCGAGACGCTGGAACTTCGACGGATCCCTCAGGAAATCGACGATCTCGCCGACTTCTTCCTTGGCCTCCTCCACGCCGGCCACGTCCTGGAACGTGACGTTGACCTGATCCTCACCGAGCAGCCGCGCCTTGCTCTTGCCGAACGACATGGCTCCGCGACCGCCGGTGCCGCCCTGCATCTGGCGCATGAAGTACACCCAGACGCCAATCAGCAGCAGCACGGGGAACGAGTTGATGAACAGGCTGACAAGAATATTCTGGCCTTTGGGCGCCGTCGCGCGAATCCGGACGCCGCTCTTCTTAAGCTCGCCGATCAGGGCCGTATTGTCGGTCTCGGGGCTGTAGGTGACGAAGCGATTACCCGAGACCTGCTCGGCCTTGATCATGTCGCCCTCGAACGTCACATCGGAGATCTGACCGGTCTCGACCAGACTCAGGAACGTCGAGTAATCCAGCGGTTCGGACTGACGCCCGCCGGTGCCAAAACTCTGGAATACGGTCAGCAGGACAATCGCGATGACGATCCAGAGGATGATATTCTTTGCCAGGTCGTTCAAAACAGACTCCGTTCTTTCACCGCTGACGCGGTGTTTTTGGCTCGATTCGGGCGTAGAACCTTACTATAACCGAATATTCCGGGCTACGAGGTAGGTCTCACGGCTATTCGCCCGCGAGGCCTTGGGTTTGCGGACCTTTACGGTCTCATAGCGCTGCCGCATGGCCCGCACGAATGCGTCGAATCCCTCACCGTGAAACAGCTTCAGGACGAGGCTCCCACGCGGCACCAGCGCAGTCTGAGCCAGATCGGCGGCCAATTCCGCCAGATACATGGCACGCGGCTGATCCACCGAACGATTACCACTGATATTGGGGGCCAGATCTGACATAACAAGGTCGAGACGCTCCGTTCCTATGCATTGCAGCAGTGCGTTGAGTATGTCTTCGTCGCGAAAGTCTCCCTGGATGACCTCAACGCCGGGAATTTCCACAATCGGCAGCAGGTCGACCGCGATAACCCGCCCGGCGTCACCGGCAACGCCGGCTGCGTACTGGCTCCAGGCGCCGGGCGCCGCGCCGAGGTCGAGGACGCGGGCGCCGGGTCTGATCAGGCGGTCGCGCTCCTGGATCTCCATAAGCTTGTAAACGGCGCGCGATCGCCAGCCCTCGGCCCGCGCCCGTTTGACGAACTCGTCCTGATCCTGACGCCGGCGCCAGTTTTTACTGGATGAACCCTTGACCATGAACGCTATAATCCGCCCTATGCAACTCAGCGAAAAGCAAAAGAAACACCTGCGCCGCCTCGCGCACGATCTCAAACCCCTGATCCATGTCGGCACGGGCGGCATTTCGCCGGGACTGACGGCCGAACTGAGCCAGACGCTCGAGCATCATGAACTCGTCAAGGTTCGGCTGCGGGTCGGTGCGCGCGAGCAACGCAATTCGGCCATCGAGCAATTGCTCGACGCGACGCGTGCCAGTCTTGTCACGCGCATCGGCAATACCGCAGTGCTGTACCGCCAGCGCCCCGAGAATCCGGGCATCGAGTTGCCCTGAACGGACGAGCGGCGGCGTAATCAGAGATAGCGAACGGCGACGATCTCGAACGTTTTTTCACCGCCGGGCGCGTTGACGACCGCCACATCATCCACTTCTTTACCGATTAGCGCACGGGCAATCGGCGAGCCGACGGAAATCAGACCGGCGGCGATATCCGCCTCATCCTCGCCGACGATCCGATAGGTCAGCTCCGCACCGGATGCCTCGTCGATCAGATCGACCGTGGCGCCGAAAATGACCCTGCCGGTCGTGCCGAATTGAGTCACGTCGATGACCTGGGCATTTGACAACTTGGCCTCGATATCGCGAATGCGCGCCTCGATAAAGCCCTGCTCATCCTTGGCCGCGTGATACTCCGCGTTTTCCTTGAGGTCGCCGTGTGCGCGCGCCTCGGCTATGGCCTGAATCACGCGCGGCCGATTGACCGTCTTCAGCGTGCGTATTTCCGCGCGCAGACTCTCCAGCCCGCGGATCGTGATAGGCACCTGACTCACGCAGCGACCTCCTTGTGCAGATCCTGCAGCTTGTTGACATCGCCGCCGTTGAGATGATCCAGCGCCATGCTTGTCGCCATCGCCGCGGCCAGTGTCGTGTAGTAGGTCACCTTGTTCTGCACAGCGGCGACGCGAATGGAATGAGACTCGCGAATCGCCTGCTTGCCTTCGGTCGTATTGGCGATAAATGTAATCTCGCCGTTCTTGATCATATCGACGATATGGGGGCGACCTTCGCGAACCTTGTTCACCCGGCGGCACTTTATGCCGTTTTCGGCCAGGAACCTCGCCGTGCCGTCGGTCGCGACAATATCGAAACCGCGCTCCAACATGACTTCGGCCAGCTTGACGGCAGCGGGCTTGTCCCGGTCGCGGACCGACAGCAGCGCCTGGCCGTGACTCGGCAACGTAACGCCGGAAGCCAGTTGCGCCTTGGCATAAGCTTCGGAGAACGAGCGGCCCGTGCCCATGACTTCCCCGGTCGATTTCATTTCCGGGCCGAGGATCGGATCGGTGCCCGGAAACTTGGCGAACGGGAAGACTGATTCTTTGACCGAGAAATATTCGGGGACCACGGCATCGAGGACGCCCTGGTCACGCAGCTTGATGCCGACCATGACCTTGGCCGCGACCTTGGCCAGCGGCACGCTGGTGGCCTTCGACACGAAAGGCACGGTCCGCGAAGCCCGCGGGTTGACCTCGAGCAGGTAGATCACACCGTTCTGGATCGCAAACTGCGTATTCATCAGGCCGATAACGTTCAGCGCCCTGGCCAGCGCGACGACCTGTTCGGCAAGCCGGTCCTGCAACTCTTCACTCAACGTGGCCGGCGGCAAAGAGCATCCGGAATCGCCCGAATGCACGCCGGCCTGTTCGATGTGTTCCATGATGCCGCCGATCATGACATCGGTGCCGTCACAGATAGCATCCACGTCGACCTCGACGGCCTGATCGAGGAATCGATCGAGCAACACCGGACAATCGTTGGAGACGTTGACGGCCTTGCTCATGTAATGCCGCAGATCGTCCTCGTTGTGTACGATCTCCATCGCACGACCGCCCAGCACATAGGATGGACGCACGACGAGCGGAAATCCGACCTCCGCGCCCATTGAAACCGCCTCATCCTCGGTCCGCGCGATGCAATTCGGCGGTTGCTTGAGGCCCAGGCGCTGTACTAACTGCTGGAACCGCTCACGATCCTCGGCCAGGTCAATCGAATCGGGACTCGTGCCGATGATCGGCGCGCCAGCGGCTTCCAGCGCGCGCGCGAGTTTCAGCGGCGTCTGGCCACCGTATTGCACAATCACGCCGCGGGGGTTCTCACGATCAATAATTTCCATGACGTCCTCGAACGTCAGTGGCTCGAAATACAGTCGGTCGGACGTATCGTAATCCGTCGATACCGTCTCCGGATTGCAGTTGACCATGATCGTCTCGTAGCCGGCCTCCCGCAACGCGAGTGCCGCGTGCACGCAGCAGTAATCGAACTCGATACCCTGACCGATACGGTTCGGTCCGCCGCCGAGGATGATGATCTTGTCCCGCTGGGTCGGCTCGGCCTCGCACTCCTCCTCGTAAGTGGAGTACAGGTAGGCCGTCGTCGTCGCGAATTCCGCCGCGCAGGTATCGACCCGCTTAAACACACAGCGAATCCCTGCCTTCAATCGATGCTTGCGCACCACGTGCTCATCGGTCGCGAGCAGTGTCGCGATCCGGCTGTCCGAGAACCCCTTGCGCTTGAGCGAGCGCAGCCGGTCCGCACCGAGCCACGCGATACCATCGTTGCGGACACGCTTCTCGACTGCCACGAGGTCTTCGATCTGGCCGAGAAACCAGGGGTCGATGCCGGACAGGGCACTGATTTCCGCGCCGGGCAGGCCGAGACGGAAAGCATCGGCCACATAGAGCAAGCGGTCCGGACCGGGCATCTGCAATTCATGCCGCAGATGCGCCATCTCGTCATCGCTCGGCTTCGCCGGACAAATCTCGACAAGTCCATCGATGCCCGTTTCCAGCCCGCGCAACGCCTTCTGCAGCGATTCCTGGAACGTGCGACCGATCGCCATGACTTCGCCGACCGACTTCATCTGCGTCGTCAGACGATCGTTGGCGCCGGCGAATTTTTCGAACGTAAACCGCGGCACCTTGGTCACGACATAGTCGATTGTCGGTTCGAAGGAGGCCGGCGTCGCACCGCCGGTGATGTCGTTCTGCAACTCGTCGAGTGTATACCCGACCGCCAGTTTTGCCGCGACCTTGGCGATCGGAAAGCCGGTGGCCTTGGAGGCGAGCGCCGACGACCGCGACACGCGCGGGTTCATTTCAATAACGAGGATACGGCCGTCATGGGGGCTGACGGCGAACTGCACATTCGACCCGCCCGTTTCGACGCCGATCCGCCGCAGCACGGCGATCGACGCATCGCGGAGCGACTGGTACTCCTTGTCGGTCAACGTCTGGGCCGGGGCAACCGTGATCGAATCGCCGGTATGCACACCCATCGCATCGAAATTCTCGATCGAACAAATAATGATGCAGTTGTCGACCCGGTCGCGAACAACCTCCATCTCGAACTCTTTCCAGCCGATCACGGATTCTTCGAGCAGGACCTCGGTCGTCGGCGACAAATCCAGGCCATTCGCGACAATCGCCTCGAATTCCTCGTGGTTGTAGGCGATGCCGCTGCCGCTGCCGCCGAGCGTGAACGACGGCCGGACGATCGTCGGGTAACCGATATCGGCCTGCACCGCGAGCGCTTCGTCGAGGGTGTGGGCGATATGCGCGCGCGGCACGCTCAGGCCGATATCTTCCATGGCCTTGCGGAACAGGTCACGATCCTCGGCCGTGTCGATAGCCTCGCGCGAGGCACCGATCAACTCGATATCATATTTCTTCAGAATCCCTTCGCGCACGAGGTCCAGCGCGCAGTTCAGCGCCGTCTGACCGCCCATCGTCGGCAGCAGTGCGTCGGGCTTCTCGCGCTCAATGATTTTGGCGACTGTCTGCCAGTTTACCGGCTCGATATAGACGGAATCGGCCGTCTCGGGATCGGTCATGATCGTCGCCGGGTTCGAATTGACGAGAATGACGCGATAGCCCTCTTCCATCAGCGCCTTGCAGGCCTGGGCACCGGAATAATCAAATTCGCAGGCCTGACCGATGACGATCGGGCCGGCGCCGATGATCAGGATGCTCTCGATATCAGTTCTTTTGGGCATATCGGCTCAACCGGCTTCGCGGGCCGCCAGCACGCTGGCGGCAACCTGCGCGCGCCGTGCCTGCATCATCGAGATGAAGCGGCCGAATACGCTGAGCAGATCGTGGGGGCCCGGACTGGCTTCCGGATGACCTTGAAATCCTATTGCAGAACAATCAGTTCTCCTGATTCCTTGAAGTGAATTATCAAATAAGGACCGATGTGTCGGCACCAGGCATTCGGGCAGCGATGCCTCGTCAACGGCGAAGCCGTGATTCTGGCTGGTGATGGCCACCCTGCCGGTCTGAAGATCCTGCACCGGATGGTTCGCGCCGTGATGGCCGAATTTCATCTTGACCGTCTGCGCGCCGCTGGCCAGCGCCAGCAGCTGGTGGCCAAGACAGATGCCGAACACCGGGATGTCGGCTGCCAGGATCTCGCGGATAGCGTCGATCGCGTAGCCGCAGGGCTCGGGATCGCCGGGGCCGTTGGACAGGAACACGCCGTCCGGCGCCATCTCGAGCACAGTCGATGCCGGCGTCTGCGCAGGCACAATGACGACCCGGCAGTTATGCCCGACGAGCAGCCGCAGGATGTTCCGCTTGATGCCGAAATCGTAGGCGACCACATTGAACGTCGATACGCGCTTGCCCGGAATCGTATCGACAGGCGGCCAGTTCGGCCCGAGACTCCACTGATAGACGTTCGGCGTCGTCACGATTTTTGCCAGGTCCATGCCGGCCAGTCCCGGGAACCGTTTCGCGTGGGCGACGGCGGTCGCGGGATCGGCGGCGCCCGTCATGATGCAGCCGGATAACGCGCCCTTGTCGCGCAGGATGCGGGTCAGTTTGCGGGTATCGATCTCGGCGATCGCGACGACGTTACCGCGTCGCAGGAACTCGCCCAGGTCGAGTTCCGATCGCCAGCTGCTGGTCGTGATCGACAAATCCCTGATGATCAGACCGGCGGCGTAGACCTGCGAACTCTCATTGTCGTCGCTGTTGGTGCCGGTGTTGCCAATATGCGGATAGGTCAGCGTCACCATCTGCCGGCAATAGGACGGATCCGTCAGGATCTCCTGGTAACCGGTCATCGACGTATTGAAGACGACCTCGCCGATCGTCTTGCCAGACGCGCCGATCGACACCCCGTGGAAGACCGTACCGTCTTCCAGCGCCAGAATGGCGGACTCCGACACTTACTTCACCTCATAATCTCTGAACTGCACAAATATCGAGCGCAGACGTACAAACGGGAGGGACCCGGACCCCTCCCGTCGACAGTCAATTCGCATTGGGACCCGGCGTATTGTAGCGGCCGGATCGCCGGAAGTCATCGGCCGGACAGACCGAGAACGTCATCCATTGAATAAAAACCCGGTTGGCGGTTCGCCGCCCATGCGGCGGCCCGCAGCGCGCCGCGCGCAAATACCGCCCGATCCAGCGCGCGATGCCGCAATTCGACCAGTTCTTCATCCCCGCCGAACAGGATGCTGTGATCACCGGCGATATTGCCGGCACGGACCGACGCGAACCCGATGCTGCCGGGTGCGCGGGCGGCGCCCTCGGCATGCCGATCGAAGACCGCAACTGAATCCAGCGCCACGCCGCGACCGGCGGCCACCGCTTCGCCGAGCTGCAGCGCCGTGCCCGACGGCGCGTCGACCTTGAGGCGGTGATGCGCCTCGCTGATTTCGCAATCGAAACCATCCCCGAGCGCCCGTCCCGCCTGCCGGGCGAGTGCCGACAGTACGTTGATGCCGATACTCATGTTACGCCCGTAAACAATGGCAATGGCTTCGGCCGCCGTTTTCATCGCATCGTACTCGCCGGCCGCAAGGCCGGTCGTGCCGACCACCATGGCAACGCCGTTCGTCGCGCAGGCCGAGACGTTACCCGTCAGCGCCGCCGGCAGCGTGAAATCAATGGCGACATCGGCGCCCGCAACGGCCGCCGCCGCATCGTCGGTGACCGCGACGCCGAGCGTACGCACGCCGGCGACGCTGCCCGCGTCATCACCGACCGCGGCGTGACCTGGTTCGGTCGCGGCGCCGACCAGCGACAGATGCTCGTCATCGGCGATCAGCCGAATCAGCGTCTGTCCCATCCGTCCGGTCGCGCCAAAAATCGCGATTCGAGTCATCTGCGCTCCTCAGGATCCGATGTTTTCGAAAAAACGCTTGACGCCATCCTTCCATGACGTCACGCGCGGCCGATGCCGGTCTCCGCCGGCGACGATCGCATCGTTGAACCGGTTCAACAAATTCTTCTGGTCCGACGTCAGTTTGACCGGCGTCTCCACTTCGACCCGACAGTACAGATCGCCCGTCGCATGCGCCCGGACCGGTTTGACGCCCTTGCCGCGAATTCGAAATACCTTGCCCGATTGCGTCTCGGCCGGAATTTTCAGGCTGACCTCGCCGTCGAGCGTCGGGACCTTGACGTTACCACCCAGGGCCGCGTGCACAAAGGCGATGGGCACGATGCAGGACAGGTCCGCGCCCTCGCGCTCGAAAATCGGGTGCGGCGTGACGCGAATATCGACGTACAGATCGCCCGGCGGACCGCCGTTCTGGCCGGCCTCGCCCTCGCCGCCGAGGCGAATTCGATCGCCGATATCCACGCCCGGCGGCACCTTGACCGCCAGCGTCTTGGTGCGGGGACTGCGTCCGCGCCCGCCGCAGTCCGCACATGGCGACTCGATTCGGCGACCGGTGCCCCGGCAACTCGGGCAGGTCTGCTGGACCGAGAAAAAGCCCTGCTGCCGGCGCACCTGGCCGTGTCCGCCGCAGGTATCGCAGGTGACGGGGCTGGTGCCCGGCTGCGCGCCGCTGCCGTCACACGTCTCGCAGGATTGCAGCGTCGGCAACTCGACGTTGACGGTGTCGCCAAACACCGCCTGGCGCAGATCGAGCACCAGTTCGTAGCGCAAGTCCGCGCCACGGTAGACGTTGCTCTGGCCGCGCCGGCCGCCGCCGAAAATATCGCCGAACACGTCGCCGAAGATGTCGCCGAAGGCATCGCCGGTGTTGAACCCGCCGCCCGGGCCGCCGGCCTGCTGCTCCAGCCCCGCATGGCCGAACCGGTCATACGTGGCCCGCTTCTGGTCGTTCGACAGGACTTCATAGGCCTCCTTGGCCTCCTTGAAGTCGGACTCGGACGCCGTGTCGTCGGGATTGCGGTCCGGATGATGCTTCATCGCCAGGCGGCGATAGCTTTTCTTGATATCGGCCGCGGTCGCGTCACGTTCGACGCCGAGCACCTCGTAGTAATCACGCTTGGACATTGCTTGTCGCCGTCAATCCGTCTGGCGACCCGAATCCGGGCCGTTCCGCGTTGCAATATAGCCGAAAACGCCGAAGCCGCGCCCGCTAAGGACGCGGCCACGGCGCATCATCCATTGGCTCAGTCCGCTTTGGACTGATCGTCGCCCTTGACCTCTTCGAACTCCGCATCGACGACGCCGTCGTCGGCCGCGCCCTGCGCGCCCGCTCCCGCATCGCCGCCCGCGGCGCCGCCTTCGGCCGCCTGCGCCTGTTCGTAGGCCTTCTGGGCCAGTCCCGCCGACGCTTCGCCCAGCGCCTTGGTTTTTGCCTCGATGGCCGCCTTGTCGTCGCCCTTGAGCGCCTCTTTCAGATCGCCGAGCGCAGACTCGACCTGGCTCCGTTCGGCCGGCTCGACCTTCTCGCCCAGATCCGCGAGCGACTTCTCGGTCGCATGCAACAGCGCATCGCCCTGGTTGCGGGCCTCGACGAGCTCGCGGAACTTCGCGTCCTCCTCGGCATGGGCCTCGGCATCGACAACCATCTGTTCGATCTCCTCATCGGACAGGCCGCTCGACGCCTTGATGACGATTTTCTGTTCCTTGCCGGTCGCCTTGTCCTTGGCCGACACATTCAGGATGCCGTTGGCGTCGATGTCGAACGTGACCTCGACCTGCGGCATGCCGCGCGGCGCCGGCGGAATATCCGCCAGATCGAAACGGCCGAGTGACTTATTGTCGCTCGAACGCTGGCGTTCGCCCTGCAGCACATGAATCGTCACGGCCGTCTGGTTGTCGTCGGCCGTCGAAAACACCTGCGAGGCCTTGGTCGGAATCGTCGTGTTCTTTTCGATCACGCGCGTCATGACACCGCCGAGCGTCTCGATGCCCAGCGACAACGGCGTCACGTCGAGTAACAGCACGTCCTTGACCTGTCCCGACAGCACGCCGGCCTGGATTGCGGCGCCCACGGCCACGGCCTCGTCGGGATTGACGTCCTTGCGCGGCTCGGCGCCAAAGAAGTTTTTGACCTCCTCGGCCACCTTCGGCATGCGCGTCTGTCCGCCGACGAGGATCACGTCGTCAATATCGCCGACCTTCAGACCGGCATCCTTGAGCGCGATCTTGCACGGCTCGATCGTCCGGCTGACCAGTTCACCGACCAGCGCCTCGAGTTTCGCGCGCGTCAGCTTGATACTGAGATGCTTCGGACCGCTGGCATCGGCCGTGATATAGGGCAGATTGACCTCGGTCTGCTGCGATGACGACAGTTCGATCTTGGCCTTCTCACCGGCCTCCTTGAGGCGCTGCATCGCCAGCGGGTCACGGCTAATGTCGACGCCACTCTCTTTCTCGAACTCGGCCGCGAGATAGCGGATGATGCGCAGGTCAAAATCCTCACCACCGAGGAACGTGTCACCGTTCGTCGCCAGCACCTCGAACTGATGCTCACCGTCAATTTCCGCAATCTCGATAATCGAGATGTCGAACGTACCGCCGCCCAGGTCGTAGACCGCGATCTTGCGGTCGCCGCGCTGCTTGTCCATGCCATAGGCCAGCGCCGCCGCGGTCGGCTCATTGATAATCCGCTTGACCTCGAGGCCGGCAATCTTGCCCGCATCCTTGGTCGCCTGGCGCTGCGAATCGTTGAAATAGGCCGGGACAGTGACGACGGCCTCGGTCACCGGCTCACCGAGATAATCCTCGGCGGTCTTCTTCATCTTCATCAGCACGCGCGCCGATACCTCCGGCGGGGCCATCTTCTTGCCGTTGGCCTCGACCCAGGCATCACCGTTATCGGCCTTGACGATGTTGTAGGGCACCATTTCAAGGTCGCGCTTGACGACCTCGTCATCGAACCGCCGGCCGATCAGTCGCTTGATCGCAAACAGCGTGTTCTTCGGGTTCGTCACGGCCTGGCGTTTTGCCGCCTGGCCGACGAGCACCTCGTCGTCCTTGGTGAAGGCAACAATCGACGGCGTGGTGCGGTCACCCTCGCTGTTCTCGATGACCTTGGCCTTGTCACCATCGATAATCGCCACACACGAGTTCGTCGTGCCGAGATCGATTCCGATCACTCTTCCCATGGGTATCTCCAAATACTGGTCGGTAATTAAAAGGTAAAAATCGCTTTGTCGTTAAATGCGGGTCCGGGGACGGTTTTTCAAGCCCCGCGTCACGTCGAATCAGGCTCTCGCGCCACGATGACGCGAGCCGGCCGCAGCAGTCGCCCGTTGAGCTGGTAGCCCTTCTGTATCACCGTCAGGACAGACCCCGGTTCGGCGACATTCGACGGCTGCATGGTCATTGCCTCGTGCAGGTTCGGGTCGAACGGCTCCCCTTCCGGATCGAGCGATTCGACGCCGGATTTCTCCAGCGCACCGAGCAGTAGTTTCAGCGTCGCCGCGCTGCCCTCGAGCAGCGTCTCGGCCGCCGCGCCGGTACCCGCTTCGATGCCCATCTCCAGGCTGTCGACAACGGCCAGCAATTCCTGGGCGAAACGCTCTATGCCAAACTTGTGGGCATGCTCGACCTCGCGAATCGTACGTTTACGTAGATTCTCCATTTCCGCGGCTAGTCGCATGTATTTACTGTTATTTTCTTCCGCTTCTGCCCGCGCGGCCTGCAGCTGCTCCCACAGATCGTCACCCGCTACGCCCGCCTCCCCGGCAGCCGCCGCCTGATCGAATCCATCTTCCGCATTGCCGTCTGGCGTATCCGCCGCGTCGACCGCCTTCTCGGTGCTGTCCGTCATCCCAACCCTCCGTGCACGACAAAACCGGGCCGCGCATGCGCGGCACCCGGGCCTGACGGCAAGATGGGGGTCTAACGATCCGAATTCAAGGCCGCGCCGATCAATTTCGCGGTGATATCGACGATCGGGATCACGCGTTCGTAAGCCATGCGGGTCGGGCCGATGACGCCAAGCACGCCGACTGTGTCCTCATCGACCCGATACGGCGCCGTCACGATGCTGCATTCGTCGAGGATCCGGTAGCCCGATTCCTCACCGATAAAGATCTGTACGCCATGCGCCGCTACGCTCCGGTCCAGCAGGTGCAGGATCTCGCGCTGCTGGTTGAAAGCGTCGAACAATTGCCGCAGTGTGCCAATATCCGACAACTCGTTGAACTGCATGAGCTGGGTCTCCCCGGCCATGATGTATTCGGCACGATCGATATCCGAATCAAACGCCTTTTGCGCGATGCTGACGGCGTCAATCATCAACTCGTTCATCGTCTCGCGCGTGTCGCTGAGGCTGTCGATGATCTGGGCACGGATCGTAGCCAGATCCTTGCCCGAATAATGCTCGTTCAGGTAATTGGCCGCCTTTTGCAGTTGCGAGGCGGTGTAGTCGCGCTCGACCTGCAGAATCCGGTTTTCGACCTCACTGTCATTAATAACGAGGATGGCCAGCACCCGCCGGTCCGAGAGCGGCAGGAATTCAACCTGGCGCAGCTGAATGCGCGTATGCCGCGGGATCGTCACGACCCCCGCCAGGCTGGTCAGCGACGACAACGTCAGGGAAACAGTCGATGCGACCTCTTTCGCGCCGCCGCGGATATCGTCCGTCAGCTGATGCTGCAATTCCCTGATCTCGCGGGCCGCGAGCGGCTGCAGCTTCAGCAACGTATCGACGAAGAAGCGATAGCCCTTGGCGGTCGGCACGCGGCCGGCCGACGTGTGCGGCGAGACGATGAAGCCGAGGTCCTCGAGGTCCGCCATGACATTGCGAATGGTGGCCGGACTCAGTTCCAGTCCGGCCGTCTTGGCGAGCGTTCGCGAGCCGACCGGCTGACCGTCGCGGATATATTGCTCGATCAGCACGCGCAGGATCTGGCGCGAACGATCTGAAGGTTCTGTGTCAGTGCGACCCGGGCTCATGATAAATGGGAAACCTGTTACCGCTGCGGGAAGCTAGCAACGCCGTCTCGAGACTGTCAAGCAATGCGCCGTAAATTGCAATGCAGCACGAATAAGTGCTTGATGAGCCGAATTTTGTTAAATTCGAGCCGTAGTATGCTGGTGGGTCGATTAATCGACGCACTGACCCGTCCGGATCGGCAGATCGTGACGGTAACAGCCGATGTTCTGCATGCACGAAGCTCGAGGTGATGGAAACATGACACATCGAATTCCAAATCGGCGCTGGCTGGATAACCCGGAACATCGGGTCGGCACAGCACAACTCAATCACGTTCAGGAAGCCGCCCAGCGCAGCGAACCGGATGCCACCCCCAGGCAACGGACGCCGTCACGTCGACGGCCGGATCCCGTTCGTAACCCGACCCGATAAGAAAAAAAAGCGGCCGACGATCGGCAGCCTGCCCGCCACCGCGCGCGGCACGGGGCCGGTTGTGTTGCTGACCCTGAATTTCCTGCCTGACGGGGAATCCCGAAAATAGGCTTGCCCCGGCAATCCCCGGAACGATAATGTGCCCCCATGAGCAAAGCTTTTGCGAAAGTTGCGTTGATGGGCAATACCGGGGACACCCTGGTGCTCGAATCAATGCGTTCGGTGGCTCGCCACCTGATCGACCGGGGGCTGGCCGTATTCGCTGCCGCCAACAGCAAACTCAACGGCCTGCCCGCCGCCGTCACGCGGGTTCCGGATTCCGAACTGGCCGCCTCGGGCGACCTGGTGATCGCCGTGGGCGGCGATGGCTCGATGCTGCATGCGGCGCGGGCCGCCGTTGCGGCCGGCAAACCTCTGCTCGGCATTAACCGGGGGCGACTGGGTTTTCTTGCCGATGTCAGCCCGAGCGACGACTTCTCGGCGCTCGACAGCGTCATCGACGGACAGTACGACAGCGAACGGCGGATGTTGCTCCGGGCCGAGATCCTGGCCGCGCACGAGGTGCGGGACTGCGGGCTGGCGCTCAACGACGTCGTCGTGAAGCGTCAGGACACCGGCCGACTACTCGAATTCCAGACCTTCGTCGACGATCGCTTCGTCAATGCCCATGCCGGGGACGGCTTTATCGTCGCCACGCCGACAGGATCCACGGCTTACGCACTGAGTTGCGGTGGACCGATTGTCGCCACCGGGCTCGATGCGATCGTGCTTGCGCCGATTTGCCCGCACACACTCAGCGACCGACCGATTGTCATCCCCGGACCCAGCGTCACGGATATCAAGTTACAGAACGACAAGGACTGCGCCGCCGTCAGCTGTGACGGGGAAGTCACCGGGCAGATCGAAGCCGGTGATCGGCTGCGCGTCGCCGTTGCCGAGCAGCGCGTCGAACTGATTCATCCGGTCGGCTATGACTACTACGGCATTTTGCGCAACAAGCTGCACTGGGGGCGCGGTAATCGCGCCGCCAAGCGTGACCGCTAGCCTGCATTATTCATGAAGGCGGCGCCGACCACGGCCAATTGCATGCTGAGTCAAAGCTTGTGACAAGACGAGAACTTAACAGTCGG
>JAJFJS010000128.1 GCA_021773815.1 Gammaproteobacteria bacterium
CCGATGTCGGGACGGCCCAGACGCGTGAAGGCGATGCTCGCACCGCTGAGATAGGCACAGCCGAAACCGGCCTGCTCGATGAGCAGCGCCGTCAACCCGTCGAAACAACCGGGCGCGACGATCGGCCCGGGCGCAGCCAACTGCTCTCTAAGACGGCGGGCATGTGACATCAAGACGCTCCTCGTGCGGCAATACGTTGTTTCAGGTACGGCATCAGGCCGCCGGCGGCGATCATCGCCAGCAAGTGTTCCGGCAGACCGGCGACCGTGTAGGTCCGCGCCTGCGTCCGGTTCTCGATACGCCCGGCGAGCGGATCGATGCACAGCCGATCGCCGGCCGCGATCTCGCCGGCCTGCGGGAAGACCAGCGTTGGAATGCCGAAATTCAGCGCATTACGATAAAAAATCCGGCCATAGGACTCGGCCAGGATAGCGCCGACGCCCAGGTGTTGCAGGGCCATCGGCGCCTGCTCGCGCGCCGAGCCGACGCCGAAATTACGTCCCGCGACGACGATATCGCCGGGCACGATGCGAGCCGCGAATTCCGGGTCGATCGCCTCCATGCAATGCCGGGCCATGACATCCATCGACGCCTTGAAATACAGCCCGGGCGCCATGACATCGGTGTCGACGCCGTCGCCGAATACCCAGGCGGCACCACCGATCTGCGTCATCGTCGACCGCCCGAATCGTTCGGGGTCAGACCCCGTTTGGGGTCAGACCCCTTTTTGTCCCGAATCCCGTTCATCATCGTCATTCATCCGAATCAAGCGGGGTCAGACCCCGGTTCTTGCGACAGCATTTCACGCGGGTCGGCGATGCGTCCGGCGACCGCGGAGGCGGCGACTGTATACGGTGAGCCGAGATACACGGATGCCGAGTTGGCGCCCATGCGGCCGCGGAAATTGCGGTTCGTCGAAGAGATGCAGACCTCGTCCTCGGCCAGGATGCCGGCGCCCAGCGCGGCGCACGCACCGCAGCCGGTGGGCAACAGATACGCACCGGCATCGACGAGCGTCTGCAGCGTACCGTCAGCCGTCGCCTCGCGGATAACCCGCTGTGATGCCGGCGCGACCATCAGACGTGTGCCCGCCGCGACCCGCCGACCGCGGAGAACGGCAGCCGCCATCCGCAAGTCCGAAAGCTTCGCGCCAACGCAGGCGCCGATGTAGGCCTGGTCGACAGGCACATCGGCAAAGCTGTCGACCGGACCGGAATTGGCCGGCGAATGCGGCGCCGCAACCTGCGGGGCGAGGGCTGCCGCATCGAACGCGTGCACGGCCGCGTAGTCGGCATCCGCATCGCTGCGCCAGCGCAGCGCATCGGCGGCCGGTTCCTGCCCGGCGGCACGAATTGCCGCCAGCGTCGTTTCATCCGGCTCGACGATACCGGTCTCGGCGCCCAGCTCGGCAGCCATATTCGTCAGCGTGGTGCGTTCATTCATCGACATCGCCGCGACCGTATCACCGCCGAACTCGATGACGTGGTGCGCGTTGTCGATACCCAGTTCACGACACAGGAGCAGCATGACGTCCTTGGCCGCGACGCCCGCGCCGAACGCCCCCGACCAGTTGACCCGCACGGCCCGCGGCACCTGCAGCCAGATCTCGCCGGTCACGACGACGCCGGTCATCTCGATCGCGCCGAACCCGGCCATATAGCAGCCGAACGCGCCGCCGTTGCTCGAATGAGAATCACCGCCGCACGCGAACATGCCCGGCTGCACCAGACCGTTCTCGGCCAGCACGACATGACCGATGCCCTGCATGTCAAAGAATCTCGGGATGGCAAACTCGCGAACGAAGTCGCGCGTCAGTTTGAGGATCGCGGCCGATTCGGCATCGACAGCCGGCGTGAAATGGTCGGTCACGACGACGATCTTGTCCGGGTCCCAGACGCCGACACCGAGCTCGATCAGTCGCGGCCAGATGCGTCGCGGTCCGCCCGAATCGAGCAGCAACGCAAGATCGACGGAGCACGTGACGATCTCGCCCGGCATGACGGCGTCACGGCCGGCCGCCCGGGCGATGATCTTCTGCGCGATGTGATAACCCGTGGGCATGCGTCGTAACCAGTTCGGGGCGCCGTCGTTCCGGCTCAATAACAGCCTGAGAGCCGCGCGCGTTGCTGCGCCAGCGACAGGACCAGCTCCAGCGCCGGCGTATCGATGTCGAGGCGACCCGCGAGTTCGTGTACCGCGCCGACAATCGGGTCCAGCTCGACCGTGCGTCCGGCTTCCAGGTCCTGCAGCATCGAAGTTTTGTGCGCGCCGTAGTCACGCGTACGGGCGAGGATCTCGGTCGGCGGCATCAGCGGCGACACACCGTGCGCCAGCGCAACCGCCACGCATTCGCTCATTAAATGCTCGAATACGCCGTGCGTGCCGGGATCATCCAGCAGTTCGCCAAGCGTGCCGCCGGTCAGGATATTGACTGGATTATATGCCGCGTTTGCGATCAGCTTCGTCCACAGGTCCGCACGGATATCCGCGCACGCTGTCTCGGTAAAACCGGCCGTCTCGAGCGCCGCGGACAACGCGCGTACGCGCTCGGTCGATGTGCCGTCCGGCTCGCCGAGCGAGATGCGCGTGCCGAAGACATGCGCGACGACGCCGGGTCGAACGACATGCGCGGCCGGAAACACGACGGCGCCGACGGCGCGTTCCGGACCGATGTGACGCCACAGTGCGCCGCCCGGGTCGACGCAGGCGAGCGGCGCGGTGTCCGGCAGATCGAGGCCGTGGAAATACCACCACGGCAGGCCGTTCGTCGCGGTCACGACGATCGTGTCCGGGCCGAGCAGCGGCGCAATATCGGCGGCAATCGCCGGCAGTTGGTGTGACTTCATCGCCAGGATCACGACGTCCTGCGGTCCGGCCTCGGCCGGCGTCTCGACGCAGCGAATCGGCGCGCGCTGCGTGGCCCCGTCGGCGAGCAGCAGCAGCCCGTCGCGGCGGATCGCATCGAGCGGCGCACCGCGCGCGATACCGGTGACGGGAAATCCCGCCAGCGCGAGTCGCGCGGCAATCAATCCCCCGATGGCACCGACGCCGTAAACGCAGATTTTGTGCATGAGGCGGTGAACCCAGGACGCCGGCTGTACAAGCTCAGCCGAGGATCGTCCGCAACTTGTCAGCGACCGCCGCGACCTCCTCGGCCGTCGGCTGGCTGACTTCCTGATAGGACTCGAAACGCTCCGGCACCTTCATCGTTGCATCGATGCCGAGCTGCGAGCCGACCACCGGGAAACCATGGTGCCCCTTGGGCGCCGACGGGTCGAGCACGAACGCCTGACCGGACTCATTGATGATCGTATCCGTCGCCGGCTGCACGCGCGTTGCGATGGCCCACTCGATCGAGTCCATATCGTAGGGATCGACATCCGGGCCAACGACGATCACGATCTTGGCCGTACGCCCCCAGCGCCCCGCCGAGCCCCAGACCGCATGCAAAATGTACTTGCCGAACTCGGCGTGCGGTTTGGCGGCGCCATCAACGCTGAGTTGCACGATGTAGGTCATGTTCGGCGTGACGACGACGTCGCGCACCTCGGGAATCTTGCCCTGCAGATCAGCCAGCACCTCGGTCTCGACCGGCATCAACGCCTGGTAGTTGTGATCGAACGGCGGCATCATTTCCATCGTCGCGTACCACAGGGGGTTCTTGCGGTGGGTGATGGCCGTGACCTCGAAGCGGGGAAACACCTGTATCGCGTCGTAGTAGCCGACCGGGTTGGAGTGATTGCCAATGGTCGTCTCGGAATTCGGGATGAACACACCCTCGATGATGAATTCCGCCGTAGCCGGCACCTCGATGTCCACGGTCTCAGCCTTGACCAGTTCCACCGGTGCGCCGCGCAGCGCCCCCGCGAATCGGAACTCGTCCTGACCGAACGCCAGACCGGTCGCGGCGGCCAGGTGAATGGCCGGGTCGCACTGGCAGGCGAACGCGACCTCGAGCGGCTTGCCCATGGCGGTCGCCTTCGCGAGATGCAACCCGATGTGACTCATCGGCGGGTTCCAGAAACAGAACACCGATAACTGCTTCTTCTGCTGTTCCTCCGGGTATTCCTCGCCCTTCGGATGCACCGCGTTCCACAACTGGGTCAGGCGGTAGCAGCCGACATTGCGCTCGCCGGTCTCGGGATCATGCGTGATGCCCACGGCCCCGGTTATATAAGAGGCCGCTTCCTTGCCGAACCAGACGTGCGGCAACTGCTTGTCGAGAGATATTTCATCCTTGCCGATCACGACATCCTTGCAGGGCGCCTGGTCGCGCGTGACCAGGACCGGGTCGACCCACGACGCGGGGTTGCCGAGTGCCCGCGCGTGCTTTTTCTTGCTCTCCAGCGGATCACGCTCGTCGATCATCATCGCCGTGCGTTCGCGAGTACCAAACGGATTAAAAATAACCGGTATGTCGGGCGTGTTATAACCCTCCAGGTTGTTGAGCATGAGCGCCGGACCGTCGTTCTGGCATAGCAGCCGCATCAGCGCCTGCAGTTCGTTGTCGCCGTGAGCGACCTTGATCTTTTCATCGCAGTCCTTGAGCTGGCCGTCCTCGCGCAGGACATCCAGGAACTCGCGCATGTCCTTGTAGGCCATCGACACTTCTCCCCAGTGTATTTCGTAAATTCTTCTGCCCCCCGAGCCGGGCGCACACAAGATAGCACACCGGAAATGCCCGCGGCACCGGCTGCCCAGTTGCGTATAATCGGCCACCTGATTCGGCGCGTGCACCGACCATGCGCGCCATGCAACACAGGAAAGGAAAATGTCTGAACAGGAACGAAAAGTTGCCATCATCACGGGCTCGGCCACCGGCGTCGGCGCCGCCGCCGCGATTCTGCTCGCCGACAAAGGCTGCAACGTCGTCATCAACTACACGCGCAGCCGGGACGAAGCCGAGGCAACGGCTGCGACGTGCCGCGAGAAGGGCGTCGAGGCGATCACGGTCCAGGCCGATGTGTCGGAAGACGCGGATTGCCGACGCATGGCACAGGCGGCGATCGATGCATGGGGCCGAATCGATTACCTGATCAACAATGCCGCGCGCACGAAGTTCAACCCATATCCGCAGCTGGACGGCGTCACGAAAGAAGACTTTCTGAATATTTACGCCGTCAACGTCGTCGGTGCCTACCAGATGATCCGGGCCGTCGAACCGCACATGCGCAAGGTCGGCGGCGCGATCGTCAACGACTCGTCGATCGGCGGCGTCACCGGCATCGCATCATCAATTCCGTACGCGGCGTCGAAGGCCGCGCTGAACCTGATGACCAAATCACTCGCGCACGTGCTCGCGCCCGAGATCCGCATCAACACGGTCGTGCCGGGTATGATCCAGACGCGCTGGCTGCAGGGAAACATGAGTGACGACGCGTACGAACAGCTCATCAGCTCAACGGCCGCGGCCCTGCCACTCAAGGAGGTCGCCCACGCCGAGGATATCGCCGAGACACTCGTGTTCTTCCTGATCGGCGCGGGCGCGCGACTCGTGACCGGCGAAACGCTGATCGCCGACAGCGGTATTCACCTCGGCCCGTTTCCGCCGTATGCGAGCGGTAGGCCCGAATAATCATGCGCGACCGGAGATGGGAAATCTGTTCCGGCCGATACCCGGCCACGCAAACCGGGACTGTCACCACCGGTCATCCCCAGGCAAGCAGTTGGATGTGATCGACACGGGCGCCAGATTCGGTACGAGTTTTCCCCGCCGCCACAGGACGGGCCGGTGACCACTCGCCCGGCACCGGAAATCGGCCTCGTTATGGAGGCCTCACCCGGCTACACGGCCCCGCTGGCCCTGGACATCGAGGCGATGGGTTTCGAATACCTGTTATGTCCCGACACGCAAAACCTCGCGCCGGACCCTTATGGTCAGCTGTCCCTGGCGGCGGCCGCGACCGGTTCGCTGCGACTGGGCACCGGCGTCACGAACCCGATTACCCGCGACGCCGCCGTGACCGCGACCGCGATCATGACGCTGCAGCAGGAATCGGGCGGTCGCGCAATCTGTGTCATCGGCCGCGGTGATTCGTCAGCAGCTCATATCGGCACGGACAATGCGACGACGGCGCAACTGCGCACCTGTGTCGAACGGATCCGCGCCTATATGGACGGAAAAACCATCGATCGCGACGGCACCGACTCCGGCCTGCGCTGGCTCAAGGGGCAGGATATCCCCCGGCCGCCCATCGACATCGCGTGCACGGGACCCAAGACGATCCGGATGGCCGTCGAGACCGGCGATCGCATCAGCTTCGCAGTTGGCAGCGCGCCGGAACGCATCGGATGGGCGATCGAAACGGCGACCGCGCACCTGCAGGAAATCGGCCGCGACCGTGCGAGCATTCGTATCGGTGCATTCGTCAATCTCGTCTGCGACGAAGATGAACAACGCGCGATCAATCTCGGACGCATGATCGCCGGCATGGTCGCCCACTTCGCCGGCATGAAAAATGCGCCCGTCGACCACCTGCCGCCACAACTCAAGGATCTGGCGATCCACATGCAAAGTCAGTACGACATGGAACATCACGCCCAGGAAGAGGCGAACCATGCCGTCGAGGTCTCCGATGAATTCGTCGACTGGTTCTCGATCTGCGGCCCGCCGGAGAAATGCCGTGAACGGCTGCAAACCATCGTCGACCTGGGCCTCGACCATGTCTACCTGCTCGGCGGCGCGCCCGTCGCCCATCCGCACGGAGAACGCCAGCAAAGCATGATCCGGCAAATGCGGTTATTCGCGGAGCAGGTCATGCCCGCGTTTCGATAAACATCGCGGCAACGGCATCTCGGCATCAATGCCGTGGCGCAGTAAATAACTTCAGAAACTTAAGAAACTGTACACCGGCACCAGTGAGGGCCGGCGATCTTATCCCAACGCGGGCAGGACGTGCTCGCCGATCATCCGGATCGACTCCGCATGATCGCGATGCAGTTTGAAGGCTACCTCATCCAGACCCAGATCCCGGTAGCGCCGCAACGTATCGATATGCCTGTCGATGTCGCCGGCGTCACCGGACATCGTCAGGTTCGCGATCAACTTGTCGACGATCGCATCCGGAACGTTTTCGATCACGTCACTGCCCTGCTTGTACGCCGAGAAGAAGTGCTTCCGGTTCTTGTCAACGATGTCGTATTCCTCCGGACTCAAAAAGCCCTCCATGAACCACCAGTCCAGCATCCCCCGCAGCGCGAGCTGGCGGCGCGCCTCGCTGATCGACGCAGACCGATCAGCCTTGACATGCCAGGCGATCAGCCCGCTGACCCGCAACGTGTCGCGCGACCGGCCATGTGCTTCGCAGGCCGCCGCGATTCTCTGCACGCCGGTCTGCAGCCGATGCGCCGTAACGTCACCGAGCATGATGGCGTCGGCAACGCCCGCAGCCATCCGCAGCATCTGCGGCTGGTTCGCGCCGACATAAATGAGCGGCGGTGTGTCCGTGGCCCAGATCGGACGGTAACCCCACGCCTGGTAGATATTACCGTCGTAGTTCAGCACGTGATCGGGGCCGGAGCCCTTGAGAATCTCCACACATTCACGGACCGAGCCGACCATGCGCTGCCCGTCAACGCCCATGGCACCCATCACACCGCTGGGTCCGCCAACGAGTATGCGGGCCCGTCCCGTGCACAGTTCGTTCAGGCTGGACAGGGCCTTGGTCATCTTCAGCGGATGCAATTCATACGGGGTGATCACCAGCGGACCCATGCCGATCCGCTCGGACGCCACGGCCAACGGGCACAGCGCGATAAACGGATCTCGCGAAGACGGATAGTTGGAGGTCCAGACGGCATTGAAACCATACCGCTCCGCGAGCAGCCCCAGCTCGGTCACCTCGGTCGGCGACAGATCGGGATCGAGAATCAGATCGACTTCCATCGGATGCCTTTTTCCTGGTTGACAGACTGGAGTTCAGCAACGGATTGTAAGAACATGGCCGCGCTAATTCCCGTACCGTACACGATTTGTTCCGGGCCGAGCGGTCGTTTCAGTCGCCAAAACCCGGGTGCGGATTGATGGCCGACCTTTCCCGCGCGGCAACCGACCCGTAACCGGAAACCTCACTATGCCCGGCACCCTCCAGAAACCACACCTTGACCGGCTCGGCCCGATCGGACTGCAGCCGGGCATTACCCGACGCAACGCGTTGACGTACCTGTACGCCTCTTTCTTCACGATCGGCATCGTCAGCTTCATGAGTTTCATGCAACCGTATGTGCTGGCCGAAAACCTGCGCATCCCGAGTGATCAACAAGGGGGCGTCACGGGTATTCTGTCGTTTTCCTATGAACTGGTGATGCTGGTCCTGGTCGCCCCAATGGGCGCGCTGGCCGACAAGATCGGCCGCCGTCGCATCTACCAACTCGGGTTTTTGTGGATCGGTGCGGCACTCGCGGTCTTCCCG
This sequence comes from Gammaproteobacteria bacterium, assembly GCA_021773815.1. GTDB lineage: Bacteria > Pseudomonadota > Gammaproteobacteria > Steroidobacterales > SMWD01. The sequence goes on from JAJFJS010000128.1 coordinate 8,412, forward strand.
CTGGCCCAGAACCTGCCGCAGCTCGTCATGGGCCGCATCCTTTTTGCCGTCGGCGCCGCGGCCATCACCTCGATGATGGCAACGGTACTCGCCGATTATCCGCAGGAGAAATCACGCGGTTTGCTGGTCGCCGCGTCCGGCATTGCCAACGGACTGGGCGCCATGACGCTCGTCATCGTTCTGTCCCGACTGCCGGCAATCTTCGCCGCATCGGGTGTCGACACGCTGCAGGCCGGACGCATGACGTACTGGGTCGCGACCTGCCTGTGCATCGTGACGGCTCTGATCGTCGGTGGCGGCCTGCAACCGGGCAAACCCGGCAAGCAGCAAAAGCAACCCCTGAATCAGTTGCTGCGGGACGGCCTCGCGGCGGTGCGTGGCAATCCGAGGATCGCCGTCGCCTGCCTCGCAGCCTTCGTCGCGCGCGGCGACCTGATCGTGATCTCCACCTTCTTCGCGCTGTGGGCCAACCAGGTGGCACAGGCACAGGGCCTGGGACTGGAGGAAGCGATCCGCAAAGCCGCGATGTATATCATCATCATCCAGGGTTCGAGCCTGCTCTGGGCACCGATCTGGGGTGTCGTCCTGGGCCGCATCGATCGGTTGACCGCCGTCGCAGTCGCATTGCTCATCGCATCCGTCGGCTACCTGTGGGTCGGTTTTTCTCCGAGCCCGATCGTCGTCGCCTTCATTCCCGCGGCGATTCTGCTTGGCATCGGAGAATTCAGCGCGATCATGTCCGGGGCGGCCCTGATCGGCCAGTCCGCGCCGGAGGACATACGCGGCTCGGTCATCGGACTATTCAATGTCTGCGGGTCGATCGGCATCCTGTGCATTACGATCATCGGCGGCATCGTGTTTGACGCATGGATGCCCGGCGCCCCGTTCGTGGTTGTTGGTCTGTTCAATTTTTTCGTTTGCGTTGTCGCCATACTCGTGAGACGGCGCATCGGCTATCAAAGTCCCCACGCAACGAGCCGGCTGCACGCTCCGGAAATCCCAACAGAAATTCGCTGAGACCCGACCACGGACTGCTTCGGTCCGCGCTCATGATCAATGTCAACGACGCCGCAACGGCCGATCGATCGAACCGCTACCCGCCCAGGGCGCGGCCGACTGCCTGCGCGGCGGCCGCATGCGCCTGCCGATCGAGCAACGCGCCGTGCGCCGAAATCAGCCGCTCGAATTCGCATTCGAGAATGCGATCGAAATCCGCTTGCAGGTCGCCACCCGCCGATCTCATGTATTTGAGCCACAACGGGCTAACCTGCGTCGCCTGCGTGTAACCGAACCACCGCATGACCAGGCGCGCCACGAGCGTCGCTCGCGACGGCCCCGCGTAATGCTGGAGACTGTCGCAGGTCACGAGCAAACCGCCGTCGCGCTCGATACACACGACGGCTTCCGGCGCGCGCGTCGCCCGAAATGTGATGACCCGCGCCGCCCGGATTGGCAGTGCGGCCTCCTCATTCAATACCGCATCAGGTGACGGCTCCGCATAGTGATTCGAGCCCGGCTGGCACCAGAAGCGGGCGCCGAATCGATGTACGCAGTACGCATCGTCGAGGCCATGAAAAAACCCGAGACGCACGACGTCTGTCACACGACCGAGCTTTTCGAGTTCGGCCTCGCCCGCGGCCGACAACCGGATCGGGTTCAGCAACGTCAGTCGGTCACCGTCGCGGCAGATCACCATGTTGCGCCCGATGCGCATCAGCGGCGCCATGCGCATCGACCCGTAAACGACAAAAATATCGGTCAGTATTTGCTCGATGGGGCCGTGCCGCTGCGCGCGCGGGAACGACTGAAATTCGGAACTCACGGCAATATCCCTGGCGGCGCAATGCTACCGATCGGAACGCGACACGACATGGCGGCACCACCGGGTGTAACGACCGCGCATCCCGCGGCCTCTGCCACTATCGGCCAATCAGACCGGCATGACAACCGCGTTACGAGCCGCTCGGACAGCGGGATCGACGACCGCCGCGGGCCCGGCGCTAGGGCGCGGCGCCGTAGAGTTGCTCGCCCAGATCGGCGACGGCCGCCGATGTCAGCGCCTCGGGATCGGCGGCGCAAAAGGCCTCGAAATGATCGGTTAGCCGGGTAAAGTCCCACGTCTCGCCGGCCTGCTCCGCCGCCGCGAGAATCTCATCGAAGGTTTTGCCGGTCTTGGCGTGATAGTAGCCTTCGGCCCAGGTCAGCAGCAGCCGCTTCGTACCGAGTGGGCCGACTTTGATCATCCTGGTAAAGACTTCACACGGGATCACACCGATGTCGGGAACGCCACCCATGCCTTTCGGCAACTGAAGCTTCCCGGCATTCGCCGTATGCGTCAGGACCAACAAGAATATCGCCAATAACGCGGGCGCAAGTGTTTTCTTCATCATTTGATTTCTAAGATTCAATTTCTATAGTTCATTCTTTCCGAGCTGACTATTTGTCAACAATGCTATTCTTTCCAACCACCCACTTCGGACGGTTTCTTCGGCGCGAGGATCAGCAGCAGCGCCAGAAACAGGAAGGCGCCGAGTACCGTTGCCATCTCAATCGTGTACTCCCACGGATTCACCCAGATTTCGGTAAAGAGATTCCACTTCGATGCCACCTCGATACTGACCCAGATGATGTTGCCGACCGGAATGGCATAGCGCAGCGCCGTGGACGTCCGCTTGAACTTGATCAGGCGCGCGAAGCAGTATCCGCCCCAAACGAATGATACGAAGACCGTACCCATGTTTACGCCAAAGAACAGGGCGCCGGTACCGACAATACCCGGGTCGAAGCACAACAGGTTCCACGCGTAACAGAACCACGAGACATAGATGGTTTCCATGAAGGTGATGATCGCGTAGTTCCGGTCCTTGGCGGTCTTGGTGCTGGGCCCCAGAGCCTCCTTCAGGCCCAGCCAGCGCTGGAACCACAGGAACATATTGCAGCGCGTGTCTTTGTCGAACGTATAGAAGCACAGATGAATCATCAGCATGCCGATCGTGGCGCCCATGATCATGTATTCCGGATAGGTACCGCTGACATCGAGACCCTCCGGCCCGTCCATGCGCGGCACCATTCCCCAATTGGCCCTGCCGTAGAACATGTAGAAGAACTCGACCCACGTCATCCAGAGCATCAGCCCCGACAGAAAGCCGATCCACGTCTGCAGGTTCTCGCTTTTTGACTTGATCCCGTACCAGAGGAGCACGATACCCGCGGCGCCGAGGAATATCGAAGCAATGTAGGTATTGGACGGACCCAACTCGTGTTCGATCAGCACCATCGTCATATGACCGAGCGCGATGGCGAACAGCATCATTACAAACGTAATCGTACCGACGATCGGCGGCCGCCAGAGTTTCGATTTTCCGGTATTGCCATTAGCCACTGTTGCTGTCATTGGTCTCTCCATCCTGAAGGATTCATGTCACGGGCCGGGCTCCGGCCCCTTACCTTCCGCTGCCGCGAGTTGCCGCGCATCGGGCACATTCCGTGCCCGATGCGCGCTTTCGCGGCAGCATCCGCCTTACTCGCCGCTAAGCTTGGTTCCGGCGCGGTTGTCGGCGATCGCGGCGATCTTCCACCCATCCGGCTTGCTGACCAGCATGTAGGCCTCGGTGAACGAACGCTCGTGCGAGTCGTCCGAGCCCAACGGCGTCGTCCGAACCGTCATCTGCGCCCAGACCGTCGCGATTTCATCGTCGACTCGCGACTCCAGGATCTTCGCCTTCCGCTCGTAGGCGCTCGTCGACGCGAACACGACCGGACCGATCGTGCGCCAGTGACTGACGATATCGACAGTCAACGACTCGGGCTCCGTACCCGCATGCGCTGAGCGCAGCGTGAACTGGGCGCCGCCGTCGGCCAGATGACTCAGCATCGCATCCGTATCCTTGGCCGAAATCGCCCGATTGAACGACAACACCGTTTCTTCGGCCGACATTCGGTCGGCAGCCGTAGCCGCTGACATGAATCCGACACACAATGCGACCAAGCCCAGCGCGTGGATGACCGCTAACATTTTCCGGGTTCTCAATGAACTGCTCCTTAGTAATTTCACTTTATATTCTGCGGTCACGGCGACGCCGCCCCGCAACTCCCTGAAGATCGACCGGCCCCCAGGCACCAGTACGATCGTCGATCCGGCTCCCCATCAACGCCGGCCGAATTGGTCTTTTAACAGGAAGCCGGACATGCTGTCACGAAACAGCGCCTCCCATTCCGGATCATGGTCAAACGTCCGCAGCACGACGACGGCCGACCGCGCCAGCAATGCCACCGCGAAGTCGGCTCTCTCGGCCCTCAATATCCCGTGTCGCTCAATATAGGCAAACAACCGGCGCATGTGGTGCATGGCCGGCCGATGCGTATCCTCGAGCAAATGAAAGACGTTGCGCGATTCCTTCGACGCCAGCGAGAACGCCTCGGGCAACTCGCGCCAGACGCGGATATACACCCCGAGGATGCGATCAAAAACCTCACGGGGACCGGTGCATTCGATGCGAGCCAGTTCGGTCGAATAGAGTTTCAGCATCGGTCGCGCAATCTGCAGGAATACCTCTTCCTTATGCGGGAAGAGTTTGTAAAAAGTGCCGCGGGAAATATCGGCCGCCGCCGTGATCTCCTCGACGCTGACGGTCGCCACGCTCTTGTTATTAAAGCACTCCGTTGCCGCCGCCAGAATCGCCTGCCGCGTCCGTTCCTGCCGGCGCAGGATCCGCGGACTCGGCGTCTCGGAGGCAGGGGTGAGTTCTGTCATGGGCTCTCTCGGCAACGGGTGGCAGCGTCATCAATGAGCGCATATTAGCCTGATCAATAATGAACAACACTGTTCATTTTAGGTCGTTATCCGTATCGCGGATGCCCGCCAACGCGCGCTGTTGCAACATTCCGGCTGGCAGCGACCCCACCCGCGCCGGACGCTGGCCTGCGGCTCATCGCGCCGGCGGCACGGCAGGCGCCGCCTGGCGCAGACCCCGCACCAAGCGGGCGCGGGTCGTATCGAGTTCGTGTTCAGCGCCGAAACGCCGCCGGGCGGCATCGATGCTGCGCAGCGCCGCCTCGCTCTCGCCGAGTGCCTCGAGCAGCAGCGCGTGAGCCAGCGCCATGCGCGGCGTTGCATCAACGGCCGCGGCCGCACGTGCCAGTTCCTTCCGCGCATCGTCCGGCCGCTCCTCGCGCAGCAGCAACAGGCCGAGCGCATAGTGCAACGATGCCTGGCCGGGCAACAGCGCGAGTGCCTCGCGCAGCAATGCTTCACCGGCCGCATCCTTGTGTTGCGTCCGGTACAGGTCCGCGAGGTTCACGTAGGCCGGCACGAATAGCGGGTTCAGTTCCAGCGCCGTCCGAAATGCGAGTTCGGCATGCTCCGGGCGCTGCCGCCGACGTTCCCAATTACCGATGTTGGTCTGCGCCTCGGCCCGTTCGCCGTTGACGCGCTCCGCATCGAGCGCCTCGTCCAACACCGCATCGATGACGCGCCGAGCGGTTGCAGGCAGCAGCGACCTGTTCACGGGCGCCAATGCATCGGCGGCCGCGATTCGAACGGCCCGGACCGGATCCGCCAGCATGGCCGGCGCGTGAGTCAGGATCATCGACGTCGGCGCCGACCGCAGCGCGCGAGCGGCCGCCCAGCGAATCAGCGGATCCTCGTGACCGGCCAGTTGCGACCACAATGCGGCATCACCGCTGGCGGGCGCCTGCACAATCGCCGTGGCGCGAATGATGCCCGGCACCGCCGGATCGGCGGCCAGCGACGCGAGCGCCGACCGTGCGGCCGACGGCACGCCGAACAGCGTCGCCAGCCGGTCCCGCCAGTGATCGGTGTCATGCAGCCTACCCCGCTCACGCAACCGATCGGCGGCCCACTGCGCCCCCCGGTCCGCGTGACAGTTCGTGCACGCATCGGGCGTGCCGAAGCGCGCGGCAAGATCCGGCCGCGGCACACCAAAAGCATGATCGTGACGCGCATCAACCTGCATATAGGTCGTGACGGGCATGTGGCAGGCAATGCAATCGGCGCCGGCGGACCCGGCCGGATGCAGGTGATGCGCGGGCACGGCGAACGACTCGGCCGCGTGGCACTGCAGGCACACCCGGGCGCCGGGCGCGCGCAGGGTCAGGCCGTGCGGTTCGTGACAGTCGCTGCACGTGACGCCCTGCGCGTACATACGGCTCTGCAGGAAGGAGCCGTAAACATAGACCTCATCACGAATCTGGCCGTCGACATGGTAGAGCGGCGGCTCGATCAGCGCCGGCCGGAAGCCATCCAGAAATTCCGCGCCGGGCAGCGGTGCACGGTCGATGCGACTGCGCCGCGCATGACAGGCGGCGCAGGTATTGATCTCGACCTGTGACGTACGCGGCCGGTTGCGCCGGCGATTGCCATTCGGCTGTTCGATCCAGCGCACGCCTTGCCGCTCGTCGAAACGCACGATCGGATCGTGCGTACTACCGTCTCCGTCTGCGCCGCCGGCAACCACCCACGCCACGTGCGGTGCGCCAGGTCCATGGCATGCTTCACACGCCACGTTGTCCTCCGCCCACGTCGTTGCGAAGCGACGCGTCGCCGTATCGAAGCGCTTGACGAGCCCGGTCGAATGGCAGTCGGCGCACATCGAATCCCAGTTCTGACCGAGCCGCGTCCAGTGCAGAACGTCGCCCGCATCGATCCGGGTATCGCCGTACACGTGGAACCACCGCTGACCGCCGACGCCTGCGGGCCGGCTGTCCCAAGCGATGCCCAACGCCTGCAATCGGCTGTCGGGAAGTTCCAGCAGATATTGCTGCAGCGGTTGCACGCCGAACGTATAGCGCACCGGGAAAACGCCGCGTCGGTCGCCCGGCCCGTCAGTTTCGACAAAATACGCGTCGGCACGACGGAAGAATCGGGTCACCCGGCCGTGCTGAACGAATGTGCCGTTGTCGAAGGCACCGAGGACCGTCGTTGCGTCGGCCGGCTGCATCGATTGACGATGATGGGAACCGCGCCACTGTCGGGTTTCGCGCGGATGGCAGGCGGCACAGGCACCGGCGCTTGCGTATTCCGTCACGCGCCCCGGATCGGCCGCGGGATTGTTGCTCCCGTGTGCCGGCAATGCCGCGCAGAAAAAGGTGGCCCATAAAGCAAGTGACGGCAGAAACCATCCGTTCATGGTGCGGCTACCGCCCGATAATCCGCTGACCTTCCCGACCGGCCGACGACCTTCAGCACTGCACGGTTCCGGCAACCATCAACCGGCCCGCGGATTCCCGGCACGCTACGGCTCTCCGCGTCTCTTTGGTGACTTCTTCGTCAGGTCTTTCATGATGTCCAGTAAAAGTTTGGCAGGCATGCCGCCACGCTTCAGCGATTCTCTGTACGCTTTTACGGCATCGGCAAATACCTTATTGAGTTCCTTAATCTGCCATTCCCATTCGGCCTTGCCCTTTTCGGTCTGTATGAGCAGGCGACGTCGGCGATCCGCCGGATCGATGTGCTCCTCACACAATCCCTCACGTAACTGCCACGATACATATCGCGAAACGGAGGCTTTCGGCAGTCCGGTTGCCTCGCACAGGTCCGTCAGCGTCGGCGGCAGACCCTGTTCATTCAAAAACACCATCGTCAGTGCAACCAGCGTTTGCCCCATCGGGTAATTGCCGTAGCGCGCCGTGATCAGATGCAGGATGCGCCAGAAGACGCCCATTTGGGCCAGCGCACTCATCCGCGGTTGGTGGGTATGCTCGGAATCCACGATGCTCGATCTCCAGTAATTCGTTAGCGGACACGCACGACGATCTTGCCGACGGCGCGCAACGATTCGCTGCGCTGATGCGCCGCGGCGATGTCGTCCAGTGAATATTCACTGTCAATGACGGGCCGGAGACGTCCATCCCGGACCCGGGCGGCGAGCTCATCGAGATCCGGCGAACTCGGGGTCCAGGCAACGAAATAGCCGCTGCCCGCAACGCGTTCGGTCTGCCCCGGCACGAAGAACTGGATACCCGGCACCGGAACCAGCGTGATATAGACGCCCCCGGGTGCAAGACACCGGCGCGACGCCTCGGCATCCTGTGAACCAACCGCATCGTAGATCAGGTCATACCGGTCCGAATCCGGCAGGACGTCCGCACGAGTGTAGTCGATGACCCGGTCGGCGCCCAGTTCGCAAACAAGTTGGGCGTTGCGCCCGGAACAGACGGCCGTTACGTGCGCACCGAAGCTTTTCGCCAGTTGGATCGCAAACACGCCGACGCCGCCCGAGGCGCCGACGATCAACGCCCGGTCACCCGCCTTCACGCGTGCGCAATCCCGCAGTCCGATCAGGGCGGTCAGTGCGGCCAGCGGCATTGCCCCGGCCTCGACATGGCTCAATTCCGGCGGCTTGCGAGCGACGGTGCCCGGATTCAGCGCGACAAATTCCGCATAGCAATTTCCGGCGCCGATATCGGATCGCGCCCATACTTCATCGCCCTTGCTGAACCGCGTAACCGCTGTGCCGGTTGCAACGACAACACCCGAAACATCCATACCCAGGATCATCGGGAACGCATCCCCAAAACGGGCGCTCATCATGCCGTCACGGATTTTCCAGTCGATCGGGTTGACGCCGGCCGCATGTACCTCGACGAGAATCTGGTTGGCGGCGATGACGGGCAAGGGCCGGTCGCAGACGCGTAAAACAGCCGCCGAACCATACGTATCAATAACGGCCGCTCTCATCATTCCAGGCTGGCTCAACTCGACATCACGGTTCGTACGGCGTCAACCTGCCGCCATCACAAGCAAACTCCCGCTTGTAGCCGAACCATTTGCCATTATCGATCAGACGGATCCAGCGTGGCTCCAGCCGGTACATATTCGCGGCCCGGAGTCGTTGCGCGATCGTTTCCTCGTCCGGCCCCTTGGGTGCCTCGAACAACGCTTTCACATCCGCGAACTTCATGAGGTAGCGACGCAATGCGTTGACGCGTTCCAGTCCATCGACGATTCTGACGGCGCCGGTAATCTGCAGACCGCTGACTTCACTCCAGCGGGCACAATCGACATTAATCGCAGCCGCGGCATCGGCGCCATTATCGACATCGCGCGCATGGCGCGTGCGGTAATCGGAGACGAAATACAGGTTCAGCGCCTTGTCGCTGGCGAAGAACACGGTTGCGGCCCACGGCTGATCGTCACGACAGGTCGCGACCGTCATCGTGTTGTGGGCCTCGAGCATGCGCCGGACCGCCTCATGCCCGTCTGCTTCGGTCATGCGTCGCCGTTGCCGGACGGACGGCGCTGACCGCCCTGCCAGCGCTTGACGAGACCGCTGTCGATGTCGAACAGGTCGAGCAGGCGGCCCACCGTATGGTTAACGATGTCATCGACATTCTGCGGGTCGTTGTAAAACGCGGGCATCGGGGGCACGAGCACGGCGCCCAATTGCGCCGCTTCGAGCATCAAACGGCAGTGCCCGACATGCAGCGGCGTTTCCCGGGGCACGAGCACGACCCGCCGCCGCTCCTTCAAAGCGACATCCGCGGCACGCACCAGCAATGAATCGGCGAAGGAATTGACCACACCGGACAGCGTCTTCATCGAACACGGTGCGATCACCATACCGTCGGTGCGGTACGAACCGCTCGAAATTGTGGCCGCAAGATTCTGGTCGCTGTGTACGACGTCGGCCAGCGCTTCGACGTCCTTGACCTGCCAGTCCGTCTCGAGCGCGATATTCAGCTTGGCGCCGTTACTGACCACCAGGTGCGACTCCACATCCGGCAGCGTCTTGAGGATCTCGAGCAAGCGAATGCCGTAGATCACGCCGCTGGCACCCGAGATTCCGACAATCAATCGCATGCTGGTCCAACCTTCATGTCCGCCATTAAGCGCGTCCATGATACGAGCGAAGCCGACACGAAACCACCGCCGGAAACGCGGCGCACCGATCTGCGGAACCGGGCTGCCACGGGATTATCGGCGCGCGGGACAGCGACCAGTTTGCCGCCACCGAAGTTTTGCTAGAATCCGGCTATCCGGCCGATGCGGCCAACCGTCGCGGTCACGGGTGACCGCACAATGCTAATTAGGGGAAGCCTGTAATGAGAAGAGTCTGTCTTGCACTTCTGGCCGGCCTGTTCGTCATGATCGGCACCCAGGCGGGCGCATCGAATTTTGCCAACGGCTTTTATGTCGGCGGCAACGGTGGCCTCGCGGATAACCTCAGCGTCTGCGACGAAATCGGCAATCCGGTTTCGCCGTCAGCCTGTGACGATTCCGATTTCGGCTGGCAGGTCTTTGCCGGCTGGCAGATCGTCAAATGGATCGGCATCGAGGGCGGCTGGACGGATCTCGGCCAATCGTCATTCATGAGCGCCGCCGGTGATCTGACCCAGGTCGATGCAGGCGGATTCCAGATCAATGCGGTCGCGACGCTGCCCGTACTGGAAAAAGCCGGCGTGTATTTCAAGGCCGGCGCATTCGCGTGGGATGTCGACGTGGCACAGACCGATGTGCTGAACGTGCAGCAGGAGATTTCCGAGAAAGGCGTCGACTACGTCCTCGGCATCGGCCTGCGCTACCCGCTGACGGAAACGCTCGGCGTTGGTATCGAGTATCAGCGCTTCGAGGATGTCGGCGATTCAAAGACCGGCACGTTCGATGCGAATCTGCTTACAGCGGGACTGCTGTTCCGATTCTAGCCTGCATTTTTCATAAAGAATTCAGGCTAGCAGCCTGCGTCAGGACGAGCCGCGGCGATCGTTCCGGGTGTGTCTCTTCTGTGCGTGGCGATCGAGCTCGAAATTCCCGTAGGCGGAGAAAGAATCGCCGCGCCGATCGTATCCGGCCCGACGATCGTCTTGCGGCTGCAACGTGCAGCGACACTCGCCGCGGTTGCAGTCGGGCAACGGCAGACGCGGCGCGTCTTCGGAAAGGTAGCGACTGTAGGCAATAGCCTTGACCGCATCGCAGGCATTGCTGCCCGGCTGAACGATCACGCCGAAGAAATGGTGCGCGTGGCGTTTCGGCTGGTTTTGCTTGACCTGCACCGGCCCCGTCTTGCGCACCCGCGGCGCAACGTCCTCGGCGGCGGGCCGGTAGCGCAGGAAATACCAGGCCACGGCGATCCCGGCCGGAAAGCCAATCAAGAGCCATAACCAATTCATCATGGACCAGTCACCTCAATCTCCCCGGGCCTTGCTGCCCGCAGGGTCGGATGCCGCGGAATCCCGGGCACACGGCCAGGCGCCCCGAAACCCACGGTTCGTCGCCCGAATCGTGCCTCAGCCCGGTCGCCGATGCCGGGAAGCGGTTCTCAAAATGGACAAATCGGCGCTCGCCCGGGCTGTGCATCCGTTCCGCCCCGGATCGCACCGCGCGAGCCGTCAGCGCCGCGGCAGGTTCGTCGCCGGATGCCGGTCGAGTCAGCACACGGAATGGGGCATAGTGAGTTCCTGCCTTCGACCGCTGACCCGGAGTAGACACATGCCGCCATCCATGTCCTCGTCTCTCGCCCGTGTCAATCGTCCCGCGGGACCGAAGCCGACCGGCGACCGACTGTCGCGATTACGTTTTTTCAACGGCGCACGGTGACCGAACATGCCGGAGTCTGCTTCGCTCATCCTGGCCCTCGGCGGAATCCTGCTGCTTGGCATGGCGGCCGACGTACTCGGCCGCCGAACCCTGTTGCCACGCGTATCGCTGCTGGTCATCGTCGGCATCGCGATCGGCCCTGCCCTGCTGAACCTGATTCCGCCGGTCCTGGTCGGGAATTTCAACCTGATCGCAACGATGGCGCTGATAATGATCGGTTTCCTGCTGGGTGGGAAACTGACCCGACAATCACTGACACACATCGGCCGACGGGGCCTTTTGATCTCTTTCAGCGCGGCGGCCGGCACCGCGGCGATAGTATGCGTCGGACTACTGCTGCTGGGCGTGGGTATCGAGTTTGCGCTGTTGCTCGGTTGTATTTCATCAGCGACGGCGCCCGCCGCAACATTCGATACCGTCGTGGAATCGGGGACAACCAGTCCGTTCTCACGGTTACTGCTGATGGTCGTCACGCTGGACGATGCCTGGGGCCTGATCCTGTTCAGCCTCGCGCTGGCCGCGGTCAGTGCAATGCAAGGCCTGGAAAATGCCGCCTCGCCGCTACTCGTGGCCGCGCAGGACATCGGCGGCGGCGCGGCCATCGGATTGATCATCGGTCTGCCGGCCGCCTACCTGACCGGTCGCATTCGACCCGGTGAACCGATGCTGACCGAAGCACTCGGCCTGGCATTTCTGTGCGGCGGAGTGGCGATCTGGGCAGACGTTTCATTTCTGATCGCAGCGATGGTCATGGGCGCCGTGGTCGCCAATCTCGCCACACACCACGAATACCCGTTTCATGCCATCGAGGATATCGAATGGCCGTTCCTCGTCGTTTTCTTCGTACTGGCCGGCGCTTCGCTGGAACTCGGCGCCCTGTTCGACGCCGGAATCATCGGCCTTGCGTACATCGTGCTGCGCGTCATCGGCAAAACGATCAGCGCTGCGGCCGGCTGCGCGATCACCCGCGAAGATCCGGCAACTCGCCGCTGGCTCGGACTCGCGCTGCTGCCTCAGGCCGGCGTGGCTGTCGGCATGGCACTGGTCGCGACCCGGATGTTTCCCGAACGTCACGCGATCATCCTGCCGATCGTTCTCGGCGCGACGGTCATTTTCGAAATCGTCGGCCCCGTTTTCACGCGCCGGGCGCTGACGGCCACGCAGAACTAGCCGTCGGACATCGCGGCCCGGGCCCGCTTCACCGTCTCCATTATGACGAACAGCGGCAGCGCCACGAGCAGCATCACGCCCCAGTCCTGCCACGACAGCGGCACCGTATGCAGGGCCCGCTGCAGAAACGGTACGTAGATCGCACAGGCTTGCACACCGAGCATCGACACGATGGCCAGCAGCAACCATCGGTTCGAAAACCAGCCGATGGTGCCCAACGGCTGGTCCAGCGAGCGGAAATTGAACACATTGACCTTCTCCAGCACGATGATGCCGGTGAACGCTATTGTCTGCGCGCGAACGACTTCCGCATCGGTCCCGTCGCCGAGGAAATAATAGAACAAGCCCGCGGTCGCCAGCGCGATATAGGTGCCGGCCGCAGCGATCATCCATATTCCCCGGCGGTCGGGCAGGCCTTCGCCGGGATCCCGGGGCGGCCGAAGCATGCGGTTCGCCTCGCCCGGCTCGACGCCGAGCGCGATGGCCGTCACGCCATCGGTCACGAGGTTCATCCACAGGATCTGCACGGGCAGCAGAATCAGCGGACCACCCGTCACAATATTCAGGAAGATCGCACCCACCTCACCAAGATGCGCCGACAATATATAGCGAACAAATTTATGAATATTGTCGAACTGCCGGCGACCCTCCTCGACGGCCGCGATGATGGACCGGAAGTTGTCATCCATCAGGATCAGATCCGCGGCGCTGCGGGCCACATCGGTCCCGCGAATACCCATCGCCACACCGATGTCGGCCTTTTTCAGCGCCGGCCCGTCATTGACGCCGTCACCGGTCATGGCCACGATCTCGCCCTGATCCTGCAGGATACTGACGATCCGCAGCTTGTGCTTCGGTGCGGTACGCGCAAACAGCACGTCGCCGGCCAGCGCCTGGCCCAGCTCGGCATCGGTCATTGCCGACGTCTGCTCACCGGTCAGGACGCGAGTGACATGCAGCCCGATACGCTCGGCGACGACCTGCGCGGTCGGCGCGGCATCACCGGTAATCATCATGACCCGAATGCCGGCCTGCTGCGCGACACCAATTGCTTCGGCAACCTCCGGTCGCGGCGGATCCATGATGCCGGCAAGACCGAGAAATATCAGTCCGTTCTCAACCACCTGCTCGTCAAGCACCCCCGCATCGGCAATATCCCGGGTGGCCAGCGCGAGCACCCGCTGACCATGCGAGGCCATGTCATGGTAGGCCCGCTCGACGGCGCTCCGGACCTCGGCATCGAACGGTACGACCCGCTCTCCGCATTGCGCCTGGTCGCATAACGGCAACACCATCTCGGGCGCCCCCTTGGTATGCGCTGTGGTCCGGTCGCCGTCGCGAACAATCATCGTCATGCGCTTGCGATCGGAGTTGAACGACAGTTCGCTGAGGCGCTCCAGGTCGTCCCGCGGCGCGAGCCCGGCCTTGTACCCGGCAACGATCAACGCGGCTTCGGTCGGTTCTCCCGCGGGCACCCAGACCGAACCGGTACGTTTGAGTTTCGCGTGATTGCAGATCATGGCGGTGTCAAGCAATGCCTGCAGATCGGCACGCGGTGCACCGTCGAGTCGCTGACCGTCGATCGTGAAATACCCGGTCGGGTCGTAACCTTCCCCGGTTAGTTCGACGGCGCCGGACAGCATCCATATACCGGTCACGGTCATTTCATTGGCGGTGATCGTGCCGGTCTTGTCGCTGCAGATGACTGTCGTCGAACCGAGCGTTTCGGCGGCCTGCAGGCGACGGAACAACGCGCGTTTGCGAACCATCGCGCGTATACCCAGGGCCAGCGTCGTCGTCACGACGATTGGCAGCGCCTCGGGCACAATGGCCACGGCCAGCGCACCACCGGTGAAAAACATCTCGACCAGCGGTCGTCCGAGGGCCCATCCCAGCGCGGCGATCGCCGCGGACAACCCGATTGACCCGATGCCGAGGTTTCTGCCCAGCCGGGTCAGCCGTTTCTGCAACGGCGTCTGCTGATCGCCGACGGATTGCGTCAGTTCGGCGATACGACCGAACTCAGTTGCCATGGCCGTCGCCGTGACGAGGCCGGCGCCGTAGCCATTCACCACCGCGGCGCCCATCCATACCATGCTGGCACGACTCGCCAGATCGGCGTCGGCGGGTTGCGCCGTCGTCGCCTTGTGTACCGGCATAGACTCGCCGGTCAGCGCAGACTCATCGACCTGCAGATTGACCGCTTCCGTCAGGCGCATATCCGCCGGAATTCGATCGCCGATACGCAGTCGCACGAGGTCACCCGGCACCAGCCCGATCGAATCGATGACCTCCTCGCACCCATCCCGCACGACACGACTCTTGTGCGCGAGCAGCCGCTGCAGTGCTTCGAGGGATTGTTCCGCCCGCCATTCCTGCACGAAACCCAGCGCGCCGTTGAGCACGACAACCGCCAGGATCGTAATCGCGTCACCGACCTGGCCGATCGCGGCCGACACGCCGGCCGCCAGCACGAGGATCAGGATCAGGAAATCGGTGAACTGGCCCAGCAATACGCGGAACCACGAACGCGCGCCGACGCGCCGGAGTACATTCGGACCGAATTCAGCCAGGCGCTCCGCGGCCTGCTCGGCCGTCAGGCCGGAAACCGCATTCGCACCCAAACGCTCGGCAGCAACGTCAACGCTTGCGGCAAACAGCGGGCCGGTCGAGTCCAAGACATCCTCCCGTCACGGCGGCAACTACCGACCTGGTGCGCCATCATTCTACCGGCTGTTCATGACGGCCGGGCAATCGACACCGACCATTGGGCCGACACCGCTATCGCCCCGGTGCGCAAGAGGTTTGTGTGGGTTCGGCGGACTCGTCAAGGCCGCCCGGGGCACGCGATTCCAGCCACGGTCGACATGCCGGGTCCGGCCGGCCGCTTCACACGGAAGGGCGTGAGCGACCGCCGCGACCGGCTCAGAGCCGGAACGCGAAGCCGACGCTCAGGTACGGGAAGAGATCGAGACCGTCGACCTCGTCTTCCAGCTCGGCTTCCGCACGCACACGCTCGGCGTCGATCAGCGCGGCGATCGACGGGTCAACCTGGGGCGTGCTGATAGCCACATCCGGCGAGCCCTGGAAAAAGACGCCGATGTCGATCAAAAAAGCCCAACGACCGTCACCGACGGCATTACCCCAGCCGATCCCGAGGTACGGTGCGACACTGTCGAAATCAATCGATGCGTTGACCGTGCCGAGATCGTCCGCAGCCACGATCACGTCGCCAAACTCCACGGTCGAACCGGACTGACCCCGACCCGTGCCCGAGATGTCGTTGCCGTTGGCGAAGACGCCCCCGGAAATCCGGAACCCCCCGCCCATCGGGTGCCAGTCGATTAATGCACCCAGCGAATTCAGATCGAGATCAAGTTCATAATCGACGCCTTCTTCGTTCTCATCGAAGTCGTACTGGAAGTAGTTGAACACGCCTCGCACGTTCACCGTCTCCGTGAGGCCGAGCGTTGCGTTCACGCCGACGCCGGGCGTTCCGCCATTGACGCCGACCGCAAAATCGATGGCCTGCGCGTGGCTCGCGGCGATGCATAGTGCAATAGCGGTGAGAATGTGTCGCATGACGGGACTCCTGAATGCCGGTTCGGCTGTCTGTCGTGGAACCACCATAGCAATCCCCCGATTGCACAGATGTGAGGCCCGTCAATGTTTGCCCGCCCCCCCAGTACCAGGCGGCAATCAGTCTGAGCCTCGGTGGCCAGAATAACGGTATGCGGCTACAGTCACCCATCGAATGCCGTGACCGCAATACCAGTATCGGCGTCTATGCCTGATCATTTTGTCACCGGCAACCTGCCGGCAAGCGCTAAATATTTAGAAACCCTGTGCGCGATGACAAGCGCCACAGACATACGCACCCTGCACGGCGATCTGCAACGGAACCGTCGCGGTTTCCGCCGAGGCATCCGTGACCTCCACGGTGAAATAGGCAATCGCGATACTGGTTGAAGCACCGGATATCACGCCGGTCTGTGGGTCCAGCGTCATCCCGTTGGGTAGAGCCCCGTCAACAACGGCGTAAACATACGGCGACCGACCGCCGGAAACAGACAGGCCATCCCACGAATACGGCTGGTTGATGATGGCAACCGACGGCGACGACGTGACGCCCAATACCAGCGGCGCGTAGTACGTCTCTTCCGTCATCGCCAGGGGAACAATGCCATCCACAGCCACACCACTCCCGTCGAGGCCGTGGTTATGCCGCCAGAGATCCCAGATTGTATTCCCCCACGCCTTGAGCTGGCCGAAAAAAGGATCACTCTGGATCACGTAGGCGTCTGCCTCTCCGGAGGGCGTCGGGCTCGCCAGCGTGTTGCCGGTACCGTTGATCTGGTCACGCAGAAATTCGACGTATTCCCGCGACGTGCCCTGATAATACAGTGACAGTTCGATACGGGTCGCTTGCGGAGCGATCGTAACCTGTTGATCGTCATAACCGCCCGCGTACTCCTCCGCGGAGAAGTAACCGAGGTCCGATACATGCGTCACCGGGTTCACGGGCTCCGAGATTCTGGCAACAGAAGCCGCCACATCGAATCCCTTCGGCTGAATGCGGTT
>JAJFJS010000129.1 GCA_021773815.1 Gammaproteobacteria bacterium
TTCCGAGACTGTGGCCCGCAGGGACGCGGGCCCCAAGCCCACACGGACGTGTTCACGGCGTGTCTCGGAAAGGTGCCGCTCCGTCATGTCGGCCCGTTCCCGATCTTTACGCATGATCGATTCCAGCTTTGCTTTAGGTGACCGGTGACCGAATGGGACAGCCGTGGTGTCGGACACCAATTTCGGGGTCCCCTCATTCCGCCCCCTGTCTTTCCCTTCTTTCGCGCACGCTCAGCCGAAGCGCTGACGCAGGAACAATCCCGCAATCAGCAGCGTGCAGATCAGCAGGACCGGCGTATCACCGAGGCGCACGTAGGGCGTCGCGCCGGCGTACGGCTGCACAACGCCGTTCAACACGTGCGTGCGGAACTGCGGTGAACGCGCGACGATCTCCCCGCGCGGCGAGATGATCGCAGTGATGCCCGTGTTGGTCGCACGGAGCATGAACCGACCCGTCTCCAGCGCCCGCATGCGCGCGATCTGCAGATGCTGATGCGGCGCGATCGAGCCGCCGAACCACGCATCGTTGCTGACGTTGATCAGCAGGTTCGACGCAGGCAGGAATCCGAGTTGCTCGGCGCCGTAGGCATCCTCGTAACAGATCGTCGGCGCAAGGCGCAGCGTGCCGAGCGGCAACGGCGCCTGATTTTTTTCACCGGCCAGCGTATCCTGGTTCGGCAGCCCCGCGCTGCGCATCCAGCGGCGTGCAAAATCCGGCACCGGGAAAAACTCGCCGAACGGCACGAGATGACGCTTGTGATAAGCCTCGGTATGCCGGCCGATGCCGATCAGCGAATTGCGATACTGGCGACGCTCCGAGTCGAACGTCAGGATGCCGAGATAGACCTGCTGACCACGCGCGCGCGCATCAGCCGCGACCGCATCGAGAAAGTCCTGTACGCGCTGCGCGAGCGCCGGCACGGCCACTTCCGGCCAGATCACGAGATCCGCCTGCTGCGCGGCAGTCAGGCTGCGGTACAACTCGAGGGTGGGCTCGAGTTGCTCCGGGCGCCACTTGCGATCCTGCGGGATCGAGCCCTGCACCATGCTGACGCGCACCGGCTCGCCGACCGGTTCGACCCACCGCAAGGGCTGCAGGCCGGCGGTCATAACGCCGATCATCAGGATCAGTCCGGCCGCAGCGATCCGCCCGACCGTCCCGCCGCGCCAGAGTGACAGCAGCGCGCCGGACAACACCAGCGTGACCAGCGACAGGCCGTGCACGCCGGCCACCGGCGCCCAGGCCGCGAGCGGCCCGTCGATCTGCCCGTAACCGAGCGTCAGCCACGGAAAACCGGTGAACAACGTGCCGCGCAGCCATTCGATCAGCGTGAAAGCCGCCGGCCAGATCACACACCAGCGCAGCGCCGGCGCAAAACCGGACAATGCAGCAGCCACAGCCGCGGCAGCCGCCACATACGCGGCCATCAGCACGAACAAGCCCAGCATCAGCACGAAGGCGATAATCACCGGCGCGCCGCCGAAGACGTGAATGCTGATATACAACCAGTAGGCGCCGGCGGCGAACGCCGCAAAGCCAAAACAGAAACCGCGCCTGGCCGCCTCGCCCGGACTGCGGCCGTCACAAAGAAACATCAGCGCCGCGAGCAGCAACAGCGTCACGGGCCAGGCGCCGAACGGCGCAAAACCGAGCGGCAGCAGCAGCCCGGCCGCGCCCGCGGCCCATCGCCCGCGGTTCGAGGGCCCCCGATGCGAGCGCTCGGCCGGCAGCGTCAAAGCGTTGCCGTCGGCCCGGCGTCGGCCGGCGGCGCACCTCGCGTGACGTCAACGAGATGCACGCGGCGCCGGTCCGCCTGCACGACCTTGAATTCGAATCCGTCGACGTACACTACCTCGCCCCGGCGCGGCATGCGGCCGAGTTCGTGGATAATCAGTCCGCCGACGGTGTCGTACTCCTCACCACCGAGGGCGGCGTTGAAATACTCGTTGAACTCATCGATTCGGGTCAGCGCCCGCACCTGGTAGCGCGCATCGGCCTGCGCCTGAATCGACTCCGCCTCCTGCTTGTCGTGCTCATCGTCGATCTCGCCGACGATTTCCTCGAGCACGTCTTCGATTGTCAGCAATCCCGCCGTGCCGCCGTATTCATCGACGACGATCGCGATGTGATTGCGGCTGACCCGAAACTCCTTGAGCAACGTGTTGAGCCGCTTGCTCTCGGGGATGAACGTCGGCGGCCGCAGGAACGGCGCCAGATCGAAGGGCTGGTCCGAATCGGATAGAAAATAGGACAGCACGTCCTTGGCCAGCAGGATGCCATCAACCTCATCCCGGTCCTCGCCAATCACCGGAAACCGCGAGTGACCGGATTCGACGATCAGGCGAAAGATCTCTTCCTTCGGCGCGGCCCGTTCGATGACGACCATATGGGCCCGCGGGATCATGACGTCGCGCACCTGGGTCTCGGACACCTTGAGCACGCCCGTCAGCATGGTGACCTCATCGGCGCTGATCACTTCATCCCAACGTGCATCACGCAGCGTCGTCTGCAGGGCGTCACGCGTCGCCGGTTCTCCCAGCCACAGGGTGCGCAGGCGCGACCACAAGTTCGCCTGGCCGCCGCGTTCGTCTCTATTTTCGCCGTTCATGTTCCCGTGCCGCTGTTGATGCTTTGCTATCGTTGTTCAAGTTTCGGTATCGCTGTCGGCGCCGGATTCCCCGTACGGGTCGGCGAAGCCGAGCCCCGCCAGGATCCGGACCTCGAGCGATTCCATGCGCTCAGCCTCGGCCTCCCCGTGATGATCGTAACCGATCAGATGCAGCGTACCATGCACGATCAGGTGTGCCAGGTGCGCCGCGAGGGGCTTGTGCTGTTCGTCCGCCTCCGTGCGCGCGACCGGCCAGCAGATGACAAGATCGCCGATCTCGATGTCGGCGCCGGGCGCAACCGGCGCAGCTCCCGGCCCCGGAAACGCCAGCACATTGGTCGGCCCGGCGCGCTCGCGCCACCGCGAATTCAACGCAGCGCTCTCATCCTCGGCGACCAGGCGCACCGTCACGACTCCCGAGGGCGCCCGACCGGCGCCGGACAATGCCGCGCCGACCCAGGCCGTAAACTGTCCATCGGTCGGCGTGCCGGCGACGTCCACCGCACACTGCACGTCAACACACAACGGCGCGGGCGCAGGTTCGGCCATCATCGATCCGCATCACGCCGATCCGCCGGCGGCTCCGGTTCAAACGCCTCATAGGCCTCGACGATTCGCTGCACGAGGCTATGGCGAACGACATCGCGAGCGTCGAAAAACGTGAATCCGACCCCGGGCACCCCGTCGAGCACGTTTAAAACATGGCGCAGACCCGAGGTCTGGTTGCGCGGCAGATCGATCTGCGTGACATCGCCGGTCACGACGGCACTGGAACCGAAACCCATGCGCGTCAGGAACATCTTCATCTGCTCGACCGTCGTGTTCTGCGCCTCGTCGAGGATGATGAAGCTCTCGTTCAGCGTGCGGCCACGCATAAAGGCCAGCGGTGCGATTTCGATGATATGCCGGTCGATCAGTTTGGCGACACGATCGAAGCCGATCATCTCGTATAACGCGTCATACATCGGTCGCAGGTACGGATCGACCTTCTGTGACATATCGCCCGGCAGGAAACCGAGGCGTTCGCCGGCCTCGACAGCCGGGCGCACCAGCACGATGCGACGAACCTGCTCCTGTTCGAGTGCCTCGACGGCGCTCGCGACGGCCAGGTAGGTCTTGCCGGTGCCGGCCGGGCCGATGCCGAACGTCAGGTCATGCGTCCGAATGCTGTCGATATACGCGCACTGGTGCTGGCCGCGCGGCCGGACCGACACGCGTCGCGTCCGAATCTGTGCCACGTCCGGCGCGTCGCCCGCATCACCGGTCTCATCATGACTCTGATCGGTCATCGCGGACTCCTGCAGACACATATGGATACGTTGCGGATCGAGGCGCTCGAGACCGGCCCGCCGGTACAGTTCCGTGAGCACGCGCACGCCCTGTTGCGTCGACTGCGCCGAACCGACGACCCGAAACCGGTTGCCGTGGTTGCGAATCTGCACGCCGAGCCGACTCTCGATCTGCCGTAAATGTTCATCGCACTGGCCGCACAGATTTGCCAGGACCTCATTGTCGACCGGTTCGAGCATGACCTCGCGGCTTTCGGTCAACGTCGTCAAGCGGCCACAGCCGGCATGTGCAGGCGACCTCGCAGTGAGTTGGGCAGGGCCTCGGTGATCTCGATCTCGACGAAGCGGCCGATCAACGCATCGTCACCGCGACCGTCGAAATTCACCCAGCGATTGTTTTCGGTGCGGCCGGCCAGCTGCGCCGGATCCTTGCGCGCCGGACGTTCGACGAGCACGCGTTGCAGGGTGCCGACCATGTCGCGACTGATCTGCATCGCCTGCGCCGAGATCTGCGCCTGCAGGCGCGACAGGCGGGCGAGTTTCTCTTCCTGCGTGGCGGCGTCGGGCAACGCGGCCGCCGGCGTGCCGGGCCGCGGGCTGTAGAGAAAACTGAACGACTGGTCGAAACCAATGTCGGTCACCAGGCGCATGGTCGCGTCGAAGTCCCGCTCGGTCTCGCCCGGGAAGCCGACGATGATATCGGTCGAGACGCTGATATCGGGTCGGACGGCGCGCAGCGCACGAATCTTCTGTTTGTATTCGAGCGCCGTATGCCCGCGCTTCATCAGCGACAGGATCCGGTCGCTGCCGCTTTGCACCGGCAGGTGCAGGTAGTTTGCGAGCTGCGGAATCGCGGCATAGGCCTGCACGAGCCGGTCGCCGAACTCGAGCGGATGCGACGTGGTAAACCGAATGCGCTCGATCGCCTCGACGAGTGCCACATAGTGCAACAGGGTCGCGAGGTCAGCGACGCCGCCGTCATGGGTCCGGCCGCGATAGGCGTTGACGTTCTGCCCGAGCAGTGTGACCTCGCAGACGCCCTGTTCGGCCAGCCGCACGACCTCGGCGACAACGTCATCGAGCGGCCGGCTGATCTCCTCGCCGCGCGTATACGGCACGACGCAGAAACTGCAGTACTTGCTGCAGCCCTCCATGATCGACACGAATGCAGTCGGTCCGTCCGCGCGAGGGCGCGGCAGATGATCGAACTTCTCGATTTCGGGGAAACTGACGTCGACGACGGGCCGGTGCGTGCCGCGCGCCTCGTCGATCATGTCGGGCAGACGATGCAGGGTTTGCGGCCCGAACACGACGTCGATGCCCGGGACGCGGCGCACCAGCGCCTCACCTTCCTGGCTCGCGACGCAGCCGCCGACGCCAATCACGAGCTCGGGCCGATCCGCCTTGAACTGCCGCCAGCGGCCCAGTTCGGAGTACACCTTCGCCTGGGCCTTTTCGCGAATCGAACAGGTGTTGAGCAACAGGACGTCTGCCGCCTCGGGATCATCGGTCAATTCCAGTCCATGGCTGTCATGGAGCACATCCAGCATCTTGCCGGAATCGTACTCGTTCATCTGACACCCGAACGTCTTGACGTACAGCTTGCCTGGCATACTCGGGGAAGGACCCCCTCCACGTATTGTCTTCAGACCCTAGCGTATGAAGCCCATACTTTCCAGCTTCACGATGATGCGATGCGCCGCCAGATCAGGACTCAGTTCCGCCGTATCGATGACGACCTCGGCATGTTCCGGAGCCTCATAGGGATCCGAGATACCGGTGAACTCCTTGATAATGCCGGCCCGTGCCTTGGCGTACAGGCCCTTGCGGTCGCGCTGCTCGCAAACCTCGACCGATGTCGAGACAAACACCTCGATGAACCCGCCGACGGCCTCGCTCATTTCGCGCACGATCCGGCGCGTCGCCGTATACGGCGCGATCGGCGCGCAGATGGCGATGCCGCCGTTCTTGCAGATCTCCGACGCGACGTAACCGATGCGCTGGATATTCAGGTCGCGGTGCTCCTTGGAGAAGCCCAGCTCGCTCGACAGGTTCTTGCGCACGTGGTCGCCGTCGAGCAGCGTGACCGGCCGGTCGCCGGTCTCGAGCAGCTTGACCAGCAAGGCGTTCGCAATCGTCGACTTGCCCGAGCCCGACAGGCCCGTGAAGAAAATCGTCACGCCCTGTTTGTGGCGCGGCGGGTATGACTTGCGCAATTCCTCGACGACCTTCGGATAGGAAAACCACGACGGGATCTCGAGCCCTTCCTGCAGGCGCCGGCGGAATTCCGTGCCGGAGATGTTCAGCACGGTCTGATCCTCGGTCGTCTCGTCGATCGGCATGTATTCGGCGCGTTCCTCGACGAAAACCATCAGCTGGAACGGCACCATCGTGATGCCCAGGTCCCCGGCATACTCCTGCATCATCTCCTGCGCATCGTACGGGCCGTAGAACGGCTCGCCGTTCGAATCATTGCCCGGGCCGGCATGATCACGGCCGACGATGAAGTGCGTGCAGCCGTAGTTCTTGCGGATCAGCGCATGCCACAACGCCTCGCGCGGACCGCCCATGCGCATCGCCAGGTTCAGCAGACTCAGCGAGGTCGTCTGTTCCGGGTACTGCTCGAGCAGATGCTCATAGCAGCGCACGCGCGTGTAGTGATCAATATCGCCGGGCTTGGTCATGCCGACGACGGGCTGGATCAGCAGGTTGGCCTCGTTCTCTTTCGCGGCGCGGAACGTCAGCTCCTGGTGCGCGCGGTGCATCGGGTTACGCGTCTGGAACGCGACGACCTTGCGCCAACCGAGCTTCTTGAAACGCGCGCGCATCTCGGCCGGCGTATCGCGCAGGCCGCGGAAGTCGTAATGCGTGGGCGCCTCGACGCCGGTCAGCTTGCCGCCGACGTACACCGGGTGCGCGATGTTCTGCAGGTAATTGACGCCCGGGTGCTTGACGTCTTCGGTGCCAAACACACACCGCGCCTCACGGGCCTTGTCGGGCGTCCAGTGGTCGCTGATTTCGAGCGTCGCGATCAGCACGCCTTCCTTGTCGCGCAGCGCAATTTTTTCTCCGGTCTCGATACCGGCGGCAAATTCCTCCGTGACGTCGAGCGTGATCGGCATCGGCCACAGGACCCCGCTCGGCAGGCGCATCGTCTCGACGACGCCGTCGTATTCGGCCTCGGACAGGAAACCCTCGAGCGGTGAGAACGCGCCGTTCAGCAACAGTTCGATGTCGCAGAGCTGCCGGTCGGTCAGATCCCACGAACGATAGTCGCGGCCGCGCTGTTTTTCCTGTTCGGCCTCGGCCGGCGCCAGGTAGAGTTGCTTGAGTTCGCCGCCGTGCGGTTCTTTGAATGCGCCCATAATCTGTTTCCCGATTTTCCTTAATAACTGGTTCTTGCTGTTGCAACGAAACCGGCGCACCGCGAACGGTGCGCCGGACTCGTCATGCGAATTTTGCGTGCCGCGAGCGTGCTAGAACGGGATATCGTCGTCGAAATCCGGTTCCGGCTGTGCCGCCGCCGCGGCCGATCCTGCCGACGACCCGCGGTTGCCGCCGCCCTGGGAAGGCGCATCCATGCCGGCGCCGCCGCGGCCGCCGAGCATCTGCATCTCACGGACCTTGATCTCCGTCGTATAGCGGTCGTGGCCTTCCTTGTCCTGCCACTTGCGAGTCTGCAACTCGCCCTCCACGTAGATCTGCGAGCCCTTCTTCAGGTACTCACCGGCGATCTCCGCGAGTCGATTGAAAAACACCAGCCGGTGCCATTCGGTCTTCTCGACCTGTTCGCCGGTCTGCTTGTCCTTCCAGGCCGCCGTCGTCGCGAGGCTGCAGTTCGTCACGGCGCCGCCGCTGGGCATGTAGCGGGTCTCCGGATCCTGCCCGAGGTTACCGACCAGAATGACCTTGTTGATGCCGCGTGCCATGACAAACCCCTGTAATTCGTTGATTTATATCGTTATCTTCCCGATCCCGCCGTTCCCGTCCGGCGAGGGGGCCATATTGTATGCCCGCCACCGTTAAAACACACCCTCGAATCTTGCATAAGGTCATGCATTTACGGCGTTGCGGCCGCCCCGGCCTGACCGCCCCGACTGGTCACGGCGTATCCGCGTTTGGGTCGGGCCCGGCAAAGGCCGTATAGTTGATGGTTCGCTCTCCGGCCCGAAAAGACACGGAAACCGACACCAACCCACCATGCAAACGATCAGCATCCGCGGCGCCCGAACGCACAATCTGCGTAATATCGACCTGGATTTGCCGCGCGACCGGCTGATCGTGATCACGGGGCTGTCCGGTTCCGGCAAGTCGTCGCTGGCCTTCGACACGATCTATGCGGAGGGACAGCGGCGCTATGTGGAATCGCTGTCGGCGTACGCCCGTCAGTTCCTGTCAATGATGGAAAAGCCGGACATCGATCATATCGAGGGGCTGTCGCCGGCGATCTCGATCGAACAGAAATCAACATCGCACAACCCGCGCTCGACGGTCGGCACCGTCACCGAAATCTACGATTACCTGCGCCTGCTGTTCGCCCGCGCCGGCACGCCGCGCTGCCCGGAGCACGACGAGGATCTCGCGGCACAAACGATCAGCCAGATGGTCGACCAGGTCATGGCCATGGCGGAAGGCACGCGGCTGATGATGCTCGCGCCCGTCGTACAGGATCGCAAGGGCGAGCACGTGCAACTGCTCGCCGACCTGCTGTCGCAGGGATTCGTGCGGGCGCGAATCGATGGTGAAGTTTACGAACTCGACGACCCGCCGAAACTCGACCTGCGCCGCAAGCATACGATCGAGGTCGTCGTCGACCGCTTCAAGGTCCGTGACGACCTGGCGCTGCGGCTCGCCGAATCGTTCGAAACGACGCTCAAACTCGCGGACGGGATCGCCAGGATCGCGCACATGGAAGGCGCTGGTAACGGCAAGGACGCGGAACTGCTGTTCTCTGACCGCTTCGCGTGCCCGGTCTGTAACTACTCCATCCAGGAACTCGAACCGCGGCTGTTTTCGTTCAACAACCCGGTCGGCGCATGTCCGACCTGCGACGGCCTCGGCGTCCGGCAGTTCTTCGACGCCGACCGCGTCGTCAAACATCCGGAACTGAGCCTGGCCGGCGGCGCGATTCGCGGCTGGAATCGGCGCAACGCGTATTATTTCCAGTTGATCCAGTGCCTGGCCGCGCACTACAGTTTCGACATCGAGACACCGTTTACCGAACTCGACCCGGCCATTCGCGACGTCCTGTTACGCGGCAGCGGCGACGACGCCATCGAGTTCCGCTACCAGAGTCCGCGCGGCGCACAGGTCACGCGCACGCACTGCTTCGAGGGCATCCTGCCGAACCTGGAGCGCCGCTACCGCGAAACCGATTCGGGCATGGTCCGCGAGGAACTGGCCAAGTACCTGAGCATCCAGCCGTGTCCCGACTGCCGTGGCAGCCGGCTGAACACGGCCGCGCGTCATGTATTTATCGGCGAGCGGTCGATCGCCCAGGTCACATCGATGTCGGTGAGCCAGGCGCTCGGTTTCTTCGCGACGCTGAAACTGACCGGCTGGCGCGGCGAAATTGCCTCGAAGATCTTCAAGGAAATCCGCGACCGGCTGAAATTTCTCGGCGACGTCGGCCTCGAATACCTGAGTCTCGACCGCAGCGCCGAGACGCTGTCCGGCGGCGAGGCGCAGCGTATCCGTCTCGCGAGCCAGATCGGTTCCGGGCTCGTTGGCGTCATGTACATCCTCGACGAACCGTCGATCGGGCTGCACCAGCGCGACAACCGGCGACTGCTTAACACGCTGGTGCACCTGCGTGACCTGGGCAACACGGTTATCGTCGTCGAGCACGACGAGGAAGCCATCCTGGCCGCCGACCACGTTGTCGACCTGGGTCCCGGCGCCGGGGTGCACGGCGGCAAGATCGTCGCCCAGGGTACGCCGGCAGACATTCTCGCCAACCCCGACTCACTGACCGGCCGCTACCTGACCGGTCGCGCCCGAATCGAGGTGCCGGAGGTCCGCCGCGCGGTCGATCCGCAGCAACAACTGATGATCCGCGGGGCACGCGGCAACAACCTGCAGAACATCGACGTCGCGGTGCCGCTGCGCGTCATGACGTGCGTGACCGGCGTCTCCGGTTCCGGCAAATCGACGCTGATCAACGACACCTTGTATAAGGCGGCTGCCGAGACGATCAACAAGACCAGCCACGACCCGGCCCCGCACGACGGGCTCACCGGCCTCGAACACGTGGACCGGATCATCGACATCAGCCAGAAACCGATCGGCCGGACACCGCGCTCGAACCCGGCGACCTACTCGGGCCTGTTTACCGCCGTCCGCGACCTGTTCGCCGGCACCCAGGAAGCCCGGTCGCGCGGCCTGAAGCCGGGGCGTTTCAGCTTCAACGTCAAGGGCGGCCGCTGCGAGGCCTGCCAGGGCGACGGCGTGATCCGCGTCGAGATGCATTTCTTGCCCGACGTCTACGTGCCCTGCGACGTCTGCAACGGCAAGCGCTACAACCGCGAGACGCTCGAGATCCGCTACAAGGGCAGGAACATCCACGAAGTGCTCGAGATGACCGTCGAGGACGCGCTCGAGTTTTTCTGCAACGTGCCGGTAATCGCGCGCAAACTGCAGACGCTGCTCGATGTCGGCCTGTCGTACATCAAGCTCGGTCAGAACGCGACGACGCTGTCGGGTGGCGAGGCACAACGTGTCAAACTGGCCAAGGAACTGTCCAAGCGCGCGACCGGCAACACGCTATACATCCTCGACGAACCGACGACCGGCCTGCACTTTCATGACATCGCGCACCTGATCGAAGTGCTGCAGCGGTTGCGCGATCAAGGCAACACGATCGTCGTCATAGAGCACAACCTCGACGTCATCAAAACAGCCGACTGGATTATCGACCTCGGTCCGGAAGGCGGCGACGGCGGCGGCCGACTGATCGCCGAGGGCACGCCCGAGGATGTCGCGGCGAATCCCGACTCGTTCACGGGTCAGTACCTGGCGGTAACGCTGCAGAAAGGCGCCGCGGCGCCGGCGCGGCGTACCGGCTAGCGCACAGATCTCTTCAGCATCCCGGGAGCCGGTGGTGGGCCGCCGTCCCGGCGCCACTCTGGAGCAAACCGTTGGCATCGCCGCCGGT
The DNA here is from genome assembly GCA_021773815.1 of Gammaproteobacteria bacterium. GTDB lineage: Bacteria > Pseudomonadota > Gammaproteobacteria > Steroidobacterales > SMWD01. The sequence continues at coordinate 11,052 of JAJFJS010000129.1, forward strand.
TGAGTAAAGCGCCAGCCAGGGCGCACGCAGCCCGCCGAATCCGGTACCGGCCGATGGCGGGAACTCGATGTCAGTCTGAGCAACCAACTCACGCCCGCTATTTCCTCCGGTCCGTTGAGTCGCCGGCCGACCCGCCGGTGGCCGGCTGGTGAGGGTTTGGGGTTAGCATCGGACCGGGCGTCGCGCATCCTGCGTGCGGCAATCGACGGATCGGTCATTGCGCCGGCACCGACCGGCGCCGCAGGTTACTTGACGACGACGAGCTGGACGCCGTCCCGGACGGTCAGCAGGACGTTTTCGACCCGGTCATCGGCGGCGATCGTCGTGTTCAATGCATCGAGGGCACGATCCTCATCGTCGGCCGGGTCCAGCACCCGGCCCGACCACAGCATGTTGTCGAACAGAATCACGCTGCCCGGCCGGGTGCGCGTGAGAATCTCCTCGTAATAAGCCTGATAGTTCAGCTTGTCCGCATCGACGAACGCGAAATCGATGGTCTCATCGAGCGCGCGCAGGGTCTCGAGCGCCGGCCCCATGCGCAGTTCGATGCGGGTGCCGAACGGGCTCTCGTCGAACGCGGCCTGCGCGACGTCGCGCGCCACCGGGTCCACGTCGCAGGTAATGATCCGGCCGCCGTCCGGCAGGCCCTCAGCCATCGACAGCGCGGAATACCCGGTAAAGGTGCCGAGCTCGAGCACCAGTTGCGGCCGACAAATCTGCACGAGGAGCTTCAGCAACCGGCCTTCGAGGCGGCCGGTAATCATCTGCGGGTTCTTCATCGAGGCCCAGGTGCGGGCCTCGAGTGCCGTCAGCTGCGCCGGCTCGGGCCGGGTCTTGTCCAGCGCATACGCCTCGATCCCGGGCAACTGCAGCGGTTTCATCGGACCAGGGGCCGAATGCCGACGGCGTGCCGAATCCGTTCGATGAACGGCACCGAGATTTCGCGCGCACGGGTCGCGCCCTTCCGCAGCACGTCCTCGACGTAACCGGGATCGTCGATGAGTCGGCTGTACTCGACACGCGCTGCCTGCAGATGCTCGTTCAGATATTCGAACAGCTCCTGCTTGCAGTCTCCCCAGCCGATACCGGCCGCGAACTTGCCGCGCATCGCCTCGACCTCGGCAGGCGTCGCAAACGCCCGGTAGATCTCAAACAGCGCGCTGCCCTCGGTCTCCTTCGGCTCGCCCGGCTCCAGCGAGTTCGTCTTGATCTTCATGATCAGCTTGCGCAGTTTTTTCTCCGGCTCGAACAGCGGGATCGTGTTGTTGTAGCTCTTGCTCATCTTGCGGCCGTCGAGCCCCGCCAGCACGGCCGTGCCGTCGTCGATGACGGGCTCCGGCACGACGAATAACTCGGCAAAATTATGGTTAAAGCGTTGCGCGATGTCGCGGGCCATCTCGACATGCTGCTTCTGGTCTTTGCCGACCGGCACCTTGTGCGCGCTGAACAGCAGGATGTCGGCGGCCATCAGCACCGGGTAACCGAACAGCGCCATCGTGATGCCCTTGTCCGGGTCCTTCTGCCCGCTGTCTTCATTCGCCGCGACGGCGGCCTTGTAGGCATGCGCACGATTCATCAGCCCCTTGGCCGTGACTGCGCTGAGTATCCACGTCAGTTCGGGAATTTCCGGGATATCGGACTGCCGGTAGAAAATCGCCCGGTCGGTATCGAGTCCCAGCGCGAGCCAGGTCGCCGCGACCTCGAGGCTCGAGCGATGCACCGATTCCGGCGACTGATTCTTGACCAGCGCATGGTAGTCGGCCAGAAAGTAAAAGGATCTGGCGTCGTCGCTGCGACTGGCGGCGATCGCCGGGCGAATCGCACCGGCGTAATTGCCCAGGTGCGGAGTGCCGGTGGTCGTCACGCCGGTCAGTACCGTGGTCCGGGAAGTGGCTGTCCGGGTTTCTTTGCTCATGGGCAAATTATAGAGTAGTCCGATGCAAGCCACAGCCAATAGCCGACTCGCGCCACTGTATCCGGCCCACCTCGATACCGTCCGGGCACGTTTCGACGACGCGCTGGCCGCGACGGGTTACGACGCCGTGATCATCGGCGCCGGCGCACAGCGCCACTATTTTCTCGACGATCAGGCCGCACCGTTCCGGACCAACCCGCATCTGCTCCAATGGCTGCCGCTGCAGCAACACGCCGAATCGGCGCTGGTCTACCGTCCCGGAGAAACGCCCCGGCTGCTCATCTTTCGGCCCGACGATGTCTGGACCGCACCGCCCGAATTGCCGGGCGAACCCTGGGGCGAACATTTCGCTATCGAGACGCTGCCGACGCTCGAAGCCGTTGCACGCGAACTGGCGCCACTCGCCGCCGGCGCGGCCTACCTCGGTGACCCGACGCAGTGGCGGCATGATCCGCCTGCAGCCGACCGGAATCCCGCTGCGCTGCTGGCCTTCCTGCATTACTGGCGCCCGTTGCGCACGCCGTATGAAATCGAATGCATACGCATCGCCACGCAGCGGGCCGTGCCCGCGCATCGCGCCGCCGCACAGGCATTTCATGCGGGCAGCTCCGAGTATGAGATCTGGCTGGCGTTCCTTGCCGCGTGCCGGCACACCGAGAACGAACTGCCGTACCCGGCGATCATCGCGCAGAACGAGCACGCCGCCGTATTGCATTACCAGCACCTCGACCGTGAACCCGGCGCGCGCCGCAGCCTGCTGATCGACGCGGGCTGCAATGGCAACGGCTACGCGAGCGACATCTCACGAACGCACAGCGCCGGCGACCCGGATTTCACCGCGCTGATCGACGCCATGGACGATCTCCAGCAACGGCTCGCGGCGCGGGTCGCGCCGGGCATTCCGTTCGGCGATCTGCATGCGGCCGCACATGCCGAAATCGGCAAGTTGCTGCAAACGGCCGGCATTGTCGATGCCGCAGTCGCGGACCCGGTCGCCGACGGCATCACCGCCGCGTTCTTCCCGCACGGTCTCGGACACTTTCTCGGGCTGCAGGTCCACGAGGTCGGCGGCGATCTGGCCGATACCGCCGGCAACGCGCTGGCACGCGCGGACGGCTTCCCGAACCTGCGCCTCGTGCGCACGCTCGAACCGGGTCAGGTCCTGACCATCGAACCGGGTCTATATTTCATCGACGCACTGCTCAATGACCTGCGCACCGGCCCGGCCGGTGGCGCCATCGACTGGCAACGGGTCGCACACCTGCAACCCTTCGGCGGCATCCGTATCGAAGACAATGTCCTCGTCACGGCAACCGGCCACGAAAACCTGACCCGCCGGGCCTTCGACGCGGCCTGACATCACCCGCCCGGCTCCACAAACTGCACCTGCACCCCGGGCCCTGCTGCCTCACCGACATCCCGCACGATCCAGTCATCCAGCCCGGCTCGCACCGGCCCGTCGAATGCCGCATCGCCCAGCCGCGCGACTTCATCCGCCAGCGAGTCCGTCTGCAGCGACACGAGGAAGAACCCCTCGCCATGGCGCGCCAGGTGCTGTGCCGCTTTCGTGCCCGGGCGGTTCGGCGCCACCAGGACCAGCCAGGCATGCCCGAGGTCAAACCGCGCGATGTCCACGCCGCGGGCATCGAGCCGGTCCGTCGATGTCACCGTTCGGCCGAGAACCCGCTCCCAGGCAGGCACGGCCGAGGAGAGGTCACGGACGATGAAATTGAGATGATGGATACCCTCGATCATGGCGCGGCCTCGGCAATGCAAATCGGATCAACGCGGGATGAAATAACCTATCATATCGGGCCCGCCGCGCATCGAACGACGCGGCGAACCATGGTCCGGCCGGTCAATCCGCCGGAACACCGGGCCCGCGCGGCCCGCCGGATACGGAGACCAACCTTGTCCCTGACTACTGACAGATCGCTGACCTGGCTGCTGACAGCGCTGCTCGCAGGCACCGGCCTCGCCGCCTGTGGCCCGTCCAAACCCGACGCCGGCGGCAACCCGTTCGGCAGCGGCGCACCGGTCGTCGTGATCGCCACGCCGGTGGCGACCCGCAGCCATGTCGACCGTTACACGGCACTCGGCACGGCACGCGCGAACGAATCCATCGATGTCATGTCGCGTATTTCCAGCGCCGTCACGAAGATCAATTTCACCGAAGGCCAGCGGGTCACGGCCGGCGACCTGCTGATCGAACTCGATAACGACGAGATTCGCGCCAACCTGAACATGGCCGAGGCATCGCTGAAACAAAAACGCAGCCAGTACCGGCGCAGCAGCGCACTCGGCGAGACGCGCGTCGTATCGGCTGCCGAACTCGAGGAACTCGAAGCCGGCGTACAGATGGCCGAGGCCGAAGTACGTGCGGCCGGCGCGCGGCTTAAGCACGCGTTTATCAGGGCGCCGTTCGCCGGCACCGTCGGTTTGCGTCACGTCAGTCCCGGCGACCTGGTCGGGCCGGAAACGATGATGACCACGCTCGACGACACCGATTTGATCAAACTCGAATTTACGATTCCCGAGGCGTTCCTTTCCAGCCTCGAAACCGGCATGACGATCGAAGCGGCCAGCGCCGTCTACCCGGACCGATCGTTCCACGGCACGGTCACGTCCATCGACTCGCGCGTCGACACGGCCACCCGGTCACTGACGGTCATCGCGGTGATCCCCAATGACGGGGACCTGCTCAAACCCGGGATGTTCCTGACCGTGGCGCTGGAGAAAGAACGCGACGATGTACTGCTGATCCCCGAAGAGGCGCTCGTACCTCGCCAGGGCCGGCAGTTCGTATTCATCATAGAGGAAGGCCGCGCCGTCGAGAAACAGGTCGAACTCGGCATCCGGTCGCCGGGACTCGCCGAGGTGCGCAGCGGTCTGGCGGTCGGCGACGTCCTGATCACCGAGGGCATGCAGAAAGTCCGCAGCGGCGCGGCGGTCGAAGTACTCGGCTCGTCCTGAAGACATGATCATCTCCGACATCAGCGTGCGCCGACCGGTCTTCGCGACTGTTATCAGCCTCGTGCTCGTCATTCTCGGCCTGCTCGCCATCGAACGACTGTCGGTGCGTGAGTATCCCGATATCAATCCGCCCGTCGTATCGATTTCGACGACCTATCGGGGTGCGTCCGCCGAGGTCATCGAACGGCGCATCACGCAAACCATCGAGGATGAGATTGCCGGCATCGCCGGCGTCGAAAAACTGCAGTCGACAAGCGCGGATGAACGCTCAACGATTACCGTCGAGTTCAAACTCGACCGCGATATCGACGGCGCGGCCAACGATGTCCGGGAACGGGTATCACGCATTTTGCGCATGCTGCCCGTAGAGGCCGATGCACCACAGATCACCAAAGAAGACAGCAACATGGATGCATCGATGTATATCGATGTGTCCAGCGACAGTCGCAGCGTCATGGAACTGACCGATTTTGCCGAACGCAACATCGTCGACCGGCTGTCGGTGGTACCGGGCGTCGCAACCATCAGGCTCAGCGGCGCGCGCCGCATGGCGATGCGGATCTGGATCAATCGCGAGGCCCTCGCTGCCCGCGCACTGACGGTGCAGGACATCGAGGATGTGCTGCGCCGGGAGAACGTCGAACTGCCCGCAGGTCGTATCGAATCAGCCGAACGGGAATTCAGCCTGCGCACCGACAGCGAACTGAAAACTCCCGATGACTTCGCGGGTCTCGTTGTGGCGCGCACGGCCGACAACCATATCGTGCGCCTCGGCGATGTCGCGGAGATTCGCGTCGAACCCGAGAGCACGCGCCGCATCGCGCGTTCGAACACAGTGCCCGGCATGAGCCTGGGCATCGTGCCGCAGTCTCAGGCCAATATCCTGGCGGTAAATCGCGGCGTCCTCGCCGAGATCGAGCGGGCAAAAATGGACATCCCGACCGATATCGCGATCACCACAGCCGTCGATTTCTCCGTATTCGTCGGCGAATCGATGAAGGAGGTGCTCAAGGCACTGACCGTCGCGCTCGCGATGGTATTGCTGGTGATCTTCGCATTCCTCGGTTCGCTGCGCGCAACGATGATCCCGGCAATAACGATCCCGATCGCGATCATCGCCTCATTCACCGTGATGGCGGCGCTCAACTATTCGATCAACACGCTGACGCTGCTGGGTCTCGTGCTCGCCATCGGCCTGGTGGTCGATGATGCGATCGTCGTGCTGGAAAACATCGTCCGTCACCTGGAGAAGGGTCAACCCGCATTGCTCGCCGCGATCAACGGCAGTCGCGAGATCGGCTTTGCCGTCATCGCGACGACCGTCGTGCTGGTCTCCGTGTTCATCCCGATGTCTTTCATGGAAGGCAAGGTCGGGCGACTGTTCGGCGAGTTCGGCATCTCGCTGGCGGCCGCCGTCGCCTTCTCGAGCCTGATCGCACTGACGCTCGTGCCGATGCTCGCCTCGAAGGCCTTCGAGAATGGCATGCAGCGCAAGCGCGGCGCACAGGCGATCGACCGATTCTTCAAGCGGCTGACGGACCGATACCGTACGCTGCTCGCGGCAATCGTGCATCGATCGTGGCTTGCCATCCTCGTCATCCTCGTCATCTCAGGCATCAGCGCAACGCTGTTCCTGGCGCTGCCGAATGAATATGCGCCGACCGAGGACCGCGGCATGCTGTTCAGCTGGATGCGCGCGCCCGAAGGCGCGACGCCGGACTATATGGACCGGCAGCTGCGCCAGTTCGAGGAACAGGCAATGGATTTTGTCATCCAGGGCGAAGCGCGCCGCGTGCTCGTGCGCTCGGGCATGTCGGGCGACGGCGGCGAC
>JAJFJS010000130.1 GCA_021773815.1 Gammaproteobacteria bacterium
CCAGCATGAGTTCGATCACCTCGACGGGGTGCTGTACATCGACCGGATCACCGATAGCCGACAACTCGCCTTCGAACAGGAGTTCGAGCGTTACCATGACCTGGGGCCTGCCCCCGAACTTCATTAATGGGGTCAGACCCCAATTTTTCAGGCGCCTTCCTGCGCCGATCCGCTCGATGACGGGCTACAGTACGTACCAAGAAATAACCGCCCGCTATCGCGCCCAGAATTTTGGGGTCTGACCCCAATGTGACCCCGATGAGCGGCCATGGGGTCAGACCCCGATTTTCTTAGCCCCGTCACGCGCCGATCCGTTCACCGACAGGCTGCAGTATGTGATCAGGAAAAAGAGCCCGCTATCGTCTCCAATTTTCGGGGGTCTGACCCCCTGACTTTGGCGGGGGTCGGACCCCGGTCATGTCGGCGATGTAGAATATTCGCGTAATCGCCAGCCCATGCAGCAGCCGGATTCGGGCCGCCCGGCCGAGTAACGTCCATGTTTCGAATTCGCCAAGTGCACGATGCCGTCACCACTCAGAACCAGTTGGCGATATCGGCGGTGCTGCGTATCTACGAGGACGCGTTTTCCTATGATCCGCAATACGCGTCCAAGATCGCCAGGATTCTGCAGTTTACGAGTGACAAGGATTTCGATGTCATCTTACTGGTTGCGGAGGGACAGAAAAATCGGTCTCTCGGGTTTGCGCTGAGTTTCTATTTCACGCGGCAACGTTACGGGTATCTCGATTACCTGATTTCACATCCCAAGCGCAATGCGCGCGGCTACGGCGGTGCGCTGTATGAGGCGACCTGTGAATGGTTGCTGCAGCGAAAGGCCAAAGGGCTGTTCATGGATGTGCCGCCCGACGACGTCGATTTGTTGATAGAGAGGAAGCGCCTCGGCGTGAACAAGCGGCGGCTGGCCTTCTACGAACGCTTCGGGGCACGGCCGATCATCAACACGGCGTACGAAACGACGACGCATCAGGCCAACGCCGGTCATGGCACGTACCTGGTCTATGACGATCTTGATACCGGGAAACCGCTGACACGCAAGGATTTGCGCGCCTTCGTCAGGCGACTACTGGGGGTAAAGGCCAACCTCGACGAGACGGACGCGCGGGTCAAGCATATCGTGCAGTCGATACAGGATGATCCGGTGCAATTACGGCCGCCGATCTACACTGTGCCGATCAGGCACCGACCGGGACCCGATCAGGCCCGCCTGGCGTTCATTACTACCGGCGACGCTCACCAGATCCACCATTTGCGGGAGAAGGGCTATGTCGAACGGCCGGCCCGGGTGCAGTCCATTCGCAAAGGCATCGATTCGATCCCGTTGGACGAATTCAAGATCAAAGCGTTTTCTGAAAAACATATCCTGCGGGTGCACCAGCCCGGCCTGTTGAACTTCCTGAAGCAGGGTGGCAAGAATCTGGATTCCGGGCAATTGCTGTACCCGAACGTGTTCCCGATGCGCAGACCGGATCGGATACCCAAAGCATGGGATATGCGGGCGGGATACTACTGCATCGACACGTTTACGCCGGTGACGGCCAATGCGTACAAGGCCGCCAGGAATGCCGTCAATGTCGCGCTCACCGGCGCCGAGCGTATCGGCAAGGGGGCAGAGCTTTGTTACGCGCTGTGCCGCCCCCCGGGTCATCATGCCGAGTCCCGCGCGTTCGGCGGATTCTGTTATTTCAATAACGCTGCCATAGCCGCCGATTATCTATCGAAGCTCGGCAGGGTCGCATTCCTGGATATCGATCACCATCATGGCAACGGCTCGCAGGAGATTTTTTACCGGCGCAGTGACGTGTATTTCATCTCGATCCACGGACACCCGCGTCTGTGCTATCCGTATTTTGCCGGCTATGCCGATGAGTGCGGCGAAGATGAGGGCAAGGGGTTCAACCGGAATCTGCCGCTCTACCCGGGCGTGGATGATCATGCCTATTGCGAAACCCTGTCCAAGGCGATCAACATCATCCATCGCTTCAAGCCCGATTACCTCGTGCTGTCCCTCGGATTCGACATCATGGCGGGTGATCCGACCGGCACCTTTAACGTGTCGTCCAGAGGTATGTTCCGTATCGGCAGGATGCTCGCGGAAACGGGCATACCGACGTTGGTCGTGCAGGAGGGTGGTTACAGTCTGCGCAACCTGCGCATGGGTGCGATGGAGTTTTTCAAAGGCATTACCGGCTTCTCGTGATAGCGGGCGTTAGTTATTGGTGTCTGACACCAATTTCCTCTGGCCGTGCAGGAGGGTGGCTACAGCCTGCGTAATTTGCGTATGGGTGCGATGGAATTCTTCAAAGGCATTACGGCTGCGCGTGATATTGGGCGTCAGGAATTGGTGTCAGACACCAAATCTTCTCTCGTGATCGTGAGCGTAAGAAATTAGGAAGATTTTGGTGCCTGACACCAATTTCCAGACGCCAATTTCCAGGACTCGTGGCGCGCCGACCCAATCATCGACGGGCTGTCGTACGTGCTCAGGAAGAAGATTCCTCCGGCGCCCCCGGAATATTGGGGTCTGACCCCAATGTATCGAGTAGCTGCGAAAGGATATCGGCCTGACCGTTGCGAATGATGCGTTTGATCCGGGCCAGCAGCATCAGGTCGTCGGCGATCTTCTCGATGCGTGCCATCGCATCGTTCCAGCCCTCGTCGGTATCGAGCCGCAGGCCCGTGTGCGCGCTTTCGTGGCGGGAGCGCAGCGCGAGGTAATTGATCGCGCTGTACAGGACAAACATCAGGTTCCAGTTGTCCGGCTCGCGAATTTCCGGGTGCAGCAGCACGTCCCGCATATTCTCTTGCAGCCATTTCTGGCGGCGGTCGTCCAGCACCTGCAGCCATTCCGGCGGACAGCCGAGCTCCGCCGTCAGCAGTTCGAGCGTGACCGGGCTGTTGCGGAGTTTGTCGGCGGTCGTGATCAGGAAGCGTTTGAGATGGACCTTAAAATCGGTGCCGTCGTCCTCGGTCGGAAAATCGTAATTCGGCCAGATCGTCTCGCGCTCGGCCCAGGCCGCCGCGAGGCCGGCCATATTGCCGAAATAGTCGTACAGCAGCGGTTTGCTGAAACCGGCCTCGGCCATGATGCTCGTCGGATTCGCAGCGGCTACCCCGTCCCGGGCGATCACGCGCTCAAAGGCGTCCAGGATCGCGGCCTCCGTGGTCTGTCGATTGCGCCGCTGTTTCGGCTTGGTGGATCGGGTCATTGATATGCCCTGGGCTAAGAACAGCCAATATTACCTACGCGGTCGTAAGTAATGCAATTCGTGCAGCCCGATTTGACGCGTTTGTTTACCATAATCGACGCTTTCCAAAGCCCCTTACCGGTCATGGTTGCTTTTAACCTACCGCGTAGTAAGATTCTGTCGGAACGACTCACCCCTGAACCCAGTCGCCATATTGGCGTTGCGGGTTCGGCCATGCATGGAGTGCGATGATGACCGGTGCATTGAGCCGACGAAAGACACTGAAATGGCTCGCCGCAGCAGGCGGTGTTGCCGGATTGCCCGTCTCGCTGACCGGCTGCGGACGCGGCAAACCCGATGCCGACGTCATCGTGATCGGCGCCGGGCTGGCCGGACTCAACGCGGCGGTCCTGCTGCAGGAACAGGGCGCCGACGTACTGCTCGTGGAAGGCAGTGAGCGAATCGGTGGCCGGGTATACACGCGCGATGATTTGCCGGGGCACCCGGATGCGGGCGGCAGCGAATTCAGCATCGACACCTATGCGCGGATCGTCGATCGCATCGATCGCCTCGGGCTGCGCGCCATACCCTGGCGCGGGGGCGGCATTGAATTCGGTTACCACGTCAACGGCCAACTCGTCCATCCGGACGCCTGGCCGACGTCGGAATTCAACGGCATCGAGAGCCCGGCACGCAATGTTCCGCCGTTGTTCCTGAGCGGCATGTATTTTCCGCGGCCGCTGCCGCTGGCGACGCCCGAGGCCTGGCTGGAGCCTTCTGCTGCGCAATTCGACATCCCGTTCAGTGATTTCCTGCGCCAGAACGGCGCCAATGCCGAGGCATTACGGTTGATCGAGGCGCGCGCCGAGGCAGATTCGCTCGACGATATCTCTGCGCTCTGGCAGATGCATGTCCAGCAGTTCAATGTGGCGTCCGGCGCGCTGACGCAACTGCGCAATCTCGAGGGCGGCATGAGTCGCTTCACGGATGCGATGGCGAACCAGCTGAACCGGGAAGTGCGTCTGCGCGCGAAGGTAACCGGCATTCGTTCGGATCGAGACGGTGTCGAAGTGCAGGTTGTCGGCCGCCAATCGCTGCGCGCGCGTTTCGTCGTCTGCACGATGCCGTTGCCGTTGCTGCGTGACGTTGCATTCGATCCGCCGCTGCCGGCGCTGCAAGCCGGAGCAGTTGCGCAGACGCCGTACAGCGAGCACACCGATGTTTTCCTCGAAATCAAGGCGCCGTTCTGGGAAGAAGACGAGCTGCCGACATCGCTGTGGACCGACGGCAAGCTGGGCATCGTGCTGAAGATGAATTCGGAGGCCGAGCACGGTTACCTGTGGGTCGCCATCGCCGGCCGGTCCAGTATTCCGTGGCGGACGATGTCCGATGACGACGTCATGGCCGCGGTCACGGCCGAACTGGCCCGCGTTCGGCCCAGCACGGCCGGCCGCGTCGCACCGATGGCTGTGCAGAACTGGAGCAGGCACCCGTGGACCCGCGGCCACCTGGCGTATCGCGGACCGGGACAGATCAGCAAGTTCGGCGCCGTGCTGACCGAACCGCATTTGCGTACGCATTTCGCGGGCGAGCACACGGCAAAATTGACCATGGGCATGGAAGGGGCCATGGAGTCCGGGGAACGAGCAGCTTTGGAGATTCTGCTGCAAATCTGATTGCAGCCGATGGGCTCGTGTTCGCGGGTTGATACACAGAGCGGCAACGCTGCAGGATGCGGCGAAGCCAACGGGGGGCAATGTTCTTGCCCGGAACATCCTTGGGAGAATGATCATGAAGTTTGGGAAGACAACCGCGTCGAGCGGCTGTGTGGTTGGACTGGCGGGGCTGTTGTTCGCGGCACCCTGGGCATCGGTCTGGGCCGCAAACGGCGCGCAATCGACCAAAGAAGAAATCGTCATCACCACGCGTAAACGGGCCGAGAACCTCCAGAAGGTTCCGGTTGCCGTCGGCGTGTTCGACGATACGAGTATCGACAAACTCAATATCACCGGCGCCGCGGACATCGGCAAGTATTCGCCGAGCCTGATTTTCGACCAGGGATTTGCGGCGCAGGACGTGCGCATCACAATCCGCGGACTGGCCCCGACGCGCGGGCGGCAGAATGCGGCCGTGCTCGTCGACGGTATCGACGTCACGGGACTGGCCATACAGTCGAACGGCGGGTCGCTGCTGATCAATCCGCGGCTGTTCGACCTCGAGCGCATCGAGGTCGTCAAGGGCCCGCAGAACGCCCTGTATGGCCGGACGGCCTTTGCGGGCGCGATCAACTACATCACGCGCAAGCCGACCGACGACCTGACGGCACAGGTATACACCGACCTCGGTGACAACAGCCGTTACGACGTTCGCGGTTCCGTGGCCGGGCCGCTGGTGCCGGGCGTGTTGCTCGGCGGACTCAGTGCGGCGGTGTGGACCGACGACGGGCACCACAGCAACTCGGCGACCGGCGGCGATATCGGCGGTGCCGAAGGCTGGGGCCTGTCCGGTTCGCTGTTGTGGAATATCTCCGAGCGGTTCAGCGCGAATGCGCGGGTTGAATACACCGATGACGAACTCGATCAATCGGCGTACACCAGCATCACGCCGACCGTCATGGTGCCGTTGCCGGCCAACGCGTTCACGGGTGTCATCGCGCCGTCCGTCGCGTCGATCGAGTCGGTACGCGGCACGCTGCCGGACGGCGACAGCCGGGCCGTGACGCTGTCGGAAGATCCGCGCACCGGCGGAGACTACCCGGGTGTCGAGCGTGAACTCCTGCGCGCGTCGCTGATTCTCGATTACGACTTCGGGCCGGTCAGCCTGGTCTCGCTGACCGGTTACACGGATGGCGACACGTTCAGCTTTGAGGACGCGCGCCGCGAGGGCAGCGTTTCAGCCGCCGGCAAGACGACGGGCGCCGAGTTCTGGGCCGACGAGCAGACCGAGGTCATCAGCCAGGAACTGCGTCTGCAGTCCAACAGCGACGGTGCGCTGAACTGGACCGTCGGCGCTCTGTACTGGGAAGAGAACGTCGATTTTGTCGACGGCGGCGTGAACTGTATCGCCAACAGCCTGTTCTCGCCGTTTCCGCCGCCGGGCGGCATCGTGCCGGGCGCCAATTGCGGCGCGCCGATTGCGGCGATCACCGATGCGCTGCGCTTCGCCGATCCGTGGGAGCGCGACAGCGAGCACTGGTCGGTCTACGGTCTCGTCGACTGGGAATTCATCGAGACATTCTCGGTGGTTTTCGAGGCCCGCTACAGCGATGAGAAGATCACCGTGACAGGTCCCGACCGGACGTCCGGCGGCGATCGTTCGCGGGCCATCGACCCGCGCGGGATTCTGTTCGGCACAGCGTTACAGCCGTCGTTCGGCAACATTACCGATTCGGTGTCCGACGATTTCTTCGCGCCGAAGGTCACGCTGCAGTGGGAACCGGCCGACAACAGCCTGTATTACATTTCTTGGGCGCAGTCGTTCAAGCCCAAGGGCATCGCCATTGTCGGCGCGTTGTCCGGCTTCAATCCGCAAGGCAGCAGTTTCGACCAGGAAGAACTGCAGGTCTGGGAGATCGGCGCCAAGACGAGTTGGCTGGATAATCGCGTGATCCTGAACGGCGCGTTGTTCTACCAGGACTTCAGCGACAAGCAGGTCACGTCCCAGCGTCTCGATCCGGCCACCGGCCTGCTGTTCGCGGCACCGGTCAACGCGGCCTCGGCGGAGATCTATGGTCTCGAGCTCGATGCGAGCTGGCAGATCACCGAGGGCCTTGAGGTCTATGCGCAGTACACGTATCTCGATTCGGAATACAAGGACTACAAACAGCTGAGCAAGGGTCCGGCGCCGATCGCCGACGCCGGCAATTGCACAGTGGTGCCTCCCGTCCCGCCGGAAACGGATACCTTCTGCGAGATCGACCTGTCGGGTCGCGATCTCGAGTACGTGCCGGAGCATTCGCTGGTGGCGGGCGTCGAGTATCGCCAGCAGGTCGGCTCGTCAATGGAGTGGTTCGCCGGCATGAACTACATCTACCAGGATGAGCGCTATACCAGCGCGTTTAATATCGTCTCGTTCGACAGCTACTCGCTGTTCGACTTCCGCGCCGGCTTCGGCGGCGAGAACTGGGAGGTACAGGGTTACGTCGACAACGCGTTTGACGACGACACGATCAAGTCGAGCTTCGGCAATACCTACAACCAGGGGCTGCGCGTCGCCGCGCCGCCGTTCACGTTTGTACTGCCGCTGAACCAGACGCCGATCCTGCCCGATGGACGCGAAGTCGGCGTGCGGGCGAGATATCGGTTCGGTACGCGCTGATCGTTGCGTTTGCGGTCGCCGGAATTTTCCGGAGATCGCCGTAATCGGGACGGCGCCGCTGCTTGTTGCCGGCGTCCGTTACCGTCCCCCGACTCCCGGTCGCTTCGGCGCCCGGGAGTTTTTTTTCGTGCGGGCAGAGCCGGAGAATGAAGGGCGCTGTCGGGGGCAAGTAAATAAGGGGAGCAGTTTCGAAATACAGGGAGACCGTCTTCCTGTTTTCCTCTAAGACCCATCAAGGCATGGACGGGGTGCGATGGCCGGTCAGTACAGCGTTTTCTTAATGCGGGACGGGAATTAAGGGGACAGTTTACTTATCTCCCGCTGCGATCGATCAAGAAATCGATAGAGTGCAATAGGAGATAAGTAAACTGTCCCCTTAATGCCATGCTGCCCGTTGTGCCCCTCGTATCCGCACCTCGGTCCGGGCAGTACCCCGGGTCGGGTGCGCGGAATTTTATGCTCGGGGTACACTCGAACGAAGAGTTGAACCGGACGGTCCGGATCGGGAGTGCAGGCATGAAGGGCAGAATGAATCGGCGTACCGTGATGCAATCGGGCGCGGCGGCGGGGTTGGCGGCGCTTTGGTCGCCGGCGCCGCGGGCCGGCATCGGCGACGTGCCGCGCAGCGAATATGGATTCGCGACGACGGCCGACGAGGTCGTCGCCGGTCTCGACCTGTCCGGCAAGACGGCGCTGATCACCGGGTGCAACTCGGGGCTCGGCTACGAGTCAATGCGCGTTATGGCCGCGCGTGGCGCCCATGTTATCGGCACCGCGCGCACGCAGGCAAAAGCGGCCGAAGCGTGCGCGAGCGTCGCGGGCAGGACGACGCCGCTGGTTTGCGAACTGGCTGACTTCGACGCGGTCGTGGCCTGTGCCCGCCAGGTGCAGGCGCTGGATGTGCCGATCGACATCCTGTTGTGCAATGCCGGCATCATGGCGCTGCCGAAACTCGAGCAGGTCAATGGCATCGAGAAACAGTTTGTCGTCAATCACCTGGGGCATTTCCTGTTGACCCGACACTTGCTGCCGCAAATTGTCGCGGCGCCCGCCGCGCGCATTGTCGTGCTGAGCAGCATCGGCTATCGCAACGCGCCCGAAGCCGGCATCCAGTTCGATAACCTCAGCGGCGAACGGGATTATCGCCCGTTCACGGCCTACGGCCAGAGCAAGCTGGCCAATGCGCTGTTCTCGCGCGAGTTGAGTCGCCGGTATGCCGATGCCGGCATCGCCTCCAATGCGGTGCACCCGGGTATGGTCGCGACGAATCTCGGCCGCTACATCACCGGCAAGCCGCGGGATCCCGATGCGCCGCTGCGCAAGGGCTTCAAGACGCCCGAGCAGGGCGCCGCGACGCAGGTCTATGTTGCGGCCGACCCGCGCCTGGCGGGTTTCAGCGGCTACTACTTCGAGGACTGCAACCCTGTCGAACCGGACGGGCCGCACATGGCCGACGATGCGCTGGCGCTCAGGCTCTGGCAGGTGTCTGAAGAACTGACGGCCGCGCACCTGTTCTGACTGGTCACGCCGGCGCTGCGCTGGGGTCGCACCGGGCCCGAATGTTGACGCCGCTGAGCGCCCCGTCATCACCGCACCGCCGGCGGTTATTGACAGTGTTATTCAGCAGGCTGACTGAGGGTCAGTCCTCCGCAGCGCCGCCCGCAGCGCATATTGCGCGAGTTGCGTGCGGCCGGTTGCTGCGTATTCGCGCGGTGTCGGGACCGGCGCCAAGCGTCTGTCCGGATCGGTCGCGCGGCGCCTATGGCGTGCGCTCCGGCGTATCGAGGCCGAGGTCCGCGTGAAACCCGGTGTGGCGCCAGGCACGCCAGACAGCCCAGTAATACGCGGCCATCAGCAACGCGAAGTTCCACTCGACGATGTTGCGCGGCTGGCGCTTGTCGACGATGAAATTCGAGATCGGGATGCTCGCCAGGCCGATAACCAGCAGGCCGATCAGGATAATCAGCATCGTTCTGAGTAGCGCGGGGGGAACGGCGATGCCGGCGTCGGCGCGCAGTTGCTGCAGTCGGGCCAGCAGCAGGATCTGCGCGAGCCCGCCGCAGCCGAAATACAGGGTCACGCCAAAGCGGCGCATCAGGTTGTAGAAGTCGCCCTTCGAGCCGAGAAACACGGCGTACAGAATCAGGAATACGGCCGCGCACACGCCAAGCATCGTCATCGCCCGCGTCATCGCCCCGTCGCGGTCGCCGAGCGTGATCAGCCAGCGACGACAGGCGAGCCAGAAAGCGGCAAGCAGCACGGCCGACGGGATGATGCCGGCCTTGAAAAAGAAATAGCTGAGGCCGTAGCGGCCGGCCGAACTGATCGACGTGCAGCCGGTCAGGTACGGGATGCAGGCCGGGATATGGCCGCCCAGTGCGGAACCGAGATAGGCGGCGTTGATGACGATGAATGGCAGCAGTCCGGTCCAGAGTGCGAGCCACGCCATATCGACGCGGCGGGACGGCGCAGTCGCCCGATGCCGGGTACTTTTCGGTCGCTGTCCGCGGGACATCATCGATGAGTATTTTACTCGACGCACGCCGGCCCGCGCGTGGCCTGATCGCCGCTCGATCGCGCCGGTCGGTGACTTTTCTGGCATATTGATACCAGTTGACTGGCAAAGGTGATGACATGCGCTACCCGATTCTCGCTACAGGAATATTGGCGCTGCTGGCCCCTTGGTCGGCAATGGCTGCAGAGACACCCCGGACGATCACGGTCGATGGCAGCGGTTATGCGACCGTCAAACCGGATACGGCCCGGCTGGGTCTGTCCGTGGAGACGCGTGATTCGTCGCTGGCGCGCGCACAGCGCGACGTGGCTGACGTTACGGCGCGCGTACTGGCGCTGCTGGCGGAACTGGGCGTGGAACGCCGGTATATCGATTCCACCGCCGCGACCGTACAGCCCCATTACCGCTGGAATCGCGAGACCGAACAACAGGAACTGATCGGTTATATCGCCGCACGCCGGATCAATGTCGAGATCCGTGATCTGGCATTGCTCGGCCGGGCAGTCGAAGGGGCCGTCGCGGCCGGCGTCAACCAGGTATCCCCGCCGGCGCTCGACAGCACCGAGCGGCGCAAAACCTACCGCGCCGCGCTGGCCGCTGCCGCCGTGGACGCACGGGCCAATGCCGAGACGCTGGCCGCCAGCCTCGGCGTGCGCCTCGGGCCGGTGATCCGGATCGATGCCGGCAGCGGCGACCGGCCACCGCCGCAACCGCGGATGCGCGGCGTGCAGGAAATTTCGGTAATGAGCGCGGTTGTGGCCCCGGAGACCTACCAGGCCGGTGATATTCGTTTCGACGCGGCTGTCAGCGCGGTGTTCGCGCTCGAATAGCCGGCGCTGAACTTGTCGCGCCGCCGCGGGTCTGAACGGGCAGGCCTCGTCAGGTGATGAACGGGGTATGACCGTCCGCAATTCCGCTATGCAATTGACCCGACAACTCCGGCAGCAGTCACTCGCGATCATCAGCCTGTGCGTTGCGTTCAGTGCGCTCGGCTACAACACGTGGCGCAACGAGCAGACCGAGCACAATCGAAACGTGCGCGAGGCCGGCTTCGAGATGCTGATCCATGTCGGTGAACTGCAGCGCATCGTCTATCTCGCCCATTTCGACGCCGATCCGGTGGCCGGTAATCCGCGTCGCGGCTGGGTCGAGGTGCTCGTGCTCCGCGACCTGTCGCGGCTGATGCCGGCATCCGCCGCGCACCATGCCGATGCGCTGCACGATGCGTGGTCCGAGCACTGGGGCGGCCTCGGCGGCGACGACGACATCGCCGTCGCGGCGATCGATCATGCGATCAAAGCCCTGCGCGACGACATCGTCGTGGTGCTCGAATCGCTGGATTGACCGCCGGTCGCGGCCGGTGGGTTAGTCCCGGGCCGGCATCGCGGCGTGCCAGGCCGCGTGAAACGGCGCGATGACGGCTGCGCGCCAGACGGCGTCCGTCTGCCTGTCCAGCGCGGGCAGCAGGCCTTTTTCTTCGCGTTCCTGGTGGTGCTCACACAGACCCTTGACGGATTTCTCACGGTCCAGCAGGTCGATGATCTCGACATGCAGCGCCGTGCCGGTCGGCGCGTTCCGGCACAGCTCGGCGACGCTCGCATCGAGGCGCGTCAGCAGATCTTCGATCTTGTTGTGCTCGTGATGATAGAGCGACGCCGGCCAGTCGCCGGGGTCGTCGAGTTCGGCGAGCCGCGGTAGCAGGTGTTCGTCTTCGAAACGCTTGTGCAGATCGTGCATGGCCGTGAATATGCGCAGCGTCTCGACGGCGCGCGGCAATTCACCGACCAGCACGGCCTGCTGATGGCAGAAGAACAGGTGATCCAGTGCCCGGTGGCAGCGGGAGATGACGGCGTGCAGGCTGGTGTCGTCGTTCATGGCCGCTCCGGGCGCACCGGCGCCGGGTTGTTGTCATGCGCGGGGTCATTGTCGGCCGGCGATGACCCGGGTTTCGTTCGCAGATAAACCATCGGTGAATTATTCACTGGTCTGCGTGCCGGTTTCGATGAATTCGATCCATTCGCCCGCCGGTCCGACCGTGACGGCCGTGCGTTGGCCCGCGTACGGCAGATCGGCGAGTGTCCGCGGCGGCGCGCGCCAATCGAGATCCAGCGCCGCCAGGTCATCAACCGTGAACGTGACCATCGCCGTGCCGGGTGGCAGGAACCCGTCGGTCACTGGCCGCGCGCCGACGAGCGGCGGGTATTCGTCGAGTTCAATCAAAAAGCGCGGCGATACCGTGGCGATCGCCAGTGGATAAGTCGTGTTCATGGGCTGTCCCAGCGCACGCGAGACCATCGTGATCGGATACGGCAGCGGGTCGCCGACGTCGAGGCCCAGACGGTTTGTATACCAGGCATCGAGCGCGGCCATCGACGGTCCGGCCAGCACCATGATGAAGATCCGATCGACCGGTGTATTGATCGTGAAGCGATGATTGCGGGTCAGGTACAGCAATTCGCCGGCCGGGCCGAGTACCTGCATCGCGCGCGGCGCGTCCGGCGCGGCCCAGAGATCCTTGGGCGGGCCGACGATCCTGAATGGAGAATCGGCGAGTCGTTCGGCGAGCGCGTCGGGATCTGTGACGAGCAGTTCGGTTGCATTCCAGCCGTGCGTCGTCATCGCCGCGTGGCCTTCGGTGGTCGGGTTCTCGACGAATCGGAGGTAGACGCGCTCGCGGTTGGTCGGTTGCATGATCAGATAGCCGCGCCCGGTCATGTGCCGTGCGTCCCAGGTCCCGGCGGTTTCAGCGCTCACGGCGCCGCGCTCGACGGCCCGGTAGTCGAGATGCGTCCGGTACGCATCCTCGACCGGACCGAGGTGCAGCACCGAGATCGTGACGATGATGATGGACTTGAGCACGTTATCGTCTCCTGTAATCGATCCGGAATCATACCCGGCGAAATGACGCCTCGCTGCCGGCCGGAATTACGTTCCCGATACCGGTGGTCTCATGCGCAGGTCACTGCGGGCATGCACGCGCTATTTCGCGGGTTTGCGCTCCCCACCTTCGGCGGGCTTATGCCTTCATCCTCTGCGGGTTTACGCCCCTAAGCCTCGGCGGGCTTGCGCCCCTAAGCCTCGGCGGGCTTGCGCCCCTAACCCTCGGCGGGCTTGCGCCCGTAACCCTCGGCGGGCTTGCGCCCGACGGCCTCGACCCAGGCGGCTGCATACAGGGAGACCGGATCGCGGGCGAAGCGCTCCCAGTCGCGCGCCTGCTCGTCGATCTCGGCCCGCGTCGCCCAACCCAGTTCTATATAGCGTGTCGCGAGCACCTCATCGATCAGGCGATTGTTGCGATCGACGTAGTCGGGCAGGTCGGTAGCGGCCGTGCGCTGGTCGAAAAACGCGTGTGAGTGTTCGATGTGGCAGCCATTGTCGTGCAGCCATTCGCGCAGTCGCCGCCCGCCGCGCGATTCATGGCCGTGTTCGGCACGCACGCGCTGATAGAGTTCGATGCTGCGGACCAGCTGCGGCGTCTGCGGATAGACGATATCGCCGCCGTGATCGAACTCCTTCATCGCGATGATGCCGCCGGGCTTCAACACGCGGACCATCTCGCGGACGACTGCTGCCGGTCGGCTGACGCTGCCGAGTACCGCCGAGCAGAACACCGCATTGAAACAGGCGTCTTCAAACGGCAAGGAATAAACGTCGCCGGTCTCGAACTGCAGGTTCTCGACGCCGTGGTCGGCTGCCCAGGCAATCGCGGCGGCCATTTGCGCCCGTTCGCGGTCGATGCCAACGACGCGACCCGGGGACAGGTATTGGGCAAAACCAATCGTCAGGCTGCCGGGGCCGCAACCGCAATCGAGCAGGCTGCCGCCCGGTTCCAGGTACGGCAGCACGAACGCGCCGTGCACATCGACCGTGCGGCTGCGCATCCAGTCCATCGCGCCGTCACCGTAACCGAGGACATAGTTTTCATCGTCATGACTCATTGCGGCTCATGATAATCGGATCGAGCCGGTATGCCGAATACGGCACCGACATCGTCCGTGTCGGTGCCGGTGCCGCGTTCGTTCGGACCCGGTTCGTCCTGCGGGCACTCTGCGGGTACACTACCGGGAACGGATCCATCGGGAGAATTTCTGTGAAAGTTACTTCGTGCGTCTCGCTGCTCACTGCGTTGCTGACTGTCTCTGTTTCCGTCCCCGCCCGCAGCGACGCACTGCCGGACCCGACCTCGACCGGGTTCTGCCAGACCGTGCAGCAGATCTTGTCCAGTACGGATCGAGCGGGCGAGAACACGCTGTTTACGGACATGCCCGAATACCGTCATTCAAAACCGTCTGCCGATCCGCACCGGATCTACCAGGTCGTGACCTACGCTGGGCAACAGCCGATCATGGTGTCGTGCAAGGTCAAGGGCGCGGCCCACTTGCGTTCGGCGTACGGTGAGGCGGCCGCCGGGGAACAGCTGAACTGCCCTGAGATCACGCGGCGCGTGCGCACCCAGGCGGCCGGCGAACTGCGCGCCGCAGGCAATGCGGAGGCGGCGCGGGCCGCCGAAGCGATCGTCATCGATGACGATGAACCGTATATCACCGGTCAGCAGTATCTGTCCGAGTTCGCGCTGAGCTACCGGGGTGACGACGGCGCCATCCATGTCAGTTCGCCGGGATTGTTTCACGACTATGACAGCTGGACGACCTGGATTTTGCCCGCGCGCTTTGTCGGTCAGACTTATTGCCATATCGCGACGGCCGCCTACATCAAGGCGCTCGCGACCGGTGCGACCGAACCGGGTACGATGATCGGCACCGGCGACGATGCGCCGGTGACGCCTGAATAGCCCGGAGATCTTGCCAGCCGGCCAACAGCGGGCCGGTCGTTGAGATAGCCTGCCAATCACCGCGGGCCGGCACGAAGCCGGCCGCGGTATGCGTTACTTGGCTGCCTTGCGCGCCTGCGTCTCGGCGATGACATCTTCCGCGACGTTTTTCGGGCACGGCGAGTAGTGCGAGAATTCCATCGAAAACTGGCCGCGGCCCGACGTCATCGTGCGCAGGTGGCCGATGTAGCCGAACATCTCGCTCAGCGGCGCATCGGCCTTGACGCGGACGCCGGTGACGCCGATTTCCTGTGACTTGATCATGCCGCGCCGCCGGTTCAGATCACCGATGACGTCGCCGACGTTGGCCTCCGGCGAGTACACGTCGACCTTCATGATCGGTTCGAGCAACTGCGGGGCGGCCTTCGGGACCGACTGGCGATACGCGGCGCGGGTCGCCTGTTCGAAGGCCATCGCCGACGAGTCGACCGCGTGGTACGCACCATCCTGCAGCGTGAACTTGATGTCGAGCAGCGGGAAGCCGGCCAGTGTGCCTTCGCTCATACAATTGCCGAACGCCTTCTCGATCGCGTTCCAGTACTCGCGCGGGACGTTGCCGCCCGTAACCGTGCAGTCAAACACGTAGCCGCTGCCGGTGTCCGCCGGTTCGATCGTGTAGTCGATTCGGCCAAACTGTCCGGAGCCGCCCGTCTGTTTTTTGTGCGTGTAGCTGTCGGTGACGGATTGCGTGATCGTCTCGCGGTAGGCGACCTGCGGCTTGCCGACCTCGACCTCAACATGGTGCGTGCGGCGCAGGATGTCGACCTTGATGTCGAGGTGCAGTTCGCCCATGCCCATCATGATGGTTTCACCCGAGTCCTCATCCGTCATAATGCGGAACGAAGGATCCTCCTGGGTCATCTTGTTGAGCGCGACGCCGAGTTTCTCGGTGCCGGCCTTGTCCTTCGGTGCGATCGAGATCGAAATGACCGGATCGGGGAAGACCATCGGTTCGAGTGTCGCCGGTTTCTTGACATCGGAGAGCGTGTGTCCCGTCTGTGTCTGTTTCATGCCGAGCAGTGCGACGATGTCGCCGGCCTGTGCTGAGTCCCGTTCTTCGCGCGAATTAGCGTGCATCTCGACGATGCGGCCGATGCGCTCGGTCTTGCCCGTGAAAGTGTTCAGCACGCTGTCGCCTTTCTTCAGGCGTCCGGAATAGATCCGGGTAAAGGTCAGGGCGCCGAAGCGGTCATCCATGATCTTGAACGCCAGCGCCCGCAGCGGGCCGTCGGGATCGACGATCGCGAAACCGCCCGTCTTGTTGCCCTCGAGGTCCATCTCCGGCTGCGGTGGGACCTCGGTCGGGCAAGGCAGGTAATCGACGACGCCGTTAAGCATGTTCTGTACGCCCTTGTTCTTGAACGCCGAGCCGCAATAGGTCGGGAAAAAGTCAAGCTTCACGGTGCCGGTGCGAATGCATTTCTTGATGTCATCGATCGACGGCTCGTTGCCGTCGAGATAGGCTTCGAGCAGGGCGTCGTCATGCTCGAGCGCCATCTCGATCATCTGCTCGCGATATTCCTCGACCTTGGCCTTCATATCCTCGGGGACATCGACGATTTCATAGTTCTGCGGCTCGCCGGAGTCATCCCAGACCCAGGCCTGACGCATCAGGATATCGACGACACCTTTAAAGTCATCTTCGACGCCGATCGGCAGCGTCATGACCAGCGGTTTCGCGCCGAGCACCTGTTTGATCTGCTTGACGACCCGATAGAAGTCGGCGCCCATGCGGTCGAGCTTGTTGACGAAGATGATACGGGCGACCTTCGAGTCATTGGCATAGCGCCAGTTTGTCTCGGATTGCGGCTCCACGCCGCCGGATCCGCAGAACACACCGACGCCGCCGTCGAGTACCTTGAGTGAGCGGTAGACTTCGATCGTGAAGTCGACGTGCCCCGGCGTGTCGATAATGTTCAGGCGGTGTCCGTCCCATTCGCAACTGGTCGCGGCGGACTGGATCGTGATGCCACGTTCCTGTTCCTGCTCCATGAAGTCAGTGGTCGCCTCGCCGTCGTGCACCTCGCCGAGTTTGTGGATCTTTCCCGTCAGCTTGAGGATGCGCTCCGTCGTCGTGGTCTTGCCGGCGTCGACGTGGGCAAAGATGCCGATGTTTCTGTATAAGCTAAGGTCCGTCATGTCAGTTCTTCACGCTCAGTTCAGTTCGCCAAAATGGGCCATAGCCGCTTGCGCGGCACAGCATCGCAGTCGGGGGAGTACTCTCTATAGAACACTAACGAGTGCCGTCTGGCCTCAGCGGTTCGGCGCTAACTCGTTGCCGGAGCGGGGGAATTCACGATCGTCACGCCCGAGCCGTGACGCCGAATGACCGGCAATCCGGGCGCGGATAATACCAAGAGTCGGTAGTCCCGGCCACCGTGTTGACAACATTGCCGCGAACCCGGTGCTGCAAGGCGTTTGCCGTCTGCGGCGGTCCCCGATGGCCTGGTCCGGTGCGGAGGCCGGATCGGCCCGGCCGCCGGAACCGGGCGTCGACCCGGGATCCTGCCGGTCGGCCAAATCCGGTATCGTGGACCCGGACCAGGACATCAATCCCGGACAAGACTGGAGCGAACCATGAAAACAAAGATCTGGACGGCCGCCTTGATGCTCGTGGCGGCCATGGCGTGCATCCCGCCGGCCGCCGCCGACCAGGCGGCAATCGCGCGCGCGATCGCGAACGACAGTCGGACCGAACCGCACCGGGAGCGTGATGCGCGCAGCAAGCCCGAAGTCGTGCTCGGTCTGCTCGACCTGCAGCCCGGCCAGACCGTCGCCGATGTTTTCGGCGGCGGCGGCTATTACGCTGAATTGATGGCTGGCGTCGTTGGTCCCGATGGGACGGTCATCCTGCACAACAATACCCCGTACTCGCGGTTTGTCGAAAAGCAGGTTGCCGAGCGGTATGCCGGAGATGCTGTGCCGGCAATCCGCTTGCTCAAGAGCGAGGTTGACGACCTGAAGCTCGAGCCCGGCAGCCTCGATGCCGCACTGATGGTCATGTCGTATCACGACCTGTATTTCAATGCGCCGGATCGCGGCTGGTTTGACACGGATGTGCCGCTGTTCTTCTCGCAGCTGCATGCTGCGCTCAAGCCCGGCGGCAGGCTGGTGGTTGTCGACCATGCAGCCGTCGACGGGTCCGGCAAGAGTGCGGCCCAGGAGATCCACCGGATCGATGAGGCCTGGGCGAAGCAGGATATCGAAGGCAATGGTTTCCGTTTCGTTGCGAGCAACGAGGCGTTGCGTAACCCCGATGATGATCGGACCAAAATGGTGTTCGACAAAACGATTCGCGGCAAGACGGACCGTTTCATCCTGCTGTTCGAGCGCGACTGACCCGGGCAGTCCGTGAACGAGGTGCTAGTCGTAACGGATCTCGTCGATGATCAGCGACTCACGCCGGTCGCCGACGCGCAGCTCCGCGTCGTCGCCCGGCGATTTCTTCAGTAGTGCCCGTGCCAACGGTGAGTCGATACTGATCAACCCGCGTGCGGCGTCCGCCTCGTCGGGACCGACGAGGCGATACTGCGTGCGCGCACCGTCATCGCGTTCGACCGTGACCCATGCGCCAAAAAACACGCGGTCTCGCGCGGGGGCATCACGCACAATATTGAGTGCCGGCAGCCGTTTCTGCAGGTAGCGGATTCGTGAATCGATGCCGCCGAGTTCCTTTTTGCGGTAAATGTACTCGGCGTTCTCCGAGCGGTCGCCCTCGGCCGCCGCGGCCGCGAGCGCCTTGACGACGTCGGCGCGGCGCGCCCACAGGCCCTGCAGGTCGGACTGCAGGGCTGCATAACCCTCGGGCGTGATATACGGCGAAGACTTCGGTGGTGGCGGTTTCCAGCGGCCCATCGTTAGCGGGCCGGTCTCGATGCTGCCGTTGTGCCCGCGTGGCCGGCCAGCCGTTGAAAAACTCTCAGGCGGCACGATCCGGCGTGCAGAATTCGTGAAAAATGCTTTTGTATTGACCTATGCACTGCGCTTTTCCCCCACCTGCGTCTTGTCAGTCGCCCGAAGGAAGTGCCCTTGGGGCGGACTCGCCTGATGCTTTTTCAACAGGCTGCTACGGCGCATCGATCTCGACACAGGCGTCCTCGGTTTTCGGATCGTCGTCCGGCGGGCAGGCGATGCCTTCGGCCGCGACCCACAGCGGCGTGCCGGCGACCAGTGATGTGGGCACCGCGACGTAGCCCGCGATCTCGGCGATGCGCAGATCGTGCAGCGGGTTGATGATGATATCGAGCTGTCCCTTGCGGACGGCCGCATCGCAGCCGGTCAGGTCATCGACAAACCGGGTCCGGATCGTGTGTTCCGGCAGATACGCACGAGCCGTCTGTGTTGTCAGCGGTCCGGCGCAGATTCGTACTTCGGGCCTTGCCATCAGGTCGTCCAGGTTGGCGATCTCATCGACGAGCGCGGACTTCGCGGGAATGTGGATGAACTGGCTCGAGGCCGTCATTGTGCAGCTAAAGCGCCGTGATGTGCGGCGTCGCATGCCCTGGCTGTTGCCGCCGGTCGCATTCAGCTGGCTCACGAAATCGACCTTGCCGTCATTGAGGATCGACGTGATCGGTAGCCGCCCCGGCGGCACGACAACGCTCTCGACGCGGAGCCGTACGCCGTAATGCTTCTCGATCTCCGCGATGACCCCGGCCTGATATTGCCTGCTGATGCTCGAGAAATACCATGACGTATTGGCCGGCGTTTCCGGAACGCCCTGAACCAGTTGCCGGATGACGCCCGTCGCGAGGATGTCTTTGAACATGCCGACCGGTTTCTCGGGCCACGGCGCGATGTCCGGCTGCGGCAGGCAATCGGCGAGCCGCACGATATAGTCGCGCGCCGCGCCGGGGTGCGTCGGCGGTTCCTGGGCCAGCACGGCCTGATCCTTGCGCGCCGCGATGAAGCGGATCCAGCCGGCGTCGAAGGCGCGAATCAGCTGTTCGCGGCCCCTGGCGATCTCCGCGGCAGACCAGTCGCCGGTGCGTATTGGCAGCGCGTCGATATCCGAGGCCCGGGCGCCGCCGTGCGCGCCGCCGGATGCCTCGCCCGTGATCAACCCCGTGATCAGCAGTGTCGCGACGCTGATAGCCGATATATGTTCTCTGA
This sequence comes from Gammaproteobacteria bacterium, assembly GCA_021773815.1. Lineage (GTDB taxonomy): Bacteria > Pseudomonadota > Gammaproteobacteria > Steroidobacterales > SMWD01. The sequence goes on from JAJFJS010000130.1 coordinate 19,982, forward strand.
TGCCCATAAGTGGCCTCCTGATGCTCGACAGTGTGCCCGGTTTCCGTGCGCAATATGGCGATGTTAAGCGCTGGCCGTGCGCGATCGCGACAGCCCGTGAGCGGCGCGCCGCTCCGCGGCTGGACGGCCGTGCCCGTTTCTGTGATGCGCGCCATGACCCTGACGCTCCGGCGGTGCGATAGTTAGCGTGATAGTCCTGATCGCCCGGCACACGCTGGCGATTCGACAAGGAGATGCCGTACTGATCAAGCCGCCGATATCCTGCGATGAGACGCTCCGACTCCAGTCTCTGCACGCGCTGAAGGTGCTGGACACCGAACCCGAAGAACGGTTCGATCGCTTCACGCGCCTGGCATGCAAGATTTTTGATGTGCCGATCGCCCTCGTGAGCCTGATCGACCGCGAGCGTCAGTGGTTCAAATCTCGCTATGGCATCGACGTGACCGAGACGCCGCGTGAGGTGTCGTTCTGTGGTCATGCCATCGCCGACGATGATGTACTCGTCGTGTCCGACGTTCTGGGCGATGAACGATTTCGCGAGAACCCGCTGGTCCTGGCGGCACCGAATATTCGCTTCTATGCCGGCTGCCCGCTGAGTAGCGCCAGCGGCGAACGCCTGGGAACGCTCTGTCTGATCGACCAACGGCCGCGTCCGTTTTCCTCGCAAAATATCGATACGCTGCGCGAGCTTGCGCACATGGTCGAGGCAGAGCTGCTGTCGGCCACGCTCGCGACGACCGATGAACTGACTCGCATTAGCAATCGCCGCGGACTTCATGCGGTTGCCGGTCACGCACTGCAGATGTGCCGGGATGCGGAATGTCCGGCGACGCTCGTGATGTTTGATCTCGATGGCTTCAAGGGGATCAATGACGACCTCGGCCATGAGGCCGGCGACCAGGCCCTGGCCGATTTCGCCCGCGCCCTGCTCAAGACCTTTCACGATTCCGCCGTGGTTGCACGACTCGGCGGCGATGAATTCGCCGTGCTCGTGACGGGTTCGACCGGCCGGCTGGTTCAGGATTCGCTCGAGCGGCTGAACGACCGGATTGCTCAGCGCAACCGCGGCTTCCGGGATCGCTATGCGCTGCGCTACTCGGCCGGCATCGTCACATTCGATCCGCAGCGCCACGCCGATCTCGATGCGTTGCTGCGGGATGCCGACCGGTGCATGTATGCGCACAAGCGTGACCGCTGCGACGAACCGTCTACTGCCGCATAGTCGATTCGGCTGTTCCGGTCAGGCGCCGGAGATTGCCCGCAGGGGCGCGTCGTAGATGCCGCGTCTCTGGACGAGTTGATGGGTGCGCATGCCGCCCGCCACATTGCATTCGATGGCCACGGGTCCCCGGTCCGTCACGGCGATATCCCAGTGCTGCAGGCGCAGTCCCGGCAACAGTCGGGCACCGTCCAGGCACAGTTGCCGCATGCTTTCCCAGTCCGGCAGTTGCAGGCCGGTAAAAGCGCGCCCGGTATCCGGGTGATGCGTCAGTGAAAAGGTTTGCCAGCCGGCGCCGCGCACGACCCGTTCGATCCGTCCCGTGAGCGGCTCGATGCCGGCGGCGATATTGCCGGTGCGCCCGCAATCGAAATTATCAGTCACATTCGTACCGGTCGGGACGCGCCATACGGCGCTCAGGATTGTCGGGACTTTTTCGGCAACCGTCACAATGATGCGTGCCGTGGTCAGTCGGTCGCCGCAAATTTCCTGCGTCGACGGATGGGGGCGCAGCATTTCCTGCAGCACGAAGTTTCCGGTCCGGTTCCGGCCGAGACCGTCCGTGAACTGTGTCAGTGCGATGGGTTGCCCGGCGGTTGTCATCAGGCGGTCGCCGCTTTCCAGCCAGCCGCGCAACGCGACAATATTGCGTCCGCGCGCACCGCGGGCCGGCTTGATGAGCAACGGGTAGCGGTCCGGGTTGCGCAGGTAACGGGCGACGCCCGTCGTGTCGTGCAGGCATTCGGCACCCAGCGCACCGCGACCGTCGGGCGCAAAGACGGCCCCGATACGCGCATGCGGCAGGCCGTGTCGATACATCAGGTCGTGGAACAACCGCTTGTCATTGGCCGGTTCGCGCGCCGCCGCCGCGTTGGCTGCGCGGTCCAGCGCGATCTCTCGTCGCCAGCCGACAAAACGGCGTTTTTCCCCGGGCGAAAACGAATCCCGGAACACCTCGAAGAAGTAATACTCCCACGGGTCAAGTTGCGGCGCGCCGAAGCGCAAGCCGGCCGCCTGCCGGAGCTGGCGCCACAGGCCGATGCCGTGCCGTTCGCGGACGCGCAGCGCCTGTTTGATCAACAGCGGGATCGGCATGGATTGTCAGGGAAACCGGCGTCGGCGTTGCGAGGCCGGTCAGGCGGCGCGTGGGGACGGCGCGGACGTCGTCCCGGAAAGATACTCGGCTGTCAGTTCCACGGAGACCTGCCAGAGCCGCGTGGCCATGTCGGTGTTTTCGGTATGCCCGCCGGGCCGATGCGGATTGCAATGGTTGAAAAAGTAACCGCTCGCCTTCGCCAGCGCCGGACTCGTGGCGACATAACAAGTGGTTGCCGCGCCCTGGGCAATCGTCTTCGTGAACGATCCGCCGAGGTTTTCCAGCGCCCAGGTCTTCCAGCGCGGCATGTGGCGACCGAGATTGGTCGGGATGACGCCGGGACGCAGCGCGTTGGCCGTGGCATTCGTCGCGCGCAGCCGCCGGGTCAGTTCGAGCGTAAACAGGACATTGGCGAGTTTCGACTGACCGTAGGCGCGGCCCGGATCGTAGCTGCGTTCGCCGGACAGGTTGTCGAACTCAATGCCCCTTTCCGGCGCCTGGCGGGTTGCCGCGCCGCTGCTGACGTTGACGATGCGCCCCTGTGGGGCCGCGACGACGCGCTCGAGCAGATGGTTGACGAGCACAAAGTGACCGAGGTGATTGACGAAAAACTGTTTCTCGATGCCGTCAACCTGTTCGAGTTGCGGCAGCTCCATGATGCCGGCATTGCAGATCAGCATGTCCAGGGACACGGTCTGTGTTCGGAGCCATTCGGCGGCGGCGACCACCGAATCGAGGTCCGTCAGTTCGATAACGACCGGCGTCGCGCGGCCGTCGATGCGGCGGCACGCGTCCGTGGCCTTTTGCAGCGTTCGACCCGCGCCGAATACATGCGCGCCGCGCAGGGCCAGCACACGCATGGTTTCGTAGCCGATGCCCGAATTGCAGCCGGTGACGAGCGCGGTCTTGCCCGTCAGGTCGAGGCCCGCCGTGACCTGCTCGGCCGTCGCATCGGCGTCGAACGGTCCGATCGGTGCATCCGGCGGCAGCGGCAGCGGATCGCCGGCGCAGGCGGTGAGACCGGGTGCCATGACGACTGCGGGCAGGGCGCGCAGCAGCCGGCGGCGATTTGGCGAATGAGACATCGTCGTACTGTAACAGCAACCGGCCGCGGGTCTTTTCCCGGCGGATGGCGCGCGCCGCCGAACCCGACTAGAATTATTGACCGTTCGGTCACAATTTCGCATGACAGGCCCGCAGGGTCCGGGGGTTCGCACCATGAAAAGGTTTCTGCTCGTCAGTCTCGCGCTGGTCGTCGTTGTCGTCGCCGGCGGTTACGCGACGTTCAAGATCAAGAACGCGAAGCATGGGCCGGATGTCTATGCGATGTACCAGTCCCAGGACGGAATTCCCGAAGGCCGAATCGGCGTGTTCTCGATCGGCCTGTCGACGACCGAAGATTTCGATCCGACCTGGTGGCACAACATCTTCAATCACATTGCTCATGCACGCATCCCGTGGCCGTTCCGGATTGCGGCGCTGGCCGATCGCGGCGTCGCGCTGATGGATCCGGACCGCGATTATTCGACCGAACGATTCGAGCCGACGTCGCTCGTCGACCGTTTCGGCAGCGACGTTGACATGGATGCGACGCCTTATATCGAGCGCTACCGTCAGGGCTCGGTCGAATGGATACCACCGAAGGAGTCGATCCACCTCGACACCGGTTACTTCGTCTATACGGACCGGCAGGACGGCATCCCGACGACGGCCGGCAAGTCGATAGGTTATGCGCGCTTGTGGTATTGGGGCCGCGGCATCGAGGGACAGAAGATCCCGGCTCAGCACCAGCAGCAGGTCGTCAACGATTACGCGGTCGGGCGGCTCGCCGAGAAATACCCGGACGTTCTCTTTCAGCAGGCCGATACGATGAAGCCGTGGCTCTGGCGCAGGAAGATCTTCGACATGCTCGACGCGGGTATCGAGACCATCGTGTTGTCTTCACCGTTGGTCGTGTATTCCGGCTACGAGGACTTTGACAACGGGTTTCTGCACAGTATCGAGTACATCGAGGAATGGGAGCAGGCTAACGGGCGCGATATCAAGATCGTCATTGCACCGCCGCTCGGCCACTTCAAGCCGATTCGCGACGGTTACCTGCTGATGCTCAGGGACAAGCTCGATACGCTGCCCGCCGGCGTCAGCGTCAAGATGGTCTGGTCCGTGCACGGCATGCCGTGGCGGGAGTTTCAGAATGAACCGTGGCTTGAGATCGCACCTGCTTACCGCGATGTGCTCGTCGAGGAGTCGAAGGCGTTGCTCGCGACATACGATTTCGAGCGCTTCGAGGTTGTCGTCAGTCAGGATCACTTTGCCGACCACTACTGGGACCCGGATCACCTGTCGCTGGCGACGAACAAGGCCTACCTGGACGGCGTGGCGGATGGGTTCGATCATGTGCTGAACCTGCCGATCGAGTTCTATAACGAAAACACCGACACGTTGTTCTATCACGCGATGGTCAACTACGAAAATTTCCCCGGCTATTCGGTCTATGACCGCATCGCGTATCCGAAATCGGAATGGGACCGGCCATACACAAAGCATTTCGAGATCGACGGCACGCAGATCGATTACCTCGGCGTGCCGGCCGGGCCCCGCTATTCGAAATACGTCGGCCAGTCGATGTTCGATTCCTGGGATGCAGTGCTGTCGCGGCGGATCGTACGCGCGGCCGCCCGCTAGCCGTTGAGCCGACAGGCGATTAATCGGAGAGACAGGATATGAAAGGATTCGGGAAGGTCCTGATCGGTGTCGTCGTCGTGGCGGCGTTTGCCGGCTACGCAATGGTGCAAAATCAGCCGCCGCAGCTGGCACAGCCGGACTACTACGAGTACTACATCAACCAGGACTCGCGGCCCGAAGGGCGGGTCGGCATTTTCGTCACGCATCTCATCATGCCGGAGAACTATCGCGAAGAAGACTTCTTCATGATGGCGCGCAAGTCGCTGCAGTACATCCCGTGGCCGATCCGCCGGCTCGTGCAGGCCGACAAGGGCGTCGTGTTGCTGGACCGGCAGCGGTTTTACGAGTTCGAGGAGTTCACGCCGACGGATCTGGTCGATCACCACGGCAGCAGCATCGATATCGACGGCGTGGCGTACATCGATAAATACCGCAACGGCGAGATAGAGTGGATGCCGCCCGGCGCTCAGCATCTGAGCCACGGTGCGTTTCTGTACAGCGGGCGGCCGGGTGGCGAAATGGCGTCGGCGCTGAAGCTCGCCGCCAAGGCGCGCAACTACTATTACGCGCCGGGCGCCGGCTTCTCCGACGGCCGCGTGCCGCACGAGGCAGGCAACCGGCACATCGTCTACAGCGCGATGGAAAAGATCGAAGCGAAATACGGGGATATCCCGTGGGCCTGGGTCACGGCCGACAACCGGACGCTGGCCCGGCAGGCGTTGTTTGATTTGCTGGATCAGGGCATCGATACGCTGGTCATCGCCGCGCCGCGTCCCGTCTATTCACACCACGAGGAATTCAACGGCAGCATCAAGCATACGATGCACTATTTACACGAATGGCAGGAAGCGAACGATCATAAAGAGATAAAGATGATCATCTCGCCGGAGCTGTCATTCTTCGAGCCGATGTTTGCGACGCACCCGGCGATCATTCGCGATAACCTCGCCGATTTCCCCGCGGGGGCATCGGTTAAACTCGTACTGTCGGTGCACGGAATGCCGTGGGACAACGTGCCGCACGAGGGATGGATCAAGCTGTCGCCGAAGTTTGTCGATCGTGCGGTCGAGGAGGGACGCAAGGTACTCGCGGAGTATCCGTTCGGTCGCACCGAGGTGGTTCGGTCGCAGGATCACTTTGCGGATTCGCACAGCGATCCGCAGGGCAAATACCTGTCCACCAACCAGGCGTTCTGGGAGGGTATTCGTGACGGCTACGATTATGTACTGAATGTGCCGCTCGAGTTCTTCGCCGAGAATACCGATACGATGTTTTTCCATGACATGGCAAACTTCGAGGGTTTCGATGACTACGATGTCTATCGAACCGTCGAGTACACGGACTGGTCAGAGCCGTATCGCAAGCGCGTCGTTCAGGACGGCACGACCGTGATTTACGGCGGCCTCGCTGCCGGGCACTTCAGCGATCCGATCATTGAGGCATTCTTCCAGGCGCTGGATTCCATCCTTTCGCAGGACGCAGTATCCCGACAGGCGGAAACGGCGCCCCAGGCGAGTGTCGCGGCATCAATAACGCAGCATCGGTAACGGCGTCGCGCCGTTGCCATGCAGCGGACACCTGACGTGTTTGCAGTCGCCTGAAGTCACGGTCTGGCGCATGTTTCGCCGTGCTCGATACGAACGGTAGGTATCTTTACGGATTGGACCGGTCGGCGAATAATGTGGGACTGTCAACGCAATACTGTGACAGGCATTGTCGAAAGCGGCGTAATGAATACCGATCCCGGACCATGACCGCCACTGCGTAACACGAAACGGAGACCGCGGTTATGGATATCGATATTATTCTCGAACCGGATGTGACGCCGGACCAACTCACCGAGCTCGGCCTGCTGGCCGAAAGCTGCGGCATCAACCGGATCTGGGTGCAGAACTACGCGGCGGCGCGCGACGCCTTCCTGAGCCTCGTGCCGTTGGCGCTGGCCTCGACGCGCATCAAGCTCGGCATCATGGTTGTCAGTCCCTGGGAGATGCATCCGCTGAAGATGGCCAATGCCCTGCTGACGCTCAACGAGTACAGCAAGGGCAGGGCGTCGCTGTGCGTCGGCGGCGGCGCTGAGTGGAACGGCATCATGTGCATTCCCGTCGAGCGGCGCGTCCGCGCGGTCCGCGAGACAACCGAACTGCTCAAGGCCGCCTGCGGCGAGCACAAGGTTACGAATTATCAGGGCGAGATGTACAAGGCCAGCCGATTTTCCGCCGAGTGGGCGAAAGACACGCCGCCGCTGATCTTCACGGGCGCCGGCCAGGAGCAGATGATCCGGATGAGCACGAAGAAGGCCGACGGCATCGTGCTCAGCGACGCCGTGCCGGCGTTCGCGGCGCAGGCCATGGGCTTCGTCCGCGAGACGCTGCCCGAGCGCGACGCATCGGTCGGCCCGTTTATCGCGAGCAATTTCTGGGCATGGCACGTCAAGGCGGACCGCGAGGCGGCGCTGAAGGAGGCGCGGCGCGAGTTGATCATCCGCAGCTGGCTCGGCATGCACCATATCCACACGTTCATGAATGAAGAAGACAGCTGGTATGTGCAGAAGAATAAGCAACCGTTTATCAATGCGTACCGGGACCGGTCCGGCGATATCAAGGGCGTGCCGCAGCGAATCATTGATGAATTGATCGAGGGCATCACGACGTCCGGCGACCTGACCGAGATGGACAAGCACATCGCGCGGATCGGGGAATTCAAGGCAGCGGGACTCGATGAGTTGGCCCTGCGCCTGCACGATGACCCGGCCGATGCGATACCGGTGATCGGTGAGCACATCGTGCCGGCCATGCGCTGAGAGCGAAGAGAATCACAATACCCGCTGCAAGGCGGACAGGGGACAGCAAGACATGCAGGTCGATATCGTACTGGAATCGAAGATTGGCCCGGAGCAGTTCAAGGAACTGGGATTGCTCGCCGAGGAACTGGGGTTTCACGGTATCTGGGTACAGAACTATGCGCGCGCTCCCGATGCCTTTATGACCGCGATGCCGCTCGCGCTGGCCTCGAAGCGTATTCGGGTCGGTGTGGCCGTGATTTCCGCCTACGAGATGCATCCGTTGAAAATCGCCAACGCGGTGCTGACGCTCAACGAGGCCGCGCAGGGTCGCGCGAGCGTCGTGCTGGCCGGCGGCGGCGAATGGCCCGGTGTCATGAAGGTGGAGATCGGCAAGCGCGTGGCGCGGCTGCGCGAGGCGCTGGAACTCATCAAGCTCGCGTTCGGCGACAAGGTCGTCAACTACGACGGCGAGGCCTACAAGGCGCAGGCGTTCACGACGTCGTGGAAGACGCAGTCGCCGCCGCTGCTGTATGCCGGCACCAACGGCCCGAACATGTCGGTCATGGCGACCGGCATCGCCGATGGCATCATGATGAGTGACGTGCAGCCGACGATGTTCGACTGGACCCTGCCGACGCTGAAAAAGGCCCTCGCCGATGCCGGGCCCGCCGCGAAGGACTTTCGCCTGACAAATTTCCTGTCCTGGCACGTCAAGGAAGACCGCGAGGCGTCGCTGTGGGAGTCGCGGCGCGAGTTGATTATTCGTGCCTGGCTGGAGCCGCAGTGGATCTCGTCGTTCCTGAGCCCCGAGGACGTCGCCACCGTCCGCGCGAACGTCTGGCCGTTCCTGACGGCGTTTCGCGCGCGAACCGGGGACATCGAAGGCGTCGATCCGCGCATCGTCGATGCCCTGGTCGAGGGCCTGACGTGTTCCGGCGACCTCGGCGACCTGGATCGGCATATCGAGCGGCTCAAGAAATACGAGACGGCCGGATTCACGGAGATCGCGCTGGGCCTGCAGGACGATCCCGCCGACTCGATGCGGATGCTCGCCGAACGCGTCCTGCCGAAATTTCAGTAGGCCGCGCTCAGAGCGCGTCGAAGAACGCCTCCTGCTTCTTGCGCAGCGCTGCATCCGGCAGCCGCCCGTACGCCGCGCCGATGTTGTCGCGTGCGTGACGAGGCTTGGTCGTGCCCGGGATCGCGCAGGTAACCGCGGGGTGTGAGACGACATATTTCAGCAGGAACTGCGCCCAGCTCCGGCAGTCGAATTCCGCGGCCCAGTCCGGCAGCGGCCGGTCGCCCAGCGCCGAGAACAATCGGCCGCGGCCGAACGGCAGGTTGACGAGGACGGCGATGCCCTTGTCGATGGCCAGCGGCAGGATGCGGTCGGCGGCCGCGCGATTGCCGAGCGAATAATTGACCTGGATAAACTCGAGCGGTTCGCGCTGCATTAGCGTCAGCATCCGCGGAAAGTCCTCGTCGTGTGACGTCGTGATGCCGATGTAACGGATACGCCCGTCCTGTTGCCACTCGCGCATCTCCGGCAGCATCGTCTCGGCGCCGCGCATATTGTGCGACTGCACCAGGTCGAGCCGATTCGTCTGCAGTTTTTCGAGCGAATCGCGCATGCGCTGCAGTCCGCGTTCCCGTTTTTCGAGTTCGACCTTGGTCGCGACGAACAGGTCGTCGCGAATGCCGAGGTCGGCGATGATCGTGCCGAGTGCCTGTTCCGAGCTGCGGTAGACAGGGGCCGTGTCGATCAGTTCGCCGCCGAGCTCGTGAAACAGGCGCAGCGTCTCGCGCAGCGTCGCCAGATCGTCACCGGTCCGGTACCGATTCGTGCCGATGCCGATGACCGGCAGCGTCTCGTCATCGCCGGCCGGGATCGGTTTGCGGATCGGACCGTCTGGCTCCGCCGCCCACGCGTGCTGGCCGACGCTCAGCGAGACGCCGGCACCGGCGATGATGCGGAGTAGTTGGCGTCGGCGGATATCCATGCAGGCATCCTAACACCCGCGACGGGTCTGTCTCGCGGCGCGGAGTGCGCCTACGATGTTGCGTCGCGAATAACGTCTAGAGCGGAAATTGGGGTCTGACCCCGTTTTCTTAGTCGGATTGCAGCGGTACCGTCACTGTCCCGAATTCCGTCGGACGTCGAGTTGCTCAATCGAGTCCCATCACAATACGCCAATAGGATTCCACCTCAGCCAGTTCACGGTCGGTCAGGACCGTCAGTATTTCATCCATGAAACGACGGTTGTCGATGGTTCTCGTCTGATCCAGCATGATGTCGGAATCTGCATCGAGGCGATCGCGCGCTATCAGGCGGTAACGCAGCGGCGGCTCTTGCCCGGCTCGGTGCCCTTCCAGGGATTGAAATTGGCGAGATAGATCGCGCCCCGCTTGACCGGCATTCGACACTACAGCCCATCAGCGCTGGCGGCATCGAAGTCGTCAGCCGCCTGTTTAGCCTGGGCGTGCGTCTTGAGAGACGCATCCCGCATTCGCCGCCGCAGCGCCTCGCGCTTCAGCTCCCGCTCGTAGCTGTGTACCGCATCGCGGATCACGCCGCTGCGGGTGGTCTTCATGCGCCGTGCCAGCCGGGTGAGCAGCGCATCGAAGTCCTGATCGGCCCTGACAGTGATTGTCTTCATCGTACTTATATCCGTAATACGTTTTGAACGTATACAGGGCCGGAAACCGCTGAGCAACCAGCTTCACACAGCAACCCGATCCACTTTCAGCGCTCAATCACCGGATTCGCGCTCACCGTGGCGTTTCAAGCCCTTTTCCGTGAGTAACTGGCTGGCGGCAGCCCTGAGCAACGAACGGGCTGAGGCGACTTCGCTGCTCATCGTACTTCTGGCACACCATGCGCCCGACTGCCCGTCCACCGACCGGTAGCTTGTACCGTCTGCGCAACCCGCGCGCCAGTCCGCTCTATCAATGCGCCCGCTGACCCACGCCGGCACCGTAGTCCACAGCCATAGCGCTGATCTGTGCGCTGACCCGCACCGAAATCTCCCGGCATTCAGACTCTCATCGAGAAATCACAGCCTTGCCGACACGCATCCGGCCACGCCAACTCGAAAGAATTTCCTATCCTTTAACCAGGCTCGCACCACTGGTATTCTTCACTTTCGCGCCGGCAACGCGACCTGTTGGGCACGCCAGTCCTCAAGCAAATTGATACATGAGTCATCCCGCAGGGTTACAAAGCTCGGCTGCCTGCCCAATTGGCGAGACTGGAACTCAATCCACGGGCCGCCCCGTTCCGCGCACATCGCACGCATCGCGATCGATGCGACCTCCGGTTGCCCCTCGAGCACCAGTCCGTAGATCTCCCGGTAGCCCGGAATTTCACCAAGGTCTCTGATGTGCTGTGAACTCGCCTTCTCAATATCGCGCAGGGCAAAGATCATTGTCTCGAGGCGCTTGGTGCTGCCGGGCCGATCCTGAATCTCCTGAACGAGTTGAGGGATCACCTCTGGAGCCTCTGTCCCAATAGCGACAAGAACATCCTGCAATGGGTTGCCTATGCTCGGATGCTGCGCGAGCAACTTGCCCAGAGCGGGTGACGTTGCGCTCGGCTCATACCAGAAGCAGGGGTCAGCGTGTTGGAACACCGCTTGAGCGACTGGCGCTCCGGCGCTGGCCAGGGCCCGCACATATGACGCGTAGGTATTCCAGGTGGTCCAATTCTTTTTGCCGGGAATGCACAGGGAAAGCTTGACCAGGCGTTGGATCATTGCCTCCGGCCCTACCATCGCCAGCGTCCAGCCATCGAACACCCGCAGAAAGTCGTTGGCGGACTGCAGCAAACTCACGTTGGAGGCGGATCTCGCTTCCCGGCTTGTTTTGTAGATATGAAGGATCCCGAGTACAGGACCCCCTTCTTCTGCAGCGAACTTCGCTGTGGCCGATTCGCCGGCCACCGTAATCGTGATTGTGCCATCGACGGTTCCGCGCTCGAACGATTGCCGATTCTCTTGTCTGTCCTTGTCCCAGTATGAGTACCCATGAGCCATCCCGGACGCCTCAACACGAATCGATACCCGGCTTGTCGATGCGCAGTCAGTTTCAGCGACGATGCGCTTGCCGAAGGGCTTGAAGATGTCAGTGATCCGGGCCGAGATCTGTGTTTCACTGCCTTGCACCAGATCGCCATGGAACTGGATCGTGACACAGTAAGTGTTGTCGGAAGCGGCTCGTTGCTCGAGTTGCCGCAGCTTCGCAGCCGAGGCGTGGCCCCCGTGTGGGTGCCCCCGGAGGTAGTCCGTGGTGGCTGAGAGGGTGCCGTTCTGCACTGCAATGGCCCAGTCTGCGTCGTCCTGCCTGAGCAGTGCGTTCGCTTCGACAACCAGCAGGTCTTCAGGACCGAACTGTTCGGTTCGCTGCTTCAGAAACGCCTCGATCTGGGCGCGAGTGCCTCCCGTGCTTAAGGATACCCAGCGCGTCTGCCATTCCAGTCGGGAAAGCTCCTTGCGTGCCGCCTCGACCTCCTGACCCGCGGTGCCCGGTGCAAGCTGGGCATATTGCGCGATGAACGCCCGATGCGCTTCTATCGTTCCGACCCGTTGCGTCGCCGCCCAGTCCAGCAGCACAACTTCGCGCAATGCCTCGCCGTAATGCTCCGGCAACGGCCTGAGCGCCATGTAGGCCGCGTACGCCTCGCGCGTATTCTCGGCCTGTGCCCGGTCCCAGGCTTGGCCTGCCTCGACGCTATCCAGAGCCATGCTCACAAGTCCACAGCCATTCAGGCAGAGGAGCACGAGCGCCGGCCCTGCGAATCGATTCAGCCTACTGCACCTCGCGTAGCTGATTTGCACCAAAGGTTGCCCCCATTCCTGGAGTAAAAAATAGCCCACATGTTTGTTAGGATTATGTCCCAGATCTCGATGGAATGCGTTCGGTTCTCTGGAGGTTCGATTCTTCGAAAAATTCGAGACCATCGACGATGCGATTGAGAAGGCCGAGATTATCGAGCGCTTCCTGGACTGCGGCGACCTGCACCAGAGTTTTGCCAGAATTTATTGCAATTAGCGCTGCCCGAGCTGCCGCGCGGCCATGCGCATCATCGCACTGATCGATGATGCCGCCGTCATCGAGCGCATCCTCAAACACCTGAAGGTCTGGGATCCCGGCCCAGCGCCGATTCGCCCAGCAGGTCGCGATCCGCCGTGGCCCAAGGGTGAGACCTTGGCCATCACGTATCACCCGGGTCCGGTCGCCCTCGAGGCGCGAGCCCCGGTTACGATGCTGCGTCGCGAATGACGTCGAGGAACTGCTGGCCATAGCGTTCGAGCTTGGCCTGCCCGACACCGTTGATGGTCAGCAATGCGCCGGGTCCGTCGGGGCGGTCGGCCATCATCTGCATCAGGGTTGCGTCATGAAAGATCACGTACGGCGGGACGCCGTGTTCGGTGGCCAGCTGCTGACGGCAGGCGCGCAGCGCTTCCCACAGCGCGCGGTCGGCTTCGGGAATATCCCGTTGGGCGCTGCGTGGTTTCTTGCGCGGCGCGGCGACCCGTGTATCCGCGCGCAGCTGCACGGTCAGTTCGCCGCGCAGCAGGGGCCGGCTTTGTTCGGTCAGTGCCAGTGCCCCGAAACGTTGTGCGTTGACGCGCAGATAGCCCTGCACGACGAGCTGGCGGATCACTGACCGCCACGGCTGGGCGGCAAGCTCGACGCCGATGCCGAATACGCTCAATGTGTCGTGACCGCGCTGGACGACCTTGTCTGTGCGGTTGCCGAGTAGCACGTCGACGATATGTGCGGCGCCGAAATATTGTCCGGTTCGGTAGACGGCCGACAGCAGCTTGCGGGCGGCTTCCGTCGCATCCCACGTGACGGGCGGATCGAGGCAGTTGTCGCAATTACCGCAGCCGTCCTCGCCGCTGTCGAGCTCGTCGCCGAAATAGGCGAGCAGCGGACGTCGTCGGCAGACCGTCACCTCGCACCAGCCGAGCAGCGTGTCGAGCTTGCGGCGTTCGTGGCGGATGAATTCCTCGCCCGCATCCGAATCGTCGACCATCTGGCGCAACCGCACGACATCCTGCAGGCCGTAGATCATCCAGGCATCGGCGGGTTCGCCGTCGCGGCCGGCGCGGCCGGTTTCCTGATAGTAGGCCTCGATACTCTTGGGCAGATCGAGATGGGCGACGAAGCGGACGTCGGGCTTGTCGATGCCCATGCCGAACGCAATGGTCGCGACGATGATCACGCCGTCCTCGGCCAGAAAGCGGCGCTGGTGCTCGGTCCGCGTAGCGGCAGGCAGGCCCGCATGGTACGGCAGCGCGTCGAATCCCTGTTGCCGCAACCAGTCGGCGGTGCTTTCGGCCTTCCTGCGGGACAGGCAATAGACGATACCCGCTTCGCCGCGGCGGTTGGCCAGAAACTGCTGCAGCTGGCGGCGGGGATCGGTCTTGACCTGGACGGTGTAGCGGATGTTTGGCCGGTCGAAACCGGCGTCGAACAGCCGCGGCTCGTGCAGCGCGAGACGTTCGATGATTTCCGTGCGCGTGGCTGCCGTCGCCGTTGCCGTCAGCGCCATCCGCGGCACGCCGGGGAACCAGTCGGCCAGTTCGTGCAGCGCCAGGTAGTCGCGGCGGAAATCGTGGCCCCATTGCGAGACACAATGGGCCTCGTCGATGGCCAGCAGTGCGATCGGCACGCTGCGCAGGAGCGCC
>JAJFJS010000014.1 GCA_021773815.1 Gammaproteobacteria bacterium
TTTCTAGAAACGGTATTTCGCGCCGATCCGTCCGCGGAAACCGGCCGCGGGGAAGCCGACCGCTTCCTGATACGCGTTGTCGAACAGGTTGTCGACGGCAAAGCCGACACTGAATGCCTCGGTTGTCTGCCAGGTCAGCGCGGTGTCCACGCGTGCATAGCCGGCGAGGCGTCGACTGCCGGTCGCCACGGACGACTCGTAGAATTCGTCGAGCGCATACGCATGCGTCACCCAGCGCCAGTCCTGGATCGGCGACCAGTCGATAACGATACCGCCGCGCCACTTCGGCCGGCCGCGCAGGACCGCATCGCTGCCCTTGATGTCGGTGTCGAGATACGTCACGTGCGCCCGAATATGTAATTGATCGAGCGGCGCATACTCTACGGCCGCCTCGGCGCCGCGGGTCTCGACGGTGTCGCGATTGACGTTGATAAACAGGTCGGGATCGAAGTCGACGAGATCGTCGTATTCGTTGCGGAATGCAAGTATTTCAAATGCGCCGTCGCCGCCGCGAAACCGGCGCCGAATTCCGATGTCGATGCTGTCGCCTGTTTCCGAGCGCAGTTCCGGGTTGCCGACGATCGGATGCGCCAGCGCGAAAAAGCTCGGCGCCTTAAATCCCTCGCCCCAGTTTGCCCGCAGCTCGGTGAGTCCGTCCGGCAACCGATACAGCACGCCGAGGCGTCCCGTGACGACGCTGCGGATGGCGTCCGGGTCGTCCCACCGGATGCCGCCCTGTGCGGTCACCGGGCCCAGCGTCCAATGGGCCTCGGCGAAAGCGCTGACGGTATCGCGGTCCAGGTCGAAGTTGGTCGGCACCGGGAAGCCAAAATCGATCGTGCCGGCGCTGCGCCCATTCTCGTTCTTCCATTCGGCGCCGATCAGGCCTGACATGCCGCCGGGCAGCTCGGTCGCCAGCGTGGCGGATACCTGCTGGCGATCGAAATCGGTGTCTGCTGCATTCGGCGGCACACCGTCGAAGGTGCCCGTTGCGATGCCGGGAGAGCTATAGGCTTCGTCACGGGTATAGATACTGGCCCGGATCGCAGTCTTCCAGCGTTCGGCGAAATCATAGCCGAGATCCGCGCCCGCGCGGGCTTCGGTGATGTCGCGCGTATCGAGGTCGCGAAGCACGGCCAGCAGCGGGCCGCCGCTGTCTTCGGGGAAACCGGTGGTGTCGAGTTCCTGGTAGCCGAACGACAGCCCGGCGGTTCCGGAACCGCCAAACGTCGTCGCGAGCTTACCGTTCACGCCGCCCGCTTCGTAGTCGGCACCCGCGACGTCGCCGTTGTCATCGGTGACATAGGCGCCCAGTCCGATATCGATATTCGCCAGCGTACCGCCGTAGAAACCGTTGACGGATCCGTAGCCGTCGGTGCCGGCGGCGATACGGATGTCCGAGCCGGACGCGGCGTCCCGGGAGATGAAGTTTATGACGCCGGACAGCGCGTCGGAGCCGTAGACGGGCGACATGGCGCCGAAGATCGTTTCGACCTGTCCGACCTGCGCTTGCTCGAGGCTGCCGAGATCGTAGGCGCCGCCGCGTGAATTAGTCGGGTCGTTGACCTGGATGCCGTCGATTAATACGAGGGTGAAATTAGGTTCGCCCCCGCGCAGCAGGATACTGGTGATGCCGCCGCGCCCCCCCTGCTGAATCACGTTCGTGCCCGGAATTTGGCGCAGCACCTCGGCCGCGCTGGCCGCATGCAGGTGCTCAATCTCGTCGCGCGCAATGATGTTGACCGACTGGCTGAGCTCCGCGGACGGCTGGGCCAGGCGCGATGCCGTGACGACCACGTTGTCGGTCTGTCCGTTGCCGGCGATGGACGCTGTGGAGACCAGTGCCAGGGTGATTCCGGCCCGAATCCATACTCTATATTTGCGGGGACGATGCATAACGAGGGCTTCCATGCGGGTGCATTCCGTTGCGGACGACACTTTATAACTTATTGTGGGTAAATTTCGGCACCATGATCCGGATCCGACAACAACGCTATGAAGTTACGTC
Source organism: Gammaproteobacteria bacterium (assembly GCA_021773815.1). Classification (GTDB taxonomy): domain Bacteria; phylum Pseudomonadota; class Gammaproteobacteria; order Steroidobacterales; genus SMWD01. The sequence goes on from JAJFJS010000014.1 coordinate 2,009, forward strand.
CGGAGCCGGAATCTCTGCGGCCGGCTGCAGGAAATCGAACACGTCGCGATAACGTGCCAGCACCGAGCCGAGGTTGATCTCGTTCAGGAATACCGAATAGGCGAGATAACTGGTCAGGAAGCGCAGATCGGTGGCCCAGGGCGGCATGTAGCGCGGTTCGACGAGCAGGCCTTCGTCGCGCAGCAGCCGAATGGCATCGAGATCGGCCAGATCGAATTTACCGATGAACAGCAGTCGCGTCAGCGACGGGTCGCCGGCCTGCACCGCCGCGCGCAGGAAGCTGTGTACTTCCAGTAGTCCCTGCAGGTAGACGACGTCCTTGGTCAGCGGTGCGCCGCCGGTCACGACGCCGCCGCGCACGACCCGCCGGGCGTTCTCGAACGCCTCGAACTCGTTTTCCGAAACATCCAGGAAGTACTGATACAGCTGGATGAAATCGGCGCCGTCGAGCGCCATCTGAATCGCGATCACGCGATCGGCGAGTCGCTTGAGCCGCTGGGGGTCGAGCGCGCCGGACAGGAACTCGGCGAACACGGCCAGTCCCTCCTGCGTGCGCGCATTGCCCGGATGCGCCTCGCCCAGAATCGGAAAACGTTGTTGTCGGCTGCCGTTCTTGCCGGTCGCGATGTGCACCAGCGCCTCATGCTGCAGCAACTGGGTGGTGTCCAGATCCGAAAACACCGCATTTGCCCGCAGCTTTATCACGTTCTTGCCGGCCGTCGCCTTGGCCGACAACGTCGGCGTGACTTCCACGCGCGGCGCATCGTCCGCGAAATATTTCGGCAGATCCTGGTCGAGCCGGGTCTTGACCTGATCGGCCGAGAATGTTTCGCGGTTGCCGGCCAGCGTGGTCGGATCACGGAACGCGGCGAGCAGTCCGTCGAGTCGCGCTGCCAATTCCAGCGCGGTGGCCTTGCCGTCGGCCAGCGTTTTCTGCGGATACCCGTAGAGACGCATGCCGGGTTCGACGATGCCCTGCGTACCTAGTTGGGACAGCAGCAGCGCCGTGTCCCCGACGGTATCGGCCAGCCGGCTGAGCCACCGATGCACGGGCGAATCGCCGTGGATCAGCTTGCGTGCCGCTGCCACGGCTTCTTGTGCCGAGCGCGGATCGACCGGGACATATTCCGGCCGCGGCATGCTGCGCGCACCATCGGCGAAAAACCGGTCGGCGAGTTCCGCCGGCCACGCCGTCCGGCCCAGGACCGGCAGTTTGTCCTCGGCCCCATAGAGCAGTTGGCCCGCCGCCGTCAGACGTTCCAGTTCCTTGTCCGAAAAATGTGCCATCAAATATTTACTTGTGCGAATCCCGATTTTGTAACATAGCAAAGTTACTGCGGATTCCGCAGAACTATCGTCCGCAGAACTATGGTACGTCATTCATTGACCGGCTCCGGTGACGCTGTGAATGATGTGTCTCGCGCTGATTTGGTCTGCCTGTGACGGTCGGTTACTATCGGGTCGGATCGAGGCTGGCCACTGCGATTTGCGGTCAGGATTCTTCGGTACCGGTACGATTGTTTTTTTGGGGGGGTGAATTAATGAAGGTCAACAGAACGTTTTTCGCAGTCCTTGCGATCACTGGCTGCGCAGCGTTTTCAACGGGGTGTTCGGTCAATCGCGCGACCGGTCAGGTGACGCCGGGCGTCGATCTGTCGCAGGTCGATACGTACTACGTCGTCAGGGCGGAAACCGACAAGCACGACATCAATGAGATTATCGTTCAGCAGTTAACGGACAGAGGGTTCAGCGCGTCGACCGGTTCCGGGACGGCGATGCCCGAATCGGCAGGCACCAGGGTCACGTATATCGATCGATGGATGTGGGACATTACGATGTATCTGCTGGAATTGACGATCTCCATTACCGATGCGCAGACGGATTACACGCTGGCGTCTGGCAACTCGTACCACACATCGCTGACCCGCAAGTCGGCAGAGGAAATGGTTGAAGAGGTGCTGGGGAATATTTTCGGGGAGACGGAAGAATGATATTTTCCAATTCGGTACTGCGGGTTATTGCGCTCATTGCGGTCGTCACGCTCGGCAACTCGCTGACAGCGTGTTCGATGACGACAAAAACCGAGGCGATGATTCCGGAAAACCTCGTAACGCGGTCAGTGCGCCATGCGGATGCCGTCGGCCTGATGGTCAGTGGCGAATCCGGCGGCATTACGATAGAGAATTTCACCCAGGCAGTTGCCGATGCGGTCGTCGCCAGCGGTGCATTCGCGCGCATCGATAACGGCGCCGGCGTGCCATATCTGCTCGATATTCAAATCACCGATGTCCGCAGCCCATTGTTTGGCGGGAAGATGACGGTCAGCATGAACTCGACCTGGCGGCTGTTCCGCACGGCTGACCGGACGGCGCTGATGGATGAAAAGATCCAGACCACTTATACGGGCGGTGCGTTCGAGGGCGGAATGGTTGGCGCCAACCGTGTGCGCGTCGCGACCGAGGGTACGGCGCGGGAAACGATCCGCGTCGGTATCGACAAGATCGTCGCGCTGAATCCGGGCGAGGAATGACGGCTTTTATTGCCCCGCAACACACTTGACATAATCTGGCTCCCGGGTCTTCCCGAACCGCCGATTCACCTGCGGTTCAGGCTTGCGGCCCTACCATCGATCCTGCGTGAAAGACACGGCGGCGCCCGGCGTCGCCAGGAGGATCGACATGGTCACTTGGTATTTGACTCTTGTGAAACACGTCCGCGGCCTGCCGCTGCGGGCCGGCGTAATCGCGGTCGTGGCGGCGCTCGCCGTCGGCGGCGTGCAGGCCCAGGAGTCGTCGGCCTATACGTTCGCCGAACTTGAGGAACTCGTCGGTCCGGTCGCGCTGTACCCGGATACGCTGCTGGCAATCGTGCTGCCGGCGGCAAGTTATCCGTTGCAGATCGTCGCGGCAGCGCGGTATCTCGAGGCGCTCGACACCAATCCGGATCTGCAACCCGACGAGAACTGGGACGATGCCGTCGTCGCGCTGCTGAATTATCCCGAGATCATCGAACTGATGAATGAGGATCTCGACTGGACGTGGGATCTCGGCGCGGCTGTCGTCGACCAGCAGGCAGATGTGCTGGCGGCCGTTCAGTCGTTTCGCGGTCGCGCCGTCGTAGCGGGCAATCTGCAAACCGACGACCGACAGACCGTCAAGCGAGTTGACGACGTCATAGAAGTCACGCCCGTCGATTCGGAAGTGATCTACGTGCCGTATTACGAGCCGAGCCGTGTCGTCGTCTACCAGCGTCAGCCCGTTTACTACTACTATCCGCGCTCCTATCCGGTCTATTACTACCCGTACCCGGCAAGTTACTCATTCTCGAACGGTTTCTTCTGGGGCGTGACGACGGCCTATACGGTCGGCTGGCTGACGCACCGCGTGCACTTTCATCATATTGGCTACGCGAGCCACCCGTACTACGGTCGCCGCTATGTCGAACGCTATCGGATCCGGCATGCGCGGCGGGTGCGCCATCGACAGGTCGCGCTCCCGGTGCGTGGCGCCGCGTCTTACGGGTCGCCTGTCGGCACGGCGTGGCAGCCGGGCGGGCGCCATGGGGACGGCCCGCGATACCGCAAGGGATATCGCACGGAAAACCGGGCGCCGCATCGTCGCGAGTTGGTGCATCGGGGCGGGCGGACAAATTTCAACAGCGCCGGGGTACGGTTCCGTCGTGACACGGTGCGCGGCCCGCGCGCGGGATCGAACGGCGGTCGGGTCGACCGCACGCGTACCAGGTCCGGCAATCGTGCCGGTATTCGCACCGGTCGCGATCCGGGTGGCGTGAAGTTGCGTCATCGCAAGCCCGCGGCGTCGGGCGGCACCGGGCGACGATCCGCCGATGGTGTCCGCACGCAACTGCAACCGAATCGGGGTAAGCAGGCGGAGCGCCGGGATGCGCCGCGTCGACAACGGGCCGTCAAGCCGCGCTTGACGGATGGTCGAGCGGGTCGCAAGGTCGGTCGACAAGACCGTGAAAGGGTCGCGGCCGAGCCGCGCTCGCCGCGCCGAGAGCCGGCGGCAAAGCAGCCGCGTGCTGATCAACCGAAGCCGGCGCCGGCACGTCAGGAGCGCCGCTCAGAGCCACGTGCGGCACGGGCCGCCGGCCGCGATGCATCGGGACCCCGCGCCAATGCGCCGTTGACGCGCCGGGCTGACACGGTCCGCGGCGGACGATCCGGGCGCCGCAATCCGCGCTGACGGTTTTTGCTTGCGCCCGCCGCGGGGTGGGCGGCCAACCGCAGTCATTCAGTTGGTGTGCCGTTGGACATCGCGGCGACGTGATTCCATACTCGGTCGTCCGTCATGCGCCGAGCGTGGAATTGCAGGGGGAATCGATCATGAGTATCCATTCGAGATCTGTTTGTGCCGCTCTGGCTGCCATTATCCTGATCGCCGGCTCTGTGCAGGCCGCCGACATGGTGATGAATCATGAACCGGGCCCCTACAAGATGACGAAATTCGGCCGCAGCGGCGAAACGATTCCGTTGAACGGACCGGTGATTCACGTTTTTTCGAAAGACGGGAAGCAATACGACGCCATCGCCAATGATAACCAGAACCTCAAACATGTGTCCCAAGTGGGCGGTATTTGCGGGCGTCGTTCCCAGTCGATCGGTTCCGCCTCGCTAGAGGTCGGCGGCGTCACGCACACGGTCGGCGGCACGGGCGGGAACGTGATGCAGCGCCATACCGAGTCGTTTGCCTTTCCGTTCGCGGTGCCCGATATGGCCAGGAAGCCCGCGGCGGCGTGCAATTTCGAACTGGACAAACGCGTCGCGCAAGGTAACAAGACTCGTGAATACTGGCTGGAACGAGGCTTCGTCGTCCGGTATGAAAATGCCTACGAGGCCACGTTTACGGCATCCTGCGCGGGCGGCGTGAGCCGCGGGGATTTCGGCGTCGAGAAAATCCGGACGCCGGTCTGGATCGCCTGTGCCGCGACCGAGCCCGGATCGCAGCCGAAGGCCAATACGCCGGCGCGACAGCCCAAGTCGCGGGCCCGGCCGCCGCTGCCGTTGAAGGTCAGCGCCAAGCTGGAAGCCACGCAGCGGGGCACGATCCATGCGTCTGAATGCCCGGTCACGGTGCGCTATACGGGATCGATCTGGGTGTCGCGTCCCGATACCACGGTCCGCTATCAGATCGTCGGGGCGGACTGGCAATCCCCCGAACGACAACTGACGATCGACAAAACCGGCAGCATTGAGATTACCGGCTGGACGCAGTATTTCCGCGAACAGCCGCGCGACCCGAACGCGTTGGCGGCATCCACACCGGGGGCAGGTGAACCCGATGCCAAAGGCAGCGCACGCCTCGAGGTCCGCTACGAGGGCGGCACGGTGCGATCCGAGGCCATACCGTACAAGGTTTTCTGTAATTCGGCGCCGCCGAAGCGTTCGCGGCTCAGGAAGGAGTGACGGGCAGCCCGTCGTCGCGGATCAGTCGACGGGAACGAGTTCATCGGCGACGCGCAGCGCTGCCTCGGCGGTTTCCGCGTAACCGTCGGCGCCCAGATCCTTCCACAGATCCGGTGCGCCGTTCAGCCCGTTGCCGCCGACCATGATGCGCACGCCGTTGCCGAGTCGGGCCCGGATCTCTTCGATCGTGTGCTGCAGATTGGGCAGCTGGGCGCTGAGCGCCAGTGACAGCAGTACGATGTCGGCCTCGAAGCATTCGATTGCGGCCGGGACGTCGCTCCTGGGCACGTCGGGGCCGAGGTAGATCGTGCGCCAGCCGTCAAATTCCAGCAGGTAGGCGATCGCCCGGATGCCGATCTCGTGGATATTGCCGGCGACGGCCGCGGCAACGGCCGTCCGGCCGCGGTCGGGCACATGCTTGCCGCGGCTCGCCAGCACGGCCATCAGTCGCTGGGTCGTCATCGTCACCATGTGCTCTTCGGCGACGGAAATCTCATTGATGTGCCACAGTCGGCCGACCTCCCGCTGCGCGGGCAGCAGAACTTTCAGTATCGCGTCCCGTTCGCTGAGTCCGTCGTCGACGGCGTCCAGCACGATGGACATGCCCGGTATTGCGTTGCCCGCGATGACAGCCTGGATGTAGCGCAGGGCGACGCGTTCGGTCATCAGGCCCGCATCGAGCGTGCAGCGCTCGATATCGTCTGCCGCCCGGTCGATGGCGACCAGCGCCGCGTCGATGCTCTCGATCGCAAGCCGTAGTCCGTCGCCGCTCAGGTAAGGCTGGATCGCCGTGCGCAGGCTGTCGAGGCTGGCGGCGAGATCGCCGGGCTCGACTTTTCGTGCGACCATCGCGGTGCGTGACCAATTGACACGTGACACGAACAGGTGGGCTTGTCCGGCAGCCAGCGCCGTGCTCAGTTCGAGTGCGCGCTGTCGCAAGTGCTCGGTCCAGACGGGGGACGCATTGTCGCCGAACCGCGATCGGATTCCCGGATCTTTTTCCAGCAGCGCGGCGGTCGCGGCGGCGGCGATGTCGCCGGAATGCTGTTCCAGCAATCGGGCTGCGTCGATGGCGGGTCTCGTCGTCATCGCTTGCTCCATTTTGAAAAGGCCGTCGGGTCTTCGTTCGTCAGCGCTGCCGGATTGCCCGATGCCAGTGCCGTTTCGGGTGCGCGCGTGCCGAAGCTCCGCACGATGCTGCCCTGTACCGCCGTGAATCGCCTGCGAATCGATTCGATGCCGACGAGGAACGAGGGCAGCAGGAACAACACGATAAACGTGCCGAATATCAGCCCGAAGCCGATCGAGATCACCATCGGCTTCAGGAACTGGGCCTGCTGGGCCGTTTCGAGCAACAGCGGCATGATGCCGGCAACCGTCGTGATCGATGTCAGCAGCACGGCGCGCAGTCGGCGACAGCCGGCCTGGATTGCCGCTTCGCTGGCGCTGAGGCCGCTCTCGCGCAATTTTTTGAAGGCGACGACGAGAATAATCGAGTCGTTGATGACAATGCCGGACAGGCCGAAGAAGCCGAAGATTGACAGCATCGAGATATCGTATCCCATCACCCAGTGGCCGAAGACGGCGCCGACGAGACCGAACGGGATGACGCTCAGCACCGCCAGCGGCCAGAGGTAGGAACCGAACACCCACGCAAGGATGATAAATATCGTCAGCAGGGAGAGCGGCAGCGCGAGTGAGATGTCGCCGACACTTTCCGACTGATTCGCAGCGTCGCCGCCGAATGTCCAGGTCGTGCCGTATTCGGCAGTCAGTGCCGGCAGGACATCGCGCGCGAGCTGGGCCCGAATGGCATTGGCATTGTTCTGACTGAAATCGACATCCGCCGTCACGCCGACCGCGAGCAGTCCGGCGCTGTGTCGGAGCGTATCGAATCCCCGGTTGTACTTGAGTCGCGCGACATTGATCAGGGCGGTGATCTCGCCGTCGGGGAGCACGATCGGCAGCGTTTCCAGCGTTCGCAGTGAGTCGCGTTCTTCGCCGGCCAGTCGCACGCGTACCTCTACCTCTTCGCCCTTGTCCTGGAAGGTCTGCACGAGTCTGCCCTCGAACGCGGTGCGCAATTGGTCACCGAGTTGCTGGCCGGTCAGTCCGACCGCAGTGCCGGTCGGCGACAACTCGAAGATTAGTTGCTCCCGGCCGTAGCTGGTGTCGTCACGAATACCGCTGACGCCCTTCATTTCGCGCAATGCGTCCTGCAGTTCAAGAGCCGCCCGCTTGAGGTTGTCGACGCTCCGGCCGGTAAATTTGACATCGATATCGGCGCCCGGCGGGCCGGAGTTGCTGCCGATGACCAGGAAAGACTCGAGGCCCGGTTGCGGGCGCACGGCGCGTCGCCAGGCGCTGATGATATCGGCGTTGCTGATCTCGCGCTCATCTCCGGGCGAAATCTCGGCGATAACGTGTCCCAGCTGCGACCCGGATGAGCCGCGATTGTCCTGGCGTACTTTCTTGATCACGAGCTTGATAAACGGTTCGCCGGAATCGGATTCAATTTTCCGCAGTGCCCGCTCGGCATCGTCGAGAAACGCAGTCACCCGTTCGACCGGCGATCCGGCGACGAAACGCACGTTTGCCGTGATCGTCTTGCCTTCCGGCTGCGGAAAGAATGAAAAGCCGATGCTGCCGCTGCCGAGCAGCCCGATCATTAAAATTATGGAAGCGCAGGCGAGACTGATCGTCGTGCCGCGATTGGCAACGGACCACGTCACCATACGCCGGTAGTGGACGTCACGAAATCGGTTGACGGCAACATCAACCGTGCGGCGCAGTTTGCCCGGTTGTTTCTCGGCTGTGCCCTGCAGTGAATGTCGCAGGTGCCCGGGAAGGACGAGAAAACACTCGATCAGGGAGGCGATGATCACGCAGATGACGACGAGCGGTATCGCGAACAGGATACTGCCCGTGGCGCCGCCGATGGCCATCAGCGGCAGGAAGGCGGCGATTGTCGTCAACGATGCGGCCGCAACCGGTGCGAACATCCGGGTCGCGGCGCGTTCTGCCGCCGCGGCCGGCCCGGCGCCCTCTTGATAAAGAGTGACCGCTTCCTCGCCGACGACGATGGCGTCGTCGACGATGATGCCGAACGTCATGATCAACGCGAACAGCGTCATGACGTTGATCGACCCGCCGAAGAACCACAGTGCGACAAGTGCCGCGAGCACGGAGACCGGGATGCCAACGGCGACCCAGAGCGCCACGCGGCCGTTCAGGAAGACATACAACGTCGCGATAACGAGCAGGATGCCGCTGAGCGCATTGCTGATCATCAGGTTGATCCGCTCATCGACGAGCGTCCAGACTTCATCGTAGGCGAAGATCTCGACGTTCGGCGGCAGCGTGGGGCGGACGTCATTGACCCAGCCCATCAGGCGTGTGGCGACGTCGATCGCATCCTCGATCTCGGATCGGTCGACCGCGATTTCCACGGCGGGCCGACCGTTGACGAACAGCAACGGCTGATCATCTTTCCACTGTCTATTGATCTGTGCGATATCGCTGAGCCTGAGTAACTGGCCGGCGTTGTCGGCGGTAATAGGCAGTCCGGCGAATCCCGTGACGGACCGCTGCTGATCGGTGCTGCGCAACTGGCGGGCGATGTCGGCAGCGCCGACGGTACCGGCCGGCACGTCAGCGCTGGCCTCGCCGATCCGGGCGGCCACGTCGTCCAGCGACAGGTCGAGTTCGATAAGCCGGTCGGCGGGCAGTTCGATCGAGATTTCTTCCTCGGGCAGGCCGGTGATGTCGAAGCGTGCCAGGCCGGTGGCGCGCAGCTCCCGCTCGAGGCGCTTGACGAGCGGTCTGAGTTGTTCGAGCCGCGGCCCGACCACGAGCAATTTGGATACCGGTTCGGTTCGCGTCACCAGCGTGATACGCGGATCCTCGGCGCTGGCCGGCAGGTTGCGCACCTGGGCGACGAAATCCTTGGCCTGCTCGAGCGCGTTCGACATGTTGGTGTTCTGCGGAAATTCCAGCGTCAGCTCGGACCGGCCGCTGCCGGACTTCGACTCGATCGTCCGCAGTCCATCGACGCTGATCAGCTGGTCTTCCAGCGGTTGGGTGAGTAGCGCCTCGATGTCTTCGGCTGCCGCGCCGGGCCATTCGACACTGACCTTGACAAAGTTCAGAGCAAACGTCGGCAGCAGCTGCCGCGTGAGCTGCCCGGCCGCCCAGAGGCCGAGTACGATCATGCTCAGCATCGCCAGGTTCGGTGCCACCGGGTGTCGAATGAAGGAGCGGATGATTCTGCGCATGGTCGTCGTGCCTACCGGGCCTCGTCACGGGCCGCGGCCCCGGGCCGCTCGGCGCCCGTGGGCTGTGCCGCGCCCGTCGGATTCACGAGCACGCCGTCGGCCGCGCCCGACAATTTGGTCACGACGATCTGATCGCCGTCGGCGAGCTGCGGGGAGCGCACGAGCACTTCCGTGCCGCCTGTCGACTGCACCCGCTCGCCGACGCGCTCGATCGTGATCATCTGCATGCGATTGTCGACGAGTCGGTAGAGCTGGTCGCGGCCATACAGGGCCTCTGCCGGCAGCGCGATGACGTCCGGTTGCGGCGGCAGTTCAACCAGAACCCGCACTGTGCTGCCGAGTCGCAGTCCGCGCGGCGGGGACTTGAAGCGAACGAAACTGTCGACGCCGCCGCTGGCGGCGCGGGTTTGTCCGGAGATGCGCACGAGTTCGCCGGCGACGCTTCGGTCGCCGATCTGTACCAGCGCGGCCATGGTTTCACCGGCCGCCAGACCGGCCGTCACGGGTTCCGCATAGCGCGCCGGGATCTGCGTTCTGACCTCGATCGTGGCGGGATTCTGCAGGCGCATCAGCGGGTCTTCGGCCCTTACGCGGTCGCCCTGTGAGATGGACAGATCGGAGATGACGCCGGGAAATGGCGCACGGACGCTGGCGCGCTCGAGGTCGAGGCGTGCCTGATCGCGCAGTGCCCGGGCGCGGGTGCGTTGCGCGGCCAGTTCGGTCAGTTGAATCTCGACTTCCTCGACCGTGAGCTGCGCCTGGCTGCCGGCCAGTTGCTGTCGCTTCAGATTTTCGTCGGTCGTGTCCAGGTCGGACCGTGACAGCAGGCCCTGTTCGAACAGGTCCTGTGCGCGGCGGGTACGTGTCTCGGTCAGCGTCAGCAGCTCGCGCTCTTTCTCCAGGGCCTGTCGCTCACGTTCGAGGCGCAGTTTTGCGAATGACTGTTTGGCCTCGATCTCGGCCAGGTCGGCCTCGTCCTGCTGCAGCTCGAGGCGCACATCACGATCGTCGATTCGGATCAGGATCTGATCAGCAGCGACTGTCTCGCCGTCGAGGACGTCGACCCGAATGATCAGACCGCCGATCCCGGCGCGCAGCTGGGCGTTCTGTGGTGACTGCACGCTGCCGAAAAGTTCGAGTGTGGGTCGCAGTGTCTGCCGGGCGGCGGGTGCGACTTCTACGGTCCAGGCGCGTTCGGGGCGGGCCGTCGGGGCCGGCCGGTCGCGCATGGCAATCAGTATCACGGCCACGAGCACTGCGCCCGAGAGAATCAGGACCGCAGGACGGCGCAGCAGGAATCGTTTCATAATTAGAATTTATACAGGAATTATGTCTCTCTATACGTCCCGCCGCCAGAATTGGATGACTTGCCGCCATTAGCGATCGTCATTGACCAGGTAATCGTTCAGCGCGATGCCAATGCTGATGCGTTCGACGCGATGATCGTAGTCGATCAGGGTCTCGCCGAAACCGTTGAAATACTGGGCGTACAGCCGGACGGCGGAGGTCAGCCGGCGGCTCCAGGTCAGCTCCACGGCGCCGCCTTTGCGCGCGGCGCGCGTCAACAGCGTAAAGGTGTTGCGATTCGGCGCCCAGACCAGGCGCAGTTCGCCGTGGCCAATATAATCCTCGATATCCGGATTATCGTCGTCATCCGCGTCTTCGGGCAGGCGCAGCCAGGCACGTGCGCCGAGCGCGACGTCGCCGGCGCTCAGCACGACGGCGCCGACCGCGCGGTTCCAGCTGCGCGACAACGGGCGGCTGCGGCCGTTGGACTGATGCGCGATGCCGAGATCGAACCCGGAAAACCGGAACGGGCCCAGTGAGCTGTCGGCCATGTGGCGCCAGAAGATTTCCGGTTCGTGGTCCGTCGAGCGGAACGGCGACGATGCGGCCTTGTCATATACCTGCCAGAAAGAGCGATTGGTGTAGGCCATGTACAAGTTATCGTCCGACCCGAATATGGTGCGCCAGATCGGGAACTTGAAACTGATCTGGAAACCGGCCTCGGTGCGTTCGGCGCCGTTCGGTTGGTCGGGATCGCTCGCCAGGCCGTCATTGACCTTGGCGTTGTAGGACCACGGCAGCAAATAGGTCGGGCGATGCGCCAGCAGCGTGAACGGCTTGCCGATGTCGCTGAGCTCGATGGCGCCGCGCGCCGCGACCGGTGATGTTCCGGGAAGTTCGGTCAGCGTGGCCGCACAGGCATGTCGCAGGTCGCCGATGCGGGTGTCGTCGTCAGCCGTCCGGATCCGCTCGGCCACACACGCTTCGATGAGCCTCGCACGGTCACCGGCGCCAGGATTGTCGGCACCAAGACCATCGGCGTCAGGTTGCTCCGCGCCGGCCGGCCCGCTGACGATGAACGCGGCGACGAACGCGGCGATGAGCGCGGCGATGAGCGCCAATACGCGTCGTGCAACGTTCAACGCAGTGCCCGCCTCAGCGACCGGTCGTGCGTGCCGCGTAGCCACGCTGTCGACAGCATCGCGCCGAGCAGGGCCAGAAACATGTCCCATTGCGTGTCCCAGGGGTCGCCCTGCGTGCCCAGCACCGCGTTGGCATCTGCGCCTAGTACCAGCGCCGACCACCACTCCAGTAGTTCATAAAAGGCGCTAAATGCCAGGCATACGGAAATCGACAAAAATGCCAGCCAGCTGCCGCGCGTCAACGCGGTCTTGCGCAGCAGAATCTCGCGGGCGAGGATCGCGGGCACGAAACCCTGCGCGAGGTGGCCGAGGCGGTCGTAATGATTTCGCGCCAGGTCGAACGTGTCCCGAAACCAGTCGCCGATCGGTACTTCGGCGTAGGTGTAATGACCGCCGATCATCAGAATCACACCGTGCAGGAACAATAACCGGTAGAGCAGCATGCTCAGCGGAAACCGGTCGGCGGTCGGCAACAATAACCCCAGCCCGATCAGTACCGGGGCGACCTCGAAAAACCAGGTCAGCCGATCGGTGGGCGTGATGCCCGACCACGTCAGGATGACCAGTGTCGCGGTCAGCAGCAGAATTTTTTCATTTTTTTCGGACATCCGGGCATCGTTGTCTGCGCTAAGTAATCTATCGACAAGATTCGTTGGCGACTACCTTGGCGACTACGATAGTGCCAAGTCGGTCGCTGGTGCAACGTGGCCCGGTATCCTGTGTGATCAGGCCCGTGCGGAAAAAAAGGCGCCCTGAGAGCGATTGAAGCGCAGTGTCTCAAACGCGACGCCGATGATCCACTGCTCGTCATTGTGTTCCATATGGCAGTTTTTGATCAGTGCGATGGCATCGATGATATCGCTGGTGATCTTGATATGCCGGCCCTCGCCCAGGTACCGATTCGTGATGAATCGCATGCCGTTGGGTGATACGTCCAGGGTCCGGCCGCGGCACGGCACGGCCTGGGGCCAGGTCGTGCAGAACCGGATATCGAGATCCTTCGCGATACGGCTGATGGCGCGTTGCCCGTCGTGAGTTCCGGGGCTGGCGCCGGCCGGATGCAGCGGGCTTTCGCAATTCGGGCAACCGGCGTCCGGGTCGCTGATCGCGCCGCGGTGATGGGGTGCATGGCAGAACAGGCAGACGAGCCTCGGGTCCGATCCCGCGGCGGCTTCGTTGCGCCCGGTGGGCGCGTCACCGGCGACGGTCGATGCGGAGGACGGCTCTGTTCTCTGGATCAATCGGCGTTCCTGGTCGTAACGCTCGCGCAGGACCGGGTCGGTCAGCACGTGGTAGGCCTCGTTGATCAGGGTCGCATTCCAGTGGCTCCCGCCGAGGTCGGGATGGTGCTTGAGTCGTTGCATCAGCGTCCGGTAGCTGGACTTGATGATTTCGACCGGCGCATCCGGCTGCACGTGCAGGATTCGATAATAGTTTCGGCGGTTGTCCACGATCTTCGGTATTGGTCGGTGCGGTCGAATGACAGGGCTGTTGCCGATCATGCGACTGCCGGCGGACCAAGTCCATCGACCGGCGGGCGCGCCGGACAAATGTCGATGCAGACCAATGGAAAAGCGTGACTCCGGTCACATCGTGCCATGGGACGAGCCGCCAGACTGGACGCATTACGGTAAATGGGCCCGACAGCTGGGGGGCGCAATGGAACAGGTGCTGGCCACCGGAGACAAGGTACTTATCGCACATCGGCGCCTGTACGAGCACGATCAGCCGCGGTTTTTCGTCGGCATCGTCGACGTCTATGATGCGGGCATGATGAAAGTCACGGGGTATTGCTGGATTCGCGAGCCCATCCGCGGGGATCTGGAGAAAAAAGCCGACCGGCGCACGAAAATTATCTCGATCCTGTCTGCCGGCTATATCGTCTATCAGTTGCCGTCGCGGCTCGATCTGGATGCGCTGGTCCTGGGGCACGATAATGCGAAGAAGGTCGTCCTGTCGGACGGGGACGGCTTTATGATGGATCTGACCGATCGTACCCAGGGCGTCAGGCTCGGCTCGGCAGCCTGATCGCCTGAATCGCGCCGGTTTCCGGCAGGCAAGAAAAAGGCCGGACCCCTTGCGAGGCCCGGCCTGATCCAATCGATATCGATCAGTAGATATCGTGCATCGTGTTATAGACGTTGAACTTGCCGGTTGGCGTAACGACGTTCTTGCCCTTGATGACTTTCTTGAGCTTGCGCGTCTTGTCATCAACGACGACGATCGCCGATTCTTCTTCCTTGCCGCTCCATACGGAGAACCAGACTTCATCGCCTTTCTCGTTGTACTCGGGCTGTACGATGCGTTTCGGTCCATCGCCCAGCTTGGCCCATTTGCCAATCGGCAGTACTTCGAAGCCGGCGTCGAGATTGTTGATATCGAACACGGCAACCGACTGGCTGATGCCCTCATCGGGATTCAGCGGGCTGTCGACCCACAGGTTGGTCGAGTTCGGATGTGTCTTGACGAACAACGAACCGCCGCCCTGGCCGGACACGACCTGCACGACCTTCCACGCGTGATCGGGATGCCCTTCGGGATCCGTGCCGATCATCGTGACCTTCTCGTTGCCGAGGGCGCTCGTGACCCATACGGGGCCATAGGTCGGGTGCAAGAAGTTTGCGCCGCGCCCCGGGTGCGGGATCTTGTCGACATCGATGAGCTTGACAAGCTTGCGCTCCTTGGAATCGACAACGGCGATCTTGTCCGACTTGTTGGCAGCCGTCAGGAAGTACCGCTTGGTTATATCCCAGCCACCGTCATGCAGGAAGCGGGCGGCGTTGATCGTCGTGACCGACAGGTTTTCGATGTCGGAGTAGTTGACGAGCAGGATGCGCCCCGTCTCCTTGACGTTGACGATGAACTCGGGATGCTGGTGCGATGCGATGATCGCGGCAACCCGCGGTTCCGGGTGGTATTCCTGAGTGTCGACCGTCATGCCGCGGGTCGAGACGATCTTGAGCGGTTCCAGCGTGGCACCGTCCATGATCACGTACTGCGGCGGCCAGTAGGAGCCGGCAATCGCGTACTTGTCCTCGTAGCCCTTGTACTTCGACGTTTCGACCGAACGGGCCTCGAGACCAACGCGGATCTTGGCGACCGTTGTCGGCGTCTTCATCCACAGGTCGATCAGGTTGATCCTGGCGTCGCGGCCAATCGTGAAGACGTAGCGTCCCGAGTTCGACATGCGCGAGATATGCACGGCATAGCCGGTCGGGATGATCGTGACGATCTTCTTGGTGTCGCCGTCGATTAGCGCAACCTCTCCACTGTCACGCAGCGTGACCGAGAATATGTTGTTCAGGTTCAGTTTGTTCTGCGGCTTGGTCGGCCGATCCTCGACCGGGACGATAATTTCCCAGGTCGCCTGCATGTCCTCAAGGCCGAATTCCGGCGGTGTCGGCGGCGCATGCTGCAGATAACGGGCGAGGATATCGATGTCCGTATCGCTGAGTTCACCCGAGGTGCCCCAGTTCGGCATGCCGGCCGGGGAGCCGAAGTTGATCAGCGCCTTCAGGTAGTCGGTGCCCTTGGCCTGAGTCAGGTCCGGCGTCAGCGGTTTGCCGGTGGCGCCCTTGCGCAGCACGCCATGGCAGCCGGCGCAGCGCTGGAAGTACAGCTGACGGGCATGCTCGAACTCTTCCTGTGACAGAGCCGGCGCTCCCGGGGTGATGACCTGTTCCCCTTCGCTCATGGCCAGCGGCTGGCCCTGATAGATCTGCTCGACTTCCGGCGTGCCGGGATGGCGTTCGCCGCCGAGCTGACTGGCCTGGAGACCGGCGCCCTTGCGATACGTCGCGATCTGTTCGGCACTGAACCCACCGCCCGGGTTGTCCCAGCTGTTCAGCACGTAGGTCACGATCTTCGACAATTCGACATCGCTCAGATAGCTCATCGCCGGCATGATGTTGTTGTATTCCACGCCGTTGACGACCATCTTGCCGCTGAGGCCCTTGATGGTCGCCTCGACCAGCTGCCACGGGTCGTTCTTGATCATGTCCGAGCCGGCCAGCGGGGGGAATGCGCCGGTCAGGCCCTTGCCGTCGGCCTGGTGGCAGGCCGCACAGTTCTCGTTATAGAGGTCGACCGGGCGCTTGGCTTCGGCGGCCGGGTCGGCCTGCGCGAGCCTGATTTCTGCCCGGTGCTCTAGCGGGGCGTTCTGGTCGATGCCGGCGGCGGAACTGGCGCCGGCGGCCATGATCAACAGGGTAGGTAACAACAAATACGAGGCCATGTGGCGCTCCTTACAAAAAATACGGGCACGCGAAAAACCGCGGAAAGACTTCCGAGGTAGAGGGTAGGCAGACATATCAGGTACTCCCGTCGAGAATGACTGGCGCAGCCGCGCCAGATGGAATTCCAGAGTCGTAATGATCCGGGTTTTGCGGATGGCCCAAATCAGGACAATTACTGCTTGATGTAAGGGTTTAGCGAAATGATGCCTCATGAGAAGCCGCTCAGAACCGGACGCTGACGGTTGCGCCGACCTGTCGGCCGCGGGGCGGCGTCACGACAAAGGCGCGCGGGCTGCTGATGCGCCCTGGCGGCCCCTGTTGCGGGAAGGTCGGCAAGCTCCCGGACCGGGAGTCGAAATAGCGCTGCACGTCGATCGGCGTATCGTCATCGAACAGGTTGGTGACCCAGAGACTCAGATCCAAGCGTCCGGCGGAAACCCCGGTGCGTTGCCCGATGAGATGCCGGTCGCCGGTTTCGATCAGATTGTGTTCCTGAGCGTAACGTGACGACTCGTATGTATAGTCACCGCTGACGTACCACCGCCACTCGCCGCTGATCGGCAGTTCATACCTTATGAAGAGTGATGCCATGTGTTCCGGCACGCGGGGCAGGAGATTGCCCGAGACGTTGCCGAGCAGCAGGTTGTCGGCGACGCTGCCGTTACTACCGTTCAGGTCGGCCTGTTCGGTGCTGATGTAATTGCGAAACTCGGCACGCGCCCAGGCATAGCTGATGTCGATATCGATGGCATCGATCGGTTTCAGGCTGAGTTCGGACTCGAGCCCCCACACGGAAGTTCGCCCGACGTTCCGAATGATCGATGTGATATTGCCGTCCGGCAACTGGACCGTCTGGGTCAGTTGCTGGTCTTCGACATCGAGATAGAACACCGCGATATTGGCGGCGATGCGCCGTTGCCACCAGCGTTGTTTGGCGCCGAGTTCGTAGCTCCAGACGTTTTCTTCGTCGACTGCGCGAAAGGTTTCATCGGGACAGCCGTCCGGCAGGGCGGGCACGCCGGAGTTGTAATCACCGGGCTTGGTACCCTTGGCAATATTTGCGTAATAGTGCCGATCTTCGGTGGCCTCATGACTCAGGGTGAATCGCGGCGTCAGGCTGTTGAAATTCTTTCTGAATGAATCCGGCGAATTACATGTTGCCGGGTAGTTCTGTGTATTGCGAACTTTGATCCGGTCGCTGGCCCAGCGCAATTCCGCCGCGGCTGTCCAGCGCTCGGCAAAATCCCATTCGGCGCCGCCGAACCATGCGGTATTCCTGATGCGATCATGTGTCGGCGGTGTAATCGCCGGCGTGACGATGGTTTGCCCGGTATTATCGAGGAAGGCCTGGTTGCTCGCGACGATTTCAGCTTCGCCACGGTAATAGTAAATACCGGTCGTCCAGCGCAGTGCGTTGTCTTCCGGAGAGCGCAGGCGAATTTCCTGCGACAGGTCGGTTTGTTCGATCCAGTCGACCTTGTTGAACGAGCCACGGCTGGGCCCGAACGGCACCGGATCGTAAGCGGCATAAGAAGTGTCGATGCCGCGCCTCGTTTCGTCATCGACATAGCCGGTATTGCTGGTCAGCGTATAGCCGTCGGCGAAATCCCAGTCCACGCTCAGGCTGGCGAGTCTTCGATCCAGCTCGGTGCCGGCACCGCCGGCAGCATCCAGCAAGTCGGTAAACAGCAGGATGTCGCCGTTCTTCTGTGCTTCGCCGACAAAATACTCGCGCGCGCGCGGCGCTTCGGCCGAGCGAAAGCAGCAGTTGTTCCACTCCCGGCCCTGCAGAAAAGCGGCGAAGTGATCGTCATCGGTTTGCTGCCAGCCCACCTTGAGCGTGATATCGAGCGAGGCGGTCGGTGTCCAGCGCAACTTGGCCGTCAGGTCGTTGCTTTGTTCGCCGCCCAAGCGGCTGCCGTCGCGCTGGTTGCGGTATTCACCGCCGTACTGTCGGTGGCCAGCCGCAATCAGAACGCCGAGGCGATTGTCGACGATCGGCCCGCTGACCCAGCCGGTGATGCCGGCCGTGTCGTGCTCTGCGCCCGTGACATTGATCTGCCCGGAAAACTCATCGGTCGGCCGGCGTGTGACGTAATTGATCGCGCCGGCATAGGTGTTGCGCCCGTATAGCGCCGACTGCGGCCCGCGCAGCACCTCGACGCGTTCGAGATTGTACAGTTCCGTTGTCTGGCTCGAGCCGCCGACGTAGATGCCGTCGACGAAAACTGTCGCAGAAGATGCGTTGGCGATGCCGTTTCGAATGGTGGTCAGGCCGCGGATGATCGGGCGGTCGGAAGACTGTTGACGCCCGAGACCGGAACTGAATGCGAACCCGGGCGTAAACCGGGCAAAGTCGTCGATGCGGTCGAGACCGAGCTCGTCGATTCGGTCGGCGTCGAACGGCGAGACCGCGACCGGTGTTTCGATCAGCCGTTCTTCCTTCTTGCGTGCCGTGACGATCAATTCTTCGCCGGGCGGCCCGACCGCCGGGATCGCCTGCGCGGCCGATCCGCCCAGAATGATGGCTGTCCACAGCAGGAACCGGCCATGCGACCGGATAATCACGGATGTATTGCTCATGGTCTTATTGGTTGAGAATCGGAAACCAGAAATGAATCCGATGGCCTCAGGCCCGTGTTCCTTCATTGGCCGGAGCGATCTGCATCCGGAGTTTACGCCCGTAATCCGACGCGGGCTATTGTCCGCCGCCGGCGGAATACTCTCATGCGGCAATCTGCATACCCTGGCGTCCTGCGACCGGTGTCTGCCCGGGGCGGCACCGGTCAGGCGACGATCAAGGCAGCATCGCGCAGAGTCAGATTCGGGTGACGCGTTCGCCGACGGACGTGAGCAGCCTGACGAAGAGCCAAAGAAACCCTAGCGGCAGAAGAACGGTTTGTAGCACAAAAATGACGATCAGGTCGATTATGTGTTCGGCCGATTCTGTGACGCGGCTGCTCAGTCGCTCAAGGCGTTCGTTGAGATTGATCGACTCCAGTGACTCGTCGAGCATGGCGCTGAGCCGGTCCATGACTGATGCATCATCGTCGATCGCCGGCGGAGTGCGTTCGTTAATAGCCTCTATCTGGTCCCGGGTGTTTTCCAGCGCCTCGGTCGCCGCGACCTGGGTATCGGCCAGGAAATGATCGAATATCAGCGCCGTGCCGACAACGAGCGCCGGCACGGCGAAGCGCAGGAACACGGTGATCAGCAACAGCCGGATCGCGACGTGTTCGAACCGCGCGCTGCGGTGCGGCCACCAGAGCGTCAGCAGTGCAGCTCCGGCGGCAATGACCAGCGCCAGCGTCACGCCCCACCAGGAGGTTATGCGTAGCAGAATGTTCTGCAGGCCGACCGAACTGGTCGCCACCAGCATGACGGTCGAAAACCGTTCGACGAGATCGTTGATCGGGTCGAGGATCTGGCCCAGGGTCAACACCACGCCGACCCCGCCGGGTTCCAGCGCCAGTTCGGTGCCCTGAGCGACCGAGATCACACCGTCCAGCGTACGCGCGACGGCGAACGTCACGAGGGCGTTCCGAAATGCGGCTTCCGCGTACCGTCGGCCGAGTTCATCGGTCACCGTGCTGACGGCCGCGGCGACCGCCAGCACGGCGACCAGCGACCAGAGGATTTTTCGTGTCGGCATGCAACCTGTCCGCGGCGAGAATCAGGGCCCATGATAGCCAAAAGCGCCGGTCCGGCCACGCCGCGGGTCCGCCGCGCCGTGCTTTTCGCGGTCCCGTCCTGTATCGTGCGTGCCCTGAGAAATACAGAGATACCGGTGGCCGGATATGAAAATCGATAAAGATCATGTAGTAACGCTGCATTACACGCTGACTAACGATCAGGGGGAGACGCTCGATACGTCGTCTGGCGGTGAACCGTTGGCGTACCTGCACGGCGGCATGGGGATTATTCCGGGACTGGAAAAGGAACTGACGGGCAAGGCCGTCGGCGACCAGTTCGTCGTCGTGATCCGGCCCGAGGACGGCTACGGCGAGATCCGCGAAGACCTTTACGACCAGGTGCCGCGCGAGGCGTTCGGTGACATCGACAAGATCGAGGTCGGCATGCAGTTTCAGGCCGGTGACCCGAGCGGCAATACGCGGATGGTCACGATCAAGGCGGTCGAGGCTGATGTCGTGACCGTGGACGCCAACCATCCGCTCGCGGGCCAGGTGCTGCATTTCGATGTGAAGGTCGAGGACATCCGTCCGGCGACGCCCGAAGAACTCGAGCACGGGCACCCGCACTAGCCAACAATCCGGCCCGGCGGTCTTACCAGCCGCCGCCGCCCCCGCCGCCGCCGCCGCCGCCGGAGGATCCGCCGCCGCCGCTGCCCGAGCTCGAACCGGGCGGCGTCACCGATGATGCGACGGCGCTGCCGAGGCTTGTGCCGAGCGTGCCGGCAAAATTCTTCGCATGTCCGGGCCGCCATGCACGGCCGCGATACCAGCGTGGCCGATAGCCGCCTTCGCGTTCCGTATCGGCGGCGGCCAGTACGGCCGCGAACCTTTCGCTCCATTCGTTTTCGACATCCAGCGCCAGCGCGTACGGCAAAAACCGCTCGAACAGTTCGGGTGTCTGGTCCGGCGGGTTGAGCAGGTTCAGCCGTTCTTCCTCGGCGACGCCCAGGTACATGCGAAAACCCTCGATTTCATCCATCAGTGAGCGGCCCGCAAGTGTTGGCCGTTTCAGCAGAAAGAAAAACAGGATGTTGACGGTGCCGAGTAGCGCAAACGACAGCGACTGCAAGGGGCTGGTAACGGCCTGCCAACCGGCCGCCCCCAGGCCGCCGACGCCCGTGAAGACGATGAAAAAACCGATCTGCAGTATCGTCGCCATGATTCCGGATGTTCGCAGCCAGCGGAACGGCGGAACCTTGAATGTCGGGTCCCGGTCGTCGCCCCAGAAATGCAGGATCACGAACAGCGCGGCGCTGCAGACGACCGCCAGCACGAGCCCGGCCAGGATTGCGGCGACCGTGCCGCCGATTGCCGCGGTCAGCAAGATCAGCCCGATGCTCAGCACGATGCCGGGGATCAGGAACGCGGTGTTGCGCTGAAAATAGGCCCGTTCGTATTCGACGGCGAGACTCTCGCGCAGGCTCCGCACGCTCTTGCGCAGCTGTGCATGGTTCTCGTTGTCCAGCACGATCGAGTCGCCGGCGGCGAACAGCCGCTTGGCGATGCGTCGCTCGCCGTTCGACAGGCCGGTGAGATCCGCGTCGGTGCGGCGTTCGAGCCGCCAGGTGCCATTCTGTTCGCTGATCGACAGATACCCGCGGACGGCCATGTCGATCAGCGCCGCCGAGTAGGCCTGCTTGTCGAACGCCATCAGCCGAATAAAGCGCACCGCGGCCGGCGACAGGCCGGTCGGCGGAGCGAAGCGCGGGATGATCGTGCCGCTTTCGGGGTCGCGACCGAAGCGCCGCCAGACCAGCAGGTAATAGGCGAACACGAGCGCAGTGCCGGCCAGTGCGATGCCGGTTGCGAGGTTGTCGGTGAGGAACCAGCGCAGGCGGGCGGCGCCGGTCGGTTCGGCGACATGCCCCTTGGGCCAGGCAACAGCAATCGTCAGGCCCTCGGCGGGTTGGAGCACCCGGGTGGTCCGGTACCGGCGCAGGTTGCCCTCCGTCGTTGCCTGGAAGTCCGTGCCGCGTTCGCCCGCACGCCCCGTATAGGCGGCATCCTGCACGACAGGCGCGCCGGCGGGCAGGCGTACCGTTGCCGTTGCGGAATCGATCGGCAACCCCCAGCCGTTGCCGGTCACGTTCCAGTACAGCTCGTCGTATTTGTCGAAGAAGCCGAGCTGGCGAGTCGTGCGATAGGTGATCGCATAGACGTGCCGGCCGGTTTCGAGCATGCGGTCGGCGCGGCCGATGCGCACGCGCACGCCGTTGCGCAGGGCTTCGATCGTCCAGTGTTCCGGGGCGTCATCGCGGCGCACCTCGACAACGTCGAACCGGACCCGTAGCAGATTGTTGAGACGATCGCGGTAGGTCGTCGGCAAATCCCGGAAGATACCCCGGCGAATGGCCCGGTTCTCGGCGTAAACCTCGATGGTTTCGGTGATCAGCAGCGATGCATCCGCGTTGATCGTGATGTCGCTGTCGAACCGGATGATGCGTTCATCGGCGCCGGCCGCCGCCGCGGCCAGCAGCGCGACCGCGATGATGGCATGCCAACCGGCCCGTGCCAGCCGGAACATCGGTCGCTCAGCTCCCGAAGGAGACTTCGGGCACGGCCCGGTCGCCGGCGTCTTCGATCTCGAAAAAATTGGCGGTGACGAATGAAAACCGGTTCGCAACGATATTGCTCGGGAACGATTCGACGAGCACATTCATGTTTCTGACCGTACCGTTGTAATAACGTCGCGCAAGCTGGATCTCGTTTTCGATTTCACCCAGGTCGTCCTGCAGCCCGATAAAATTCTGGTTGGCCTTCAGATCGGGATAGGCCTCGGCGACCGCGAACAATCTACCCAGCGCCGCGGTCAGTTCGCCTTCCTTCCGGCCGCGTTCGTCAACGCCGGTAACCGTCATCGTCTGCGTGCGCAGCCGCGTGACGTCCTCGAGGGCGTCGCGTTCGTGTGCCGCGTAGCCCTTGACGGTTTCGACCAGATTCGGAATCAGGTTGGCACGTCTTTTCAGCTGCGTCTCGATCCCGCTCCAGCCCTCGTCGACGAGGTTTCGGTTTCTGACCAGCCGGTTGTAGATCGATATGACGTACAACACGACGGCGGCGATGACGGCCAGCAATACATAGAACATCGACATCGGTGTCACTCCCATGCGGTGGGTGGTCGGGCGTTCGACGCCGCTCAGTTTAGCTTCGGTGTAAAAGCATTGTGCAGAACGTCGTTGGAAAAACCATCGGCGTCCCGGCCGTCCGTGGCGAAACGGTACAGCACCGCAGAGAAGATGCCCTGCAGTGCCGCCTGCAGCAGTCCGAGCAGGAGCAGGGCGATGACGGCAACGACGATGCTGCCGATGATCAGCGGTGTATAGCCCGTCGAGAACACGAGGCTCAACAGCAGGCCGAACAGGCAGAAGGCAACGACATAGACGACGGTGAAGACGACGCCGATGCCCGCATTCGAGATGACGTTCTCACCCCAGGTGCGCTTGAGCAGTGACGTGCTCTCTCGAACCGCGTCGGCAGGCCCGATGTCGCGGCTGACGAGTATCGGCACGGCGAGGAAACTGGCGACGGTCCAGGCCATGCCGAACAGGCCGGCGATGATGCGTCCCAGGACGCCGAAGCGTTCACCGATTGCCCGCAGCAGCACGCCGACCGTGGCGGCGATGATGGCATAGCCGAAGATCGGGCCGACCTTTGACCAGGCGATGCGCAGTCCGTCGCGGACCGTGGGATCGCCGCCGTCCATGCGGATTAACGCCGCGCCGACGAGCGCGGCGTTGAAGAAGAACATGACGAAGTATTCGACGAGGTAGAGCAGGCCGACGACGATGAACGTCGCCGGACTCTGTTCTTCCTGCGTTGCCATCGTCTCGGAGAACAACGGGATAAACGATACGACCACGAGAATCGCGGCTATCGACGACAGCAGCGGAAACAGCATCAGTTCCCGATCCTTCTGCAGGATCGCTGCGCTGTGCCGGACCAGTTGCCAGCTCCGGGAGAATCGACCACCCATGTCCTGCCCTCATCGCCGTGCCCGGCCCGGAGCGTAACATGGGCACCGTCACGCGGCAGTGACGCAGTTCAATGCTCACCGGGCCCGAATCGGCGCGCGACTGTTAATATGTGCATCGATCGGCACGGGCAGGTGACATGAAACTCGCACGGTTTTCGACAGCAATACGCATACTCGCGGCGGCCTGGATCGTCTGGGCAAATGTCGCCGCGGCTGCCGCGCCGGAGATCATCCTGGTCATGGGCGCCACGGGTCGCCAGGGCGCCGCGGTCGTCGACGAGCTGCTGGCGCGCGGCTACGCGGTGCGCGGCATGACTCGCTCCCCGCAGAGCAAGAAGGCACGACGGCTGACGGAGCAGGGTGTGACCGTCGTGCCAGGCGATTACCGCGACCCGGATTCGCTGCGTGCCGCAATGGAAGGCGCACAGGGCGCCTTTTACTACAGCGGCCTGTCGCGCGATGAACTGACCGAGGCGCGGAACGTCATCGCGGCCGCCGGGCAGGCCGGTATCAAACACCTGGTTTACTCGTCCGGCGCCGCGGCCGAACCCGGTGTCGGTATGCCCGATGCGGCCAAGACCCAGGCCGAGCTCGCCTTGCGCGACAGTGGTGTGCCCTTCAGTGTCCTGCGCCCCGTCGCATTCATGGAGAATTTCGACCGGCAGCAACGGCGCACCTGGCAGCAGGGCGTCATCGATTCCCGGGCGCCCGACCGGATCGTCTGTTTTATCGCCATCCGCGATATCGGGTTCTTCGTCGGCGAAGCGTTTGCGAACCCGGACGAATGGCTCGGCCGGAGTGTCAATATCGCCGGCGACCGAATGACGCTGACCGAGCTGGCCGCGACCTTCGGCGTCGTGCTCGGTCGGGATGTGACCTATGTGCGCCGGCCGCTCGATGCCTATCTGCAGGCGTTTCCGCCGCCGCTCCGGCCCCTGTTTCGCTGGTATGACGAGGTCGGCTATGACGTCGACGCCGCCGGCTGGCGCGCGCGCTATCCGCGCCTGACGACCCTCGAGGCATACCTGCGCCGCACGGGCTGGGAGAACTGGCGGCCCGACCCGCCCAACGGGCAAGGGTAAAAAACCGATTGACAGTCGGTTTTTTACGTGGGCATACTGGCGCCCATTCCTGGTTTGAGGCGGCGACATGTCCCTGCGGCGGCCCTGGCTCGGCGAACTCGAAGTGGTGGTCCTGGAGCATCTCTGGGCCTCCGGTTCGTCGGACGCGAAACAAGTACTGGCGGTCATCGGCCGCGATCGCAAGACGTCACTGAGCACCGTGCAGTCGACGCTCGAACGGTTGTGCCGCAAGGATCTGCTGAAGCGCAGGAAGGTCAGTCATGCCTTCATCTATTCGACGATTGTGACGCGCGACGGGTTGATGACTCACCTGATTGATGATGTCGTGCGTTCGGTGTCGGACGGCGGGTCGGATTCGATGCTCGCGGCGTTTGTCGACATCGCCGAACGTGCGGACGAGAAAAACCTGCGGCGACTGGAAAAATTAATTGCCGAGCGGCGGGGGCGTTCCGTCGCGACGGACGGAGAAGAATCATGAACGCGGCGCTGGAATTCTGGTTGTTTTTGACGCTGATCGCGGTCTGCGCAATCGCGGCGCTGAGTACGGCGCTGTTCCCGGTAATGCGTCGCGGGTTACGGACACTGCAGCCGGCGACGCGCGCCAATATTCTGCTCGGCTGGTCGCTGGCCCCGATCGTGCTCGGCACCGTCATCGCTTTTTCGCCGTGGGTGCTCAGCGCCCTGCACCTCGGTCCGGCCGAATGCGGCCGGCTCAGCGACTCGTTTCTGGCGATGTGCGGTCCCGATTGTGCGATCGGTCGCGCGTTGCCGGTGTTGTTCGATGCGCTGCTGATCGCGCCGTTCGCGTGGTTCCTGTCGATAACGGGGCGGCGCGTGCACAAAGCAATGCAGCTGAATGCGCGGATCGGCGCACTGGTCGCCGTCGGCGTGACGCAGGCTGACCCGGATGTTGCGATCATTGCCAGCGACGAACCGCTGGCCTTTGTCACCGGCTGGCGGCGCAGCCGGATCGTCGTCGCGTCGTGCCTGCAGCGAACGCTGTCGGACCTCGAATTACGTGCGGTGCTCGCCCACGAGCGGGCACACGTGGCGCGTCGTGACATCATCCGGCATTTCCTGGCCGAGACCGGTGCGACTGTTCACCTGCCGTGGATTCGGACTACTTTGCTGGCGGACTTGCGCGCGGCGACGGAACAGGCCTGCGATGAGGCCGCCGCGCAGATTATCGGCGACCGGCTCAGCGTTGCCGAAACCCTGTTGCGCGTCGAGAGGCTGTTCGGCCAGCGCGCGTCGGCATCGATGGCACCGGTTCATCTGCTCGGCGGCGATGTGCCGGCGCGCGTCGAGGCGTTGCTCGCCGGCCGCTCGCAGCCGGCGGACCGGTGGCGGCACACCGTGTATGCGCTGGCGATATTTTTAGCTGCCGCGGCCATTGCCGCGGCCATCCCGCTGCACGAATTGGCCGCGTTCCTGCTGATCCATGTGCAGATTTGATGGACGTGATCGGCGGGCGTTCCCGGGTCGGCGATACCGGCCGCGTTCCTGCGTGGCATGCGGCTGATGCGTCGACGATGGGTCCGACACCTGGCGTTCGCGGCGGTCCTGACCGGCATCATGCTGGTGGCCGCGGCCAGCGGGCCGGAAGCGGGTGCGCTCGATCGGCAGAGCATCGTCAGCGCCTATCTGTGTCTCGGCCTGCTGTGTGGCGCCTTATTGATTGGTCCCTGGCACGCCATATCGGAAGGCCGGGTGATGTCGAACAACTACCTTCGCCGCGACATCGGCATCTGGGCGGCATTGATCGGCATGGCGCATTTTCTGCTGGCCAATATGCTGGCGATGAATTACGCGTACCTGGACCTGTATGTCAACGAGGCCGTGGCGGCGCCCTCCGCGGAGGTGCGCCGGCAGTTATACGGCTCCGGGACCATCATGGGCTACATCGTTGCGGTCCTGTTTCTGCTGTTGCTCAGCCTGTCGAGTGATCGCGTCATGCGGTGGGTCGGCCTGCGCTGGTGGAAGCGACTGCAGCGATCGAGCTACGTGGCTTTCGCGCTGACCGCTCTGCACGGGTTCGCGTTCCAGGCGCTGGAATCGCGACCGTCCGTCTGGATCCTGGTGGTTGTCGCCGCCAGCGTGACAGCGCTCGGTGGCCAGCTTTGGGGGATGACGGCGTTGCGGCGCTCGATGAGGACCTCCGGGACGCCACGAAACACGGTGCACGACGGATTCGGGTAAGGTCGGATCGGCTTGCGCCTCAGACAACGATGACAAGAGACAACGTTAAACAGGAGAAAGAGATGAAGACGCTGCGGTATGTATTGATGTTTTGTATTGGTGCCTGGGCGGCTGCGGCCATCGCACTGGATACGCCGGATCTGTCCGGCACCTGGGTGCTCGACACGAAGCGCGGTGAGAACCTGGGCATGATGGCTGCGCTCGAGCAGACGCTGGTCGTGACGCAGAACGCAGAAACGGTCACGCTCGACTTTACCAATGTCTTTCGCGGCAGCGAGTCGACCCGTCAGGTCACATTGGTTCTGGGCGGCGCCAGCGTCGATAACGTCGGCGGCATGGGCGATCCGGGTAAAACGGTAACGACATGGGACGGCGATCGGCTGGTGACGATCTGGACGACCCCGAGCGCGATTCCCGGCGATGAGGTCAAGCGTACTGAGACGCATGCGTTGTCGGACGATGGGGCGACATTGACGGTCACGTCAGAGCGTGCCAATCGTCCGATGATGACGATGGTGTACGGGAAGCAATAGTGAAAGCGGTTCTCGTCGTTGCCGCCGTCGCCGCGATGCTGATTGGCGGCGGCTGGTATTGGTTGCAGGCTGTCGATGACGACGGTGCGGCCGTTGCCGGTGACGTAACCTATGCGGCCGCGGAGCGCCGGACGATTGCCTCGACGGTGCTGGCAACCGGCGTGATCCGGCTCAAGGTCGGTGCCGAGGTGCGCGTCGGTTCACAGCTGTCGGGCATCGTCGAGGAACTGAACGTGATCGTTGGTTCGAAGATCACGGAGGGCGATGTGATTGCGCGGATCGATTCGCGCAGCCTCGAGGCCCGCCTGGAGCAGTCTCGGGCGCAGGTTCGCGTGCTGGAACAGGAGGTCGAGCGGGCGCGGGTCGAGTTGCAGCGCGCGAAGCAGCTGGATATCAAGAAACTGGTCGCACGGACCGACGTTGAAGACCGGACGCTCGACCTGGCCGATGCCAACGCCCGGCTCGAAAAGGCCCGCCGCGATGCCGGGGTCGTCGAGGCGGACCTGCGCTATGCCGAAATCCTGGCGCCGATCACCGGCACGATCGCCTCGGTCACGACCCAGAAGGGCGAGACCGTGGCCGCCTCGTTCACGACGCCGACCTTCGTGACGATCATCGCCGAAGATGCGCTCGAAGTGGTGGCGATGGTCGACGAGACGGACATCGGCACTGTCGATAAGGATAACCCGGTCGCGTTTACCGTCGAGGCGTATCCGGCCATGGAGTTCATCGGCCGGGTCAGGCAGATCGCGCCGACGGGGACGATTATTTCCGGGGTCGTCAATTTCGAGGTCATGATCGATATCGAATCGGATGCGGCCGTATTAAAGCCGGACATGACGGCCAATGTGTCGATCCGGACCGCCGAGCGGGAGACCGTCGTCCTGCCGACCGGCGCCGTGCTGCGCGACGGATTCGCGCGTTACGTTTTTATCGACGAAGACGGCGAACGCGTGCGACGCTCGGTGACGGTCGGCACGCGCGATGCGGGATTTACCGAGATTCGCCAGGGTGTGTCGCCGGGCGAGCGAGTGGCGATCGTCCCGCAGGCCGGCGCCGATCCCGAATCAGGTCGATAAAGTATTGGGTGGATGAGTGGCGGCATAACATATGATTGAAATAGAAAAACTCGAAAAGACCTATCGACGCGGCGACGGCACGCCGGTCACGGCGCTCCGGGACGTGTCATTCAAGATCGAGGCCGGTGAATTCGTGACGGTGCGCGGGGCCTCCGGGTCCGGCAAGTCTTCACTGCTCAATATCATCGGTTGCCTGGACACGCCGACCTCCGGCACGTATCGATTGGTCGGTGAGGACGTATCCGGTTATTCGGATGAGCAGCGCTCGCATCTGCGCTGTCGCCGCATCGGGTTCGTATTCCAGTCGTTCAACCTGCTGCCGCGCACGACGGCGCTGGAGAACGTCGAGGTGCCGGCGCTGTACAGCGGCGAGCGCGTCGACGAACGCAAGGCAGCGGCATTGCTCGAACGTGTCGGTCTGGCTGAACGCGGCGGTCATTTCGTGTCCGAGTTGTCGGGCGGCGAACAGCAGCGCGTGGCGATTGCGCGGGCGCTGATGAATGATCCGCCGCTGCTGCTGGCGGACGAGCCGACCGGCAATCTCGATTCGGCGGCCGGCGAGTCCATTATGCACTTGCTGACGGAGCTGCACGCCGAGGGCCGCACGATCATCGTCGTCACGCACGACGAGGCGACGGCCGCGCATGCCGGACGTGAACTGCTGATCCGCGACGGCATCATCGCAATGGACCGGCTTCAGGTTGCCGCATCGGCGCAGGTGCCGCGATGAGGATCGGTCGGGTCATCGTGCTGTCGCTGCGGACGTTGGCGCGCAATCCGTTGCGCAGTCTGTCCATGATGCTCGGGGTTACGATCGGCATCGCATCGCTGACGGCGATGGCATCCATCGGCGAATCGACGCGGCAGGAAACCCTGCGCCAGTTCAAGCGCATGGTCGGCAGCTACGATGTCGTCAATATCGTGCCCGGCGCCGCGAGTACGCGCGGCATGCCGTCGCTGACGACGGTCGAGCCGAGCCTGAAATTTACCGACGCTGCGGCAATCGCGGCAGAAATCAAAGGAGTCCGGCAGGTCGCCGAGGTACAGAATGCGTTCGATATCGACGTCAAGTACCGGGAGAAGGCCACGGTATCGGCCATTTACGGCGTATCGCCGAACTGGCTCGAGATGCGCGACTATTTTATCGAATCCGGCGAGATCATATCCGCAGAGGACAACGCGAGTCTCGCGCGCGTCGCTGTCATCGGTCAGGATATTGTGACGGGGCTGTTCCCCGACGAAGACCCGCTGGGCAAGCAGGTGCGAATTGGCAACGTGCCGTTTTTGGTCAAGGGCGTTCTCGTGTCGCGCGGCGCCGGGCCCGGCGGCAGCAGTCTCGACGGCATCATTTTTATCCCGGTGCTGACGGCGTCCAAGCGACTGTTCAACCGGGACTTCCTGACGACGATCACGGCGCAGCTGGACGATCCGGATCGTCCCGAAGCGGTTGTCGAAGCGATCTCGGCGTTGTTGCGCGAACGACACGGCATCGTGCCGCCCGGTGAAGACGATTTTACGATTGCGAACGCGCGGGCGAATGCGGAGCAGATTGCCGAGGTCGGTTCGACGCTCGGCACGGTGATGACCGGTGTCGCGGTCATCGCGATGATCATCGGCGGCACGGTGATCATGAGCCTGATGCTGATCGCGGTCTCCGAGCGGCGACGGGAGATCGGCGTGCGTCGGGCAGTGGGTGCAACGCGCTCTGATGTCATGCTGCAGTTTCTCGTTGAGGCCGCGACCGTTTCGGTACTCGGTGGCATTGCCGGCATCGCCCTGGGCATCGGCGGGGCGACGCTGGCGGCAATGCGACAGGCGCTACCCGTGGCGTTGATCTGGGAAACCATCGGCATCGCGGTCCTGGTATCGGTCGGTATCGGCCTCGTGTTCGGCCTGCAACCGGCCTGGAAGGCCGCGAATATCGATCCGATCGACGCGCTGCGCTCGTAGGCATGCGCCACACGCGCTGGTACCTGGTGCAGAGCGGCTGGCGGCAGTTGCGCCGCTACCGGCTACGCTCGACGCTGGTGATTTCCTGTGCCGCACTGGGGGTTGCCGGCGCGATCACCGCGGTCAACTATGCCTCGGGCGGTCAGCAGCAGGTCCTCGAACAGATTCGCCGCCTCGGCACAAATATTGTCGTCGTGTCGGCCAAACAGAGTCGCGCCATCGCCGGCCGCGAGCGCACCGGCGCCATCGTCACGACGCTCGTCGAGTCTGACTACCGGGCGCTGCGCAATGAACTGCTGGGGCCGGTCCGCGCGTCGGCCCGCGTATCCGCACCGCTGCGCCTGAAGGCCGGGTTCCTGTCGAAAGTCGCGCCGGTCGTCGGCGTCGAGGCCGACTATTTCCCGATGAAGTCGTGGCCGGTCGTCGCCGGTCGATTCTTCGACGGCGAGGATATCCGGCGTTCGACGCGCGTGGTACTGCTCGGTTATGCCGCGGCGCGCGATCTGTACGGCGATGCGCTGCCCGTCGGTGAGCGATTATTCATCAATCGCGTGCCGTTCGAGATCATCGGCGTGCTGGCCGAGCGCGGGCCGGGCCTGGACAACACGAACGAGGATGGACAGGTGTTCGTGCCGTTGACCGCGGTGATGCGCCGCCTGTTGAATATCGACTACTACGACGCAATCCTGTTTGAGATTCCCGATGTCGCGGAGATGGCGCAGGCCGAGCGGGGGATCGTCGACCTGATGCGCACCCGGCACCGGATATCGCGGTTCCGGCCGGACGATTTCCAGGTGCAGAGTCAGCGGGAACTGATCGATGCGCAACTGGCATCCAGCGAGCAGCTCGGGTTCCTCGTGCGCTGGATCGGATTCAGCGCGCTGTTCGTCGCCGGTCTCGGGATTCTCGCGATCGCGTGGATTGCGGTTCGTGATCGGACCAGGGAGATCGGCACGCGCCGGGCGCTCGGCGCGACGGCGCCGGATATCTTCTTCCAGTTCGTTTTCGAGGCCGCGGTGCTGGCATCGATTGGCGTGGCGCTCGGGCTCGGCATCGGCTGGTGGGCGAGCCGGGTAACGGCCGCGCAGGCTGGTCTGGACCTGGTGTTCGATGTATTCAACGCCGTGCTGGCGGTAACCATTGCGCTGGTGCTGAACCTGTTGTTCGCAAGCTGGCCGGCGTTGCGCGCCGCGCGTCTCGATCCGATCCGTGCGCTGCAACACGAGTAAATCAAGAGAGGATTAGATCATGCCGTTTGTCGCCATCTGCCGGGACTGCCCGGCGCCGGACAACCGGGCGATCCCTATTTCCGTGCCGGACTGTACGCGGACGTGCGTATCGATGCCTTCCTGCCGGCGGCCGGCCGCTGGCTCGGCGGCACCGCCTGAAATTAATTCCAAACTGTCCCCGTAATTCCCTCAATTCCGGTCGAGCCACGCGATTGCCTCGTCAGCAATAGCCTGAGCGCTTGCCTCGAAAACGACACGCGTGATGTCCGGCCGGTCGCACAGTTCGGCATCGGGCAGGGCGGCTGCGGCCTGGTGCGTCGCGGCCGTCAGCGACGAGTCGGTCGCAATGACCAGTGTCTCCGTCGCGCATTGCGCAAAGCGTTCAGTACACGGGTAGGTGAACGCAGCGTGGAAACCCCAGTGCGCCGCGTCGCCGGGGCGCAATTGTTCGACGAACAATTCGAAGGCGCGGTCGAGCGGCATCGCATCGAGACGGCTGGTCACGTTGCGGTCCCAGGCGGCGGCCAGTCCGACCAGCTCGGTCGGCAGCACGGCCGGTTGTGCTGCCTGCGCATGCATGTCCACCAGTTCGCGGGCGTCGAAAAACGGCACGTCGACGAGCACGAGACGCCCTGCTGCCGACGGTTCCAGCCGGGCGACCTCTACGGCGACCAGGCAGCCGGTGTGAAACCCGAGCAGATCGACGGGCCGATCTCCGGGGATGCCGAGTGCGTCAATGAGGTCGATGATCGCGTGGGCGTAATCGGTAATCGACGGCAGTTGGTCGGGGCGCGTCGAGCCGCCATAGCCCGGAAAGTCGGGGGCGACGACACGGCGGTGTTCGTTCAGCAGCGGCATCGCGGACGTGAAGTAGAGGCCGCTGTGCGGTGCCGGGTGCAGGCAGATCAGCGTGGGAGCGGCATCGCTGCCGGCCGCCTCGAGCCGTCGTGCGTGGATCTGGCCGATCCGGGTATGCACGTAAAACCGTTCGATCTGCGTGGCGCGTGAATCAGTGTCCATGGCTTTCCTGCGTAGGTTCGGCCCGCGTTTGTCGGGCAATAGAGGCCTGCTCCGCGCGATACGCGCGGCGTGTTCCGCCGATCGTCAACATCACCGGCAAGCCGACGGCCAGCGGCACGATTGCGGCAGAATAGCGAATCCCGGCCGCGCCGAATACATAATCGTTCATCAGGCCGATGGCCGTCGGTCCGATCATCAGTCCCGCGACGCTGATGACGATGAAATACAGCGCGATGATCTGGCCGCGAATCTCGCCGGGCGTGATGTTCAACAGCGCCGTCGGCGCGGTGGCCGACAGGATGGCAATGCCCACGGTATTGACGGCAATAACGACAAAGGCCCACACGGCCGTCGGCATCAGCGGTATCAGTACCCCGGTCGGGACCAGGATGCAGACGCCGATGATCACGACCAGCAACGGTGCGTCATGATGGCCGCGCGCATACAGCGCGTCCGATGCCCAGCCCGCGAGATTTACCGCCGCCGGTCCGATGACCAGCAGCATGATGCCGTTGACAACCGCGTAGCGTTCCGGCGCCCAGCCCCAGGTTCGTTCGAACATCGCCGGCATCCAGCCCTGGCTGTAGGCCGTGACCGTCATGACGCAAACCAGTGCGGCGAAACCCGCGAAGGCCCGGCGTCGGACGGCGATGTGGCGAAGCGCTTCCCGCAGCCCGTTCTGCTCGGTACCCGACGAATGTACCCGGTCCGTGCGCGCCGGTTCCCGGAGCGTGAACATCAGTGCGGCGATGATGAAGCCGGGCGTACCGACGACGAGGAACGCCAGTTGCCACGGGGCGATCGGGCCCAGGCCCGGCAGGCTCAGCGGCCTGACCGTGTCGGTGCCAATTGTGGCGCCGCCGGGCGAGTTTAACGAGCTGGTTCGGGTCCCGGCCGCGGCAAGATAACGCCACGGACCGGACGCGAGGTGCGACCGACAGGTTACGCTATTGGCCCCACATGGCTGAGGTGATGTAATCCGACCCGGTTCAGACCCGGATCGGAGGCGCTTACGCTGGTGAATAACAATGGTTGAAACGGCAAGTAAACGTGTGGAGGCGCTCGCGGCGCTGGTCGGCGATTCGCCGATGATCGAGATCTGCTACGCCCACAACGGTGCGCAACGGCGGATTTATGCGAAATACGAATCGATGAACATGACCGGCAGCGTCAAGGACCGGATGGCCCTCAAGATCCTGGGCCGCGCCTACGACAGTGGCGAGCTCGAACCCGGCGACATCATCGTCGAGGCGTCGAGCGGCAACACCGGTATTTCGTTCGCGGCGATCGGCCGGGCGCTGGGTCATCGCGTCCGAATCTATATGCCCGACTGGATGAGTCAGGAACGCGTGCAGCTGATGCACAGCCTCGGCGCCGAAGTCGTGCCGGTGTCGTCGGCGCAGGGTGGCTTCGTCGGTTCCGTGGCGATGACGGCTGAATATGCCGAAGAGAATCCGCACACTTATTTGCCGCGGCAGTTCGACAATCCGGTCAATTGCGAGGCGCACGAGACGACGACCGGCCCGGAGATCGAGAAACAGCTCGCGCTGTTCGGCCGCAAGCCCGATGCCTTCGTCGCCGGCGTCGGCACCGGCGGCACCGTCATGGGTGTGGGTCGGTATCTGCGCCGCGCCAACCCGAACGTCAAGGTGCATCCGCTCGAACCGGCCAATTCCCCGACGCTGCGTGTGGGCAAGAAGGTCGGCCAGCACCGGATCCAGGGCATCAGCGACGAGTTCATCCCGTCGATCGTCAAGCTCGATGAGCTCGACGAGATCGTCGATGTCTGGGACGGCGATGCGATCCTGATGGCCCAGTCGCTGTGTCATCGGCTCGGTCTCGCCGTGGGCATCTCGTCGGGCGCCAATGTCGTGGGTGCGATGAAACTGGCTGCCAAACTCGGCGACGACGCGACGGTCGTGACGTTGCTGCCCGATTCGAACAAGAAGTACCTGTCGACGAGCCTGAGCAACGCCGAACCGCCGCAGGATAACTATCTGACGCCGCAGGTCGAGTTGCAGCAGGTCACGAGCGTCCGCTGATCGTGTCTGGCTAGACGCGCAGGAATTGACTGATCGATTCGATGCCGTGCGGATCCTGGTGGATCAGCACCTCGGCCTCGGGAAACGCCTTGCGGATCGACAGCTCGACGTCGTCGGCGATTTCGTGCGCCTCGTTCAGGTTCAGTTTGCCGTCGAGCTCGATATGCAGTTGAATGAACGATGACAGGCCCGCACTGCGTGTCCGCAGATCGTGGATATCCGTGACCTGTGGATGGGAGATCGCGATTTCGCGAATCTTTGCCCGGTCCTGCTCGGAAAACTCCGCATCCATCAGGTGCTGGAGCGCGTTCGTGCCGATCTCCCAGGCGCCGCGCAGCAGGATGCCGGCCAGGACGATACCGATGACAGGGTCGAACCACGGTGCGTCGAATCGCGTCGAGACGATCAGTGCGATGATCACGCCGAGGTTGATCATGATGTCCCCGAAACCGTGCAGGGCGTCGGCCGATACGACCATCGATCCCGTTTCCCGGACCACGTAACGCTGGAACAGGACCAGCAGGCCGACCAGCGCCGACGAGACCAGCATGATTATGATGCCGAGCCGGCTGTTGCCGGGCATCTGCGGTTCAACGAAGCGACGAATCGATTCGGCGATCAGGAAAAAGGCCGATGCGCCGATGATCATCGACTGGAACATGCCGCCGATGGGTTCGGCCTTGCCGTGGCCGAACCGGTAACGCTGGTCGGCCGGGCGCAGCGCCCGCCGCACGAACATCAGGTTCAGCACGGCCGCGGCCCCGTCGAGCACGGAATCGAGCAGGGAGCCGAGCATCGCCACCGAACCGGTCTTGAACCAGGCAATGCACTTGATGGCGACCAGGGCTGTCGCCACAAGTACCGACAGGCTCGTCGCGAGTTTCAGCAGGCGTTCTTTTTCTTTTCTGTCCGGGTTATTCATGGTCGTCGTAGTGTACTCGTTCGATAGATTCTTTGACTAAAGTTTTCGGGTTGTCGGTCTGTTCCGATTCCCGGCTTGTGTCACCATTTCAGAATCATTCCCCGCAACGTGCTGCGGTAGACGTTCTCAAATTGTGAATGCGTCCTGCAGACCTGCAGAATGCGCACGGCCGTCTGGGCGAGGATCACCGCCGACAGGCGCGGATCATCATTACGAAGCATGCGTGCGTCATGCAGGCGGTGCATCAGTCGTACGATGATATCGGCGTAGGCATTGTGTTCTCGTGCAACCAACTCGAAGAGCTTGGTGCCGACGTTGGCCGACAGGATCAGTGCGTCCGGCTGATCCCGCCAGATCTGCAGGTAGCTGTCGGCGATCCCGTTGACGATTTCCTCCGGCCGGTTCGTATCCAGCCCGTCCAGGTATTCGCAGGCCTGTTCGAATACCGGGGTAATGATTTTCCGCAGCAGGTCTTCCTTGTCATCGAAAAACCGGTAGAAAGTGCTGCGCGCGATGCCGGCGCTGCTGATGATTGATTCGATGCTGACCGCATCGACAGTCGACGAATTGAATTGCTGCGCCGCGATCGCGCAGACGCGCCGCTTGGTATTGGCGACCCGCCGGTGAATGACTTCACTGGTGGTCACGAGTTCCGGGTTGGCGTCCTGGGGAATCACGGCTTTTCTTCGGCGGCGCGGGGACTCAAGGATATCATTCCGACCCGGTCGCTCCCGGGCGCATCGGTACGGCGGGCAGCGCCCAGTTTCGGGAGAGTCGTCGCTGCGGCGAGGGGATCGCAAAGGCCGTGTTGATGCGGTCGGCGGCGACGCGGTCGGAATCGATGCGCCAGCCGCGGTCCTCCCAGTCCTTCAGGTGCTCGCGATACCGGACCACGATGCTGTCCGCTTCGACCATGTTTTCCCGGGTCAGCGTATCCGGTGTGCGGATCGGTTCGAGGTCCTCGAGTATGGTGACGTCCTGTGCCGCGATGGTCTTGTTCTGCCGGTCGATGATTTCGTCGAAGTGCTCCTCGAGCATGCTGTTGCGGTAATTGAGATTGAATGCCCGAATACGGGTCTCGTCGATCGGTGTTTCGAACAGGTATTGATGCATCTTGTTCCAGGCACCGAAATGCAGGTAGGTCCACAGCGCATTCGGTCCATGAAAGCCGGACCCGGCCTCGACCGTCATCGCCGGCGCGGCCTTGCCCTTGATGCTGTCGTCGATGCCGGCCTTTTTCGGTGCCTGCGTTTCGAACGTCGTCATGAAGCCGATGCCCCAGTCCGCCGGCATCGGTTCCAGCGGCTTGACGAAGTAATCATCGCGCTCGCCGGCCGAACCGCTGACGGGGTGGACGAACTCGTTATGCGCCGGATCGAGGGCATTCTCGACCGCACGTTCGTAGTTCGCGTTGATCTCCCAGTCGAGCACGGTCAGTCGCCATTCCGGATCGTCGAGTTCGGGTATATCAATCAGCGGCGGCCGTTCGTCCTCGGGCAGATCACCCAGGAACGCGAAGATCAGCCCGGCCTTCTCCTGAGTCGGATAGGCGTCGTTCCGGGTGCGTGCGCCGGGTTTCGCCGCGCGGCCGGCCGACGGGATCTTGTGGCACTGGCCCGTGCCGTCGAATTCCCAGCCATGATAAGGGCAGGCGATGCAGTCGCCGCGGACCCGGCCGGCGGCCAGCGACCCACCCCGATGCGTGCAGACGTTATTGAGGCAGCGCACCGTACCGGCGGTGTCGCGAAACAGGACGAAGTTGTGCCCGAGAACGCGGGTCTTGAACGGCGTGTCGCCAACCTCGTCGCTGCGGGCCATCGCGTACCAGAAATTGATGAACATGCGGCTCTCCCTGCGGATATGAATATGTTTTGCCGATCCATGGCCTGCGGGGCGGCGAGGTACGTATTAGGACATAAATGTACGATTAACCGCAAGCGAGCTCGCCAGAAGCCAATGAGAATCGTTACTATTGGCCGGGAAACCGTATTCAGGGGTATTGAATCGAACAAAATAGTACGATTTAATGCCCATTCATTGAAGCGCCCGGCCCGGCCCGGGTGACCAATCAACGTCGGTGGTTCCGCCGACCGACCAACTCAAGAGGAAAGGTCAGGATGTTTCCAGCTGGTTTTCTAGGCACGCGGGCCGATGTGCTGATCGATATCGTGACCCTGTCTTTCATTGTCATCCTGCCCATCCTGATCTGGTCCTGGTGGCTGGCCGGGACGCGAAAGGATTACTCGACTCACCGGCGCGTGCAGCTCTGGCTCGGCATCTCGCTGGGTATCGTCGTCGCGATCTTCGAGTGGGATCTCAAGATGTCCGGCGGCATATTCGAAATTACCAAAGGCGGTGTCTACGAGGGTACCGCGGTGCTGAACTGGACGATCTATATTCATACGGCTTTCTCGATCCTGACGACCCTGATCTGGGCCACGCTGATCATTCTGTCTCTGATCAAATTCGGCAGGCCGCCGAAGCCCAATAGCTTTAGCCGTACGCACCGGTTCTTCGGTCGCACCGGCATGGTCACGATGATAATGGCCGGCGTTACCTCGCCGCCGCTGTACTACTTCGGCTTCATCGCCTGACCGGGAGGGCAGCATGAGCGACAAAGAAACAACGATCGATACGGTCAAGGGCGACAGCGCACAGACCGGCCAGCCCAAATTCGCCGCCACCGTCCAACCGGTGCCGGCGGATATCTGTGCGCGCATCTACAATGGCTGGGACGGCGAGACGCTGCCGACGCCGCCGCTGGTCACGACGATGCAGCCGTTTGCCAAGGGCGACATCTTCCTGAGCTGCACGTATCTGAACAACCCGTACGACAACCATGCCGGCGTCGGCCGCATCGTCCAGTACGACCAGGATCTGAACTACAAGGGCGTGCTGTGGATCGGCTTCACGACGCACCTGATCGTGCACCTGCGCTTCGACCCGCAGGGCAACCTCTGGGGGTGCGACTGTCAGGGTCACCATATGGTTCAGGTAGCGCCGAGCGGCCAGCTGTTGCCGGAAACAAAATTTCTGGACGTCGGCCTGGCCAGCCCGTGTTTCCTCAAGGACGGCACGGTGCTGCTGGCGGACTATTTCAAAGGCGATACGCCGCCGCCGGGCACCTGCATCCGGCAGATCCCGGGCAGCGGCGGGCAGATCGGCCAGGCGCGGCTGTACCGGTTCGATCGTAACGGCACGCTGCGCGACGAATGGTCTCCGCAGAGCGCGCCCGAACCGTTCAATTTCAAGGGTATTACCCATATGACGCTGCATCCGTCCGAGGAATTCGTGACGTACACGACCGAGACCGGCAAGCGTGTCATGCGCTTCAATATCCGCACCGGTGAGCAGATGCCTGACCTGAAGGTGTGTCCCGGCCAAACGCAGCCGGGTGTCATGGACCGCGACTGGGCGATCGCCGTGGCCTATCTCAGTGACGGCCGCCTGTTGCTGACGCGCGGTGAGACGATCGAGGTGCTCGACGAGGCCGGCACCGTTCTGCGCACCTATTCAATGCCTGAATATGGCTGGGCGATGATCCAGCCGTGCCCGGACGAGCAGGCCTTCGTGACGACGAATTTCTTCACCGGCATGATGGCCAAAGTCGATATGGCGTCCGGCGATATCATCGGCATGATCGATAGTGGCACGGGCGTCAAGGACACGCCGAAGGGCGTCGTGCCGCGCCTCGGGCTGGCCGGCGTCGCCGAATTCGGGGGCTGATTTCCGGCCCGGTGCCGGGCGTCAGAATCTTGCGGCGCAAAGCCGCCCGGATTGGTAAAATCCGGCCTTGTCAGGGAAAATAGTCGGCGGACACCGGCCGGACTCCCGGGGTCCGTTGGCGACCCGACGCCCGCACAGCACAAGGAATCGACATGATAGTGACGACCAAGCTTCTGTTTGAGCACGCCTACGGCAACTATGCGATCGGCGCTTACAACATCAATAACCTCGAACAGATCATGGGCCTGTTTCGCGGCAATCTCGACAGCAAGGCGCCGTTCATCCTGCAATTGTCGAAAGGCGCGCGCGGCTATACGGACAAGCGCATGCTCGAGGCGATGATTCGCGGCGCAGAAGAAGTCTTTCCGGAGGCCATCTTCGCCGTGCATCTCGATCATGGCGACGAGCAAACCTGTTACGAGTGCATCGACAGCGGGTTCTATAGCTCGGTGATGATTGATGCGAGCGCCGAATCGTTCGACGAGAACATCGCGATTACCAAGCGCGTCGTCGACGCCGCGCACGCGAAAGGTATCGTCGTCGAGGCCGAACTCGGCAAACTCGGCGGTGTCGAGGAGCATGTGTCGGTCGACGAGGCCGACGCGAAGCTGACGGACCCGCGCCAGGTCGAAGAGTTCGTGAAACGCAGCGGTTGCGACAGCCTGGCTTGCGCGATCGGTACGAGTCACGGCGCCTACAAGTTCACCGGCACGCAGGGGTTGCACTTCGATGTCATCGAGGAAATCGCGCGGCTGTTGCCGGGCTTCCCGATGGTCATGCACGGGTCCAGTTCGGTGCCGCAGGACGAGGTCCGGCGCATCAACGCGGCCGGCGGCAAGATGGCCGGCGCCAAGGGCGTCGACGAGGCACAGATCTCCCGGGCCAGCAAGATGGGCGTGACGAAGGTCAACATCGACACGGACGGGCGGCTCGTCTGGTGTCGCGTGCACCGCGAGCAGTTCATCGAGTCGCCGGAAAACTTCGACCTGCGTCCGCCGGGCAAGGTCTTCATGGCCGAGTATGCGAAATACATCGTCCACAAGAGCCAGGTCCTCGGCAGCGCGGGGCAACTCGACAACGTGCGCGCGCTGATCGAACAGAAAGCGGCCTGATCCGGCCATGCGCCGCTGCGCCCGCGCCATCTTATGGATGGCCCTCGCCTGCGCGGCGCTATTTGTGGTCAGTGCGGTCAAAGCGGATCCTGTGCGGATCGCTGTCGCCGCCAATTTTGCCGGCGTTGCGCAGGAACTCGGTCGGCGCTTCGAGGCCGAAACCGGCCACGTGCCGACGTTCGTCTTCGGGTCTACCGGCAAGCATTACGCTCAGATCGTGAATGGTGCGCCGTTCGATGTGTTCATGGCCGCCGACGCCGAGCGGCCGCGCCTGCTCGAGCAGCAGCGGCTGATCGTCGCCGACACGCGTTTCACCTATGCGGTTGGGCGTATCGTGCTGTGGAGCGTGCGCGAGGACTACATCGATGACGCCGGTGCGGTCCTTGCGGACGGGACCTTTCGCCGGCTGGCTATTGCCGATCCCGATCTGGCGCCGTACGGGCGCGCCGCACGGCAGGCGCTGACCGCGCTCGGCCACTGGCAGCGACTGGCGCCGCGCATAGTGCGCGGCAAGAACGTCAGCCAGGCGTTTGGGTTCGTCAGCACCGGCAACGCGGAACTGGGCATTGTCGCCGCGTCGC
Source organism: Gammaproteobacteria bacterium (assembly GCA_021773815.1). GTDB lineage: Bacteria > Pseudomonadota > Gammaproteobacteria > Steroidobacterales > SMWD01. The sequence goes on from JAJFJS010000014.1 coordinate 43,512, forward strand.
AGGTCGTGGCTCGTGAAGGTGATCGGCCCGGCTCGATCTGGGTGGTTCCGTTCGACCTGTATGAGCCGATCGAGCAGCAGGCCGCGTTGCTGCGGGATCGACCGGCGGGCCGGTCTTTTATCGCATTCCTGCGCAGCGATGCCGCGCGAGCGGTAATTCGCGCGCACGGTTACGGCTCGTCATAGGAGAGCGCATGCTGACCCACATCGAATGGCTGGCCGTGTGGCTCACGCTACGACTCGCGTTGACGACCACCTTGATCCTGCTCTTGTTCGGGACCCCGCTGGCCTGGTGGCTGGCGGGCACGCGATCGCGCGTGCGGCCGATCATTGAGGCCGTCGTCGCCCTGCCGTTGATCCTGCCGCCGACCGTGCTCGGGTTTTACCTGCTGATCGCGCTCGGTCCGTCCGGCCCGATCGGCGAGTTCATGGCCTTGCTCGGCGGCGCACCGCTCGCGTTTACGTTCACCGGCCTCGTCATCGGTTCGGTGATCTACTCGTTGCCGTTCGTCGTGCAGCCGTTGCAGAGCGCCTTCGCGGGGATCGGTCAGCGCCCGATGGAGGTCGCCGCAACGCTCGGGGCATCGCCGCTTGACCGGTTCTTCCGCGTCGCGCTGCCGCTGGCACGCAACGGCTATCTGACGGCCGCCGTGCTCGGCTTCGCGCACACCGTCGGCGAGTTCGGCGTCGTGCTGATGATCGGCGGCAGCATCCCGGGCGAGACGCAGGTCCTGTCGATCGCGATCTACGACAACGTCGAGATGCTCGAGTACGGGCGGGCGCACTGGCTGGCCGGCGGCCTGCTGCTGCTGTCTTTCGGTTTGCTGATGATCGTCTACGCCGCGAACCGGCGATTCGTCGTGGCACGCGTAGTATGACGGCGCCGGCGCAGATCGAGGCGCGCCTGCACGTCACGTGCGGCGACTTCCGACTCGATGCCGAGTTGTCGTTGCCGGACTGTGGCGTCGTGGCTTTGTTTGGCGAGTCGGGTTCAGGCAAGACCACGATGCTGCGTGCGATCGCCGGACTCGAGGCCAATCCCGGTGGTTACCTGCGCGTCGGCGATTCCGTCTGGCAGGACGGGGCGCAGGTCGTGCCCGTGCATCGGCGTGCGCTCGGATACGTGTTTCAGGAATCGAGCCTGTTCACGCACCTGTCGGTGCGTGGCAACCTGGAGTTCGGCCACCGGCGCGCGCGGCCGGCGAACGGCACGACACCGCCGGCCCGGGCGTTCGACGAGATCGTCGCACTGCTCGGCATCGGTCCCTTGCTGGGGCGTGGCGTCGGGCGGTTATCGGGTGGCGAGCGCCGACGCGTGGCGATCGCGCGTGCCGTGTTGCGTAATCCGCGGTTGTTGCTGATGGATGAGCCGCTGACCGGCCTCGATATGCGTGCCCGTCACGAGATACTGCCGTTCATTGAACGGCTCGTGGCCGAGTTGTCGATCCCGGTGTTTTACGTCAGTCATGCGGCCGATGAGGTCGCGCGGCTGGCCGACCAGCTCGTGCTGCTGGACGCGGGGCGTATTGTCGCGACCGGACCGATCAACGACATGCTGACGCGCCTCGACCTTCCGCTCGCCCATGGCGAACAGGCCGAGGCCCTGATCGAGGCGGTCGTGGCTGGCCACGACGATGAGTTCGCGCTGACACTGCTCGATTTTCCCGGCGGCCGGTTCTGCGTGCCGCGCAAGGCGCTGCGGATCGGCGCGCCGGTCCGGTTGCGCATCCTCGCACGCGATGTCAGCCTGACGCTCGAACACCAGACTGACACCAGCATACTGAATATCTTCCCGGCGACCGTCGAGGCGATCAGCGCGGAAAATGAATCGCAAAACCTCGTGCGTCTGGATGCGGGCGGTGTGCCGGTGCTGTCGCAGGTGACGCGCAAGTCGACGGTCGCGCTGGACTTACAGCCGGGCCGGGTCGTCTATGCGCAGGCCAAGAGCATCGCGTTGCTGGCCTGACACCGCCTGTGAGGCGGCCGGCACCAAGCAATCAGTGTCGCCGACGCCAGCCGAGACACGCGAGTGCGGAGGTGAACAGGAGCGCGGCCGCCGGGATCGGCACGATCGTGACGTTGACGCCGAAGGCGCCGAATTTCTTCTGGATCATCGCCTGGTCGCCGAGCAGGGTGCTCTCGGCCGTCAGTGTGTTGTCGAGCATCAGCGTGACGGCCGTGTCCTGGCCCCAGCCCACCGTGTCGGCGAGATCGATCAGCGAATCGATCTGCCATTCGGTCAGCGCGCCCTGAACCGTCAGTGCGCCGGCCGACAGCGCGTTGCTGTCCGAATAGGCGGACGTGTCGCTGCTGACGTCGAACGTGCCGGTGGCGGTGACCGAAACAGTCGTGCCGTTGAGCTGGTAATCGCCCTGTTCGGCCAGCGCGAATTGCGTCATCGCGGTGCCGGAGCCGAGCAGCTCGACCTCGATATACAGCGTGTCCGATACCGTCACGAGGCCGTCGGTGTTGTTGGATTCGGCGGTGAAGGTGGTCGGCATGAAAAAGATGCCGTTGCCGACGGCGTAACCGGTGCCGAACAGCGTCGCATCGTCATAGGTGAACTTGACGTCGGTGCCGGAAACGGTCACGAGGGCGGCCTGCGCCGAGGCGCAAACGAAGAGCAAACAGATACCTGCCAGGCGAATCATTGGACAAACCCCTTATGCGAGTCCGGTTCGATGGCATCTGTCTCCGCATGCGGAAGCATGAGGCCCGGACCCGGAACCCTGTTGTAATTGTTGTTACCGGGCAGGTCCGAATGGTTGCGTCATCGGAATGGCCTGGTTTGCCGGGATCTCGTCGGGCGGGCAACGCATCGCTCGCCCTTAAAATCCTCTGCCTCCTGGGCAATGAACCCGGACCTCCTCCGGATGTCGTTGCCCCGATTCAGCCGGACGCTACGCGACCGGCCTGAAATATGTTGCGGCCGTCAGCGGGCCCGGCGGCGCAGCCAGCCGAGCAGGCCCAGCGCGGAACCGAACAGCCAGGCGGCTGCCGGGACCGGGATCGGATTCACGACCAGGCCGACGCCCTCGAATTTCTTCTGGACCATGGCGCTCTCGCCGTTGACCGTCGAGATTGCCGTCAGGTCGTTCTGGATCTGGGCCATGACATTCGTGTCGGTGATCCAGCCGGCGGTGTCGGCGAAATCGATATCCGCGCTGGCGGACCAATCGGTCAGCACGCCGGTCGTCGTCAGCGCGCCGGCGGTGAAGATCTCACTGTCGGTGCAGGCGAAGAAGCCGCACGTCTTGGTCAGGCTCGAGACCTGCAGGCGTCCGCTGGCATCGACCGAGGAACTGGAGCCGTTCAGCAGGTAGTCGCCGAGTTCGACCAGTGCAAACTCAGTGATCACATAACTCGATGACGGTTTGACGGTGACCGTAATGTTCAGCGTCTCGTTGGCGGTATCGACGCCCGCGGTATTCAGCGACTCGGCCTTGAAGGTCGTCGGGCTGAAGAAAATACTGTTGCCGACCACCGACCCGGTGCCGTACAGCGTCGCGTCGTTATAAGTGAACGTGACGTCGGTGCCCATCTGGGTAATCGTCGCGGCCTGTGCGCCGCCGATACAGATCAGGACCAGTCCGAATAGTAATGCTCGCACGTGACAATCCCCTTTAAGGCCTGTCGTCAATCGGGTACTTCGATCAATAACGGGCAAATTGTCTTTGAATCTTTTTCGGCGTTCCGTGACTTTCGGCCCGGTCGCCGTCGTTTTCGTCGGTGCCCCGTCTTGCGACGAAGACACGGTCTAAATCCTAGCACAAACCGGCGGTTTGCACAGTCGCGGGACCGGGAAACTTATGTCAAGTCAGGGAGTTGCGGCATCGCAGCGCCCGCCAGCCCGCGCCGTCACTGCGCCCCTTCGATCTGCTTGCGGAAGTACGTCCAGCTGGTTTCGTTCGGCCGCGCGTCGTCGAGCGGCGGCGGGGCGTCATAACCCGGGTAGTTGGCCTCGATCTCGTCCAGCAGTACGTCCGCCAGTTGGTCGTAGCGCTCGAGCTTGCGGCCGGCCGTGTGGAAATAGATCTCACCGGCACGCCCGCCCATTTCCATCCACGGCAGCCAGCCGGAAATTCGCACCCAGCCGATGCCGATATCGGCCGTGTCGCCCGCGTCCGGCGCGAGGTCGGCCGTGCGGCCCATGAAGTTGAACATCTCGGTGGCGTGGTACATGCCGCCGACATACTGCTGGAAGTCGCCACCGAGCGGGTTCCGATAGAACAGTGGCACGGTTGCCGTCAGCCACCAGTGGTCGCCGCTGACCGACACCGGCAGTGCGAACGGCCGGCCGTCGCGGCCGATCGGGAAGGTGGCCGGCTGGTTGACCGGATCGTTGGCGACATGCACGACGCGCACGGTCTCGCCGGTCCACGGATTCTGCCAATCGGTCAGGACCTTGCCGCTCTTCGGATCGCGGTACAGCAGGATTTCCTTGCTGACCAGGCGAAAACCGCGGCCGCGCTCGGGATCCTCGACGGTGCCGCACCGGCGGATGTTCATGCCGTCGACGGTAAACAACAGTCGATCCGGCTCGCCCGGCACGCGGCTATAGGCGCGCCCGGTCCAGCCGTATACGGCGGGCCGGCCGTCTTCGACGGAGCACTGGATGCGGCGGTAGGCCTGCACGCTGTCGGCGCCGGGTGCGGGCACGCCGGCGTAGGCCGCCGTGACGGCCAGCAACAGCGCCGGCAGGAGCAGCGCCCGGGTTCGCGTCGCGCGTCGGCCGGGTAGCGGCGAATGGTGTTCGTTCATGGGATGCTTTCCGGTTGTTGTCGGTGATTGGTCGCGGATATGTTAAAGATAGGCCAGCACCTGGCCGTCGTCAAAGGAGTTCGACCCGATGAAAATGTTTCCGTGTATCCGCCCCCGTCCGCTGCGATGGCTGTTGGTAGTCGTCGTCATGATGGCCGCCGGGCCGTCCATCGCCGGCGGTCACAAGCGCGTCGTGCCGCCGCCGACTATCGATGTCGATCCGGTGATTGAGGCCGATGTCCGGGCCGTGATCCACGACACCGCGGCACGCTGGAACTCACAGGATTTCGCGACGCTGCTCGAACTGTGGGATCCGAAAGAACCTTATCCGACCTACCTGGCCGAGGAGCAATCGCAATGGTTCATCGGCTGGGAGCGCCTGCGTGCGTATCTCGATCCGTCGCGGCCGAATCCGGCCGTCGAGGCGATCCGCGAGGAGATGTCGAACATCCACGTCAAGCAGATCGCCCCGGACCTGGCCATCGCGGTCTGGGATCTGCATTTCGAGATGAAGATCATCGGGGCCAATCCCATCGGTGAAAACGTGCGCGTCAGCGCCGTGTTGCGTAATACCGATGAGGGCTGGCGTTATATCCACTGGGCCGAGTCGCCGAAAACTACGATGGTGTATATCGAGGACCTGTTCGAGCGCGACGTCGCGCCCGGCTGGGACGAGTATTTCGAAGGCGCGAAACAGCGCAAGAAAGAAGTCTGGCGGCGCAAGCGCGAAGCGCAGCAAGAGGCGGGCCGGTAACTATGATCAGGATTCCGATTGCCGTTATTTCGCTGCTGCTGCTCGCGTCGTTGAACGGCTGTGCCCTGTTATACCGGGATCTGGTCGAGCCGACCGTGCAACTCGTCAGCATCGCGCCGCAACAGGTCGGCTTCAGCGGCATCCGTTTGTTGTGCCGGTTGCGCATCGAGAACCCGAATGATGTGAAGATCCCGATCCGGGGCGGCAATTTCGGCCTCGCGGTCGAGGGTGTGCAGGTCGCGCAGGGGGCGCTGATCGACGGCTTCACCGTCGCGGCGCGCGACAGCGAAATAGTCGATGTCGTCGTCGATGTCGACACCGCGCGCAGCCTGGCACTGGCGATGCGCCTGCTCGGCGGCGGCGAGCAGGCCATCGATTATGCGTTGACCGGCTACATCGATGTGGCCATCGCCCTGCTCGGTCGCGTGCGGATCGACGAGTCGGGCAGCGTGCCGCTGAACGGCGCCGCGGCGTCGCGGCGGGCGGGTGATGCGATCTGAATGACGGCCGCCTGCTTCCGCGCAGTGGACCGCGACGGACCCCGGGCGTCGGGCCGGCGGAAAACCGGCTATCGTAGCCGCCCGGGGATCGAAGACGACAACTTAAAGAGGAAGACGGCGATGAGCGTAGCGCACAAGTGGCTGGAGCAGGAACCGTGGCCGACCAAAGAGATGCCCAAGGATATGCTTGAGGCCCGGATCGAACGGGTGGCAACGATGACGAACATCGGTTACCTGGGCACCGTCATGAAAAACGGTGCGCCGATCGTCAGTCCGGTGGAGTTCTACGCTGACGGACTGCAGCTGTATATTTTCCCGCAGCCGAACAGTCCGAAGCTCAAGGCAATGAAACGCGATCCGCGCGTGTCGTTCGCCATTGCCAACCCGATGGCCGGTTGGGCCTGCGTCATGGGCGCGCAGTTTTTCGGTACGGCGACGCTGCTCGATGTAGGCACGCCGGAATGGGAACACGGCATGAAAGTGTTCAAGTGGCCGGCGTCGTCTTTCGAACTCGGTCGCCTGCCCACTGAGCCGCCGCAGGGACAGTTAATGCGACTCGATCCCGAACGGATCGTCTATTCCGAGCACCTGAACCGCAAATATGGCTATGCGCCGCGCCAGATCTGGCGCAAGGGCGAGGCCGAAACCACGGTTGTGCCGGGCGGCAACGTCTGACGTCAGCGCTCGAGCGCGTCGAACAGTTTTTCGACGGCTTTTTTCTTGCCCCGTTCCAGGAACTTGTCGGCGGACGCGCCGACGGCCGCCGACAGTGATTTCTCGATAATCGGTCGCAGGATCTGTTCGGCCAGTTCCGATGCTGACGCACCGCCGGTATCGGTGCCGATATCCCGGAGGCGAATATCCGGCAATGCCACGGAACGGTCCTGTTTGAGTGCGGGTACCTGCAGAGATGCCGTGGCACCGAGGAAATCCAGGCGCCGGACGATGACCCGGATCTCGTCGCCGCTGTCTTCGGCGGAGCCCGACGATGTGCTCGCATCGTCCGATGACAGGTTGTCGAGAATCGTCTGCAGATTGCTGCCGGCGGCCGTCTGCTCGTAGTTGATGCCGGCGCCGTCGATCACGACGGAATCGACGATGATGACGTCGCCGGTCAGCGACTCGATATTGAGCACCAGCGTGGCGGCGCCGATCTTGATCGCGTGGCCGGACTTGAACCCGGGCGGGTTGCCGATTGTCAGGCCGGAAATCGTTCCGGAACCCTCCTTGAGACTGATGTGCACGCGGTCGACGGCCACGGCGACGCCGGCTTCCTGCGTGCCGGTCTGTTCGATCACGCGCTCGACGAGCCGGTCGAGGTTGACGACGGCCAGCGTCAGCAGCAGCGACGTGGCGATGACGACGATCAGAATGACGCCGAATGCGATACGGATGGTGCGGGACATCTGGATGCTCCGGTGTAAACTGGGTTGACTGTAACGGTTGGCGGCGGTTTCGCCAATAACCACTTCGCCCGCGCCCTCCCTGAGACTGATCCAAACGGGTCCGCGCGTCGAATAACAGTCAATCCGCCGACAGGAGCCTGGCCGAAACTGATGTCGACAACCGCAACGACAAGCGATTCATCCGCAACGACACGTATCGTGCCGTTCCGGCTGTGGTGGGCGCTGGCGGCCTGTGCCGCGATCATGGGCCTGATCTGGGCGCTCGCGCCGTACAGTGACGGTAGCGCCTTCGCCCCGGATCGCGGCGACTTCTGGTATCTGTGGCAACTCGAGCAACCGACGGTCTGGACGCGTGTCTCGGCGTGGCTGCCGTATGCGCTGCATCAGCTCGCGATCTGGACGCTGATCGGCCGCGCGCGCTCGGCGCGCCCGCGTTACGTGTTCGGCCTGCACACGTTCAATATTGCGGCGCTGGCGATCAACGGCCTGTTCATTCTGGTGCATATCGCGCAGACCAAGATTTTCTATGACGGACTCGCGCAAGACGTGCACGAGGCGACATCGATGATGTCGGTCGTGCTGATGCTGTTTCTGATCCTGCTGATGGAAAACGACCGGCGCGGCCTGTTCTTCGGTCGCCGGGCCCCGTTGCCGGCCGGTGTCGGCGATACGGTCCGGCGTTACCACGGCTATTATTTTTCGTGGGCGATCATCTACACGTTCTGGTATCACCCGGTCGAGATGACGGCGGGCCACCTCGCCGGATTCGCCTACATGATGCTGCTGCTGTTACAGGGCAGCCTGATGTTCACCCGCTTCCACACGAACCGATGGTGGACGATGTTTCTGGAAACGCTGTTCGTGATTCACGGCGCGCTCGTCGCGTACTTCATCATGCAGAGAGGCGAAAACGGTCCCTGGTCGATGTTCCTGTTCGGCGGCATGGCCGTATTCCTGATCACGCAGTTGCATGGCCTCGGTCTGGGTACGAAGGGCAAACTGGCCGTCGCGCTACCGCTGATCGGGGTGATCGCCGGTTTCTATGTGTTGATGCCCGAACACATCCTGGGACTGGCCCGCCTGCCGGCGATCATGTATGCCGGCACGTTCCTGATGGCGGGTATTGTCTGGGCGCTGATGCGCTTCGCCGGCATGGTCGGCGCGACCTCGGATCAGATCGGCACGGGCCGCGCCTGACGCCCGTTCCGTGCGCGCTGCGGTGTGCTGCGGTGCTGCTATGATCCGTCACCTCGGCCTGACGGCGGCAATGAGAATGGTCGGCGGTGATCGGTAACTTCGATGTCTGGGGCATGCTGGCGGGGGTCAGTCTGTTCCTGTTTGCGATGGGCCAACTCGAGTCGGCCCTGCATGCCCTCGGCGGTCGCAACCTGTCCAAATTTCTTCGCCGTCGCACCGACAGCCCGATGCGGGGCGTGTTGGGCGGTATCGTGGCCACCGCTTTCCTGCAGAGCAGTTCCGTCGTCAGCCTGATGGTGCTCGCGTTCGTCGGTGCCGGCATGCTGGCGTTGCCCAGCGCATTGGCGATTGTTTTCGGCTCAAACCTCGGCACGACGCTGACGGGCTGGTTGGTCGCGAGCCTCGGGTTTCGCTTCGATATCAACGATCTCGCATTGCCGCTGATCGCGGTGGGCGGCTTGCTCAGTCTCGCGGGGCGCGGTCGCTGGGCCGAGATCGGTCGGGTCGTAATCGGCCTCGGCATCCTGTTGCTCGGCCTGCAGTTCATGAAGTCCAGCGTGTCGTCGCTGACCGACTACGTGGAACTGGATACATTGGCCGACCTCGCGCCATGGCAGTATCTGTCGTTCGGCGTCATCTTTGCCGCCGTTATTCAGTCGAGTTCGGCCACGTTGATGATCACACTGGCTGCGCTGAATGCCGGCATCATCACGTTGCCGAATGCTGCCGCGATCGCCATCGGCGCCGATCTGGGCACGACGACCACCGTCATCATCGGTGCGATCAGGGGTGCGCCGGCGAAGCGCCAGGTCGCGACCGCGCATTTCCTGTTCAACCTCGTGACCGATGGCGTTGCCTACGTGTTGCGCGTGCCGTTGCTGGTCGTCATCGCGTGGGTAGGGATCGCGGATCCGTTGTTTGCGCTGGTCGCGTTTCACAGCCTGTTCAATCTGATCGGCCTGGCGATATTCGCGCCGCTGATCAAGCCCTTTGCCCGGTTCCTGGAGCACCGTTTTGTCGCCGGCTCGCAGCCGGTCGCAACGGCGCTCGCCGACGTTAACGCCGCCGTCAGCGATGCGGCGCTGATGGCAATCGAGACGGAGACGGCGCACCTGATCGGCCGTGTTATCGATCAGAGCCGCGCCGCGTTCTCGCCGACGCTGCCGTTGCCGCCGGGTCGGGCGCCGGTCGACCGGGATCCGGCGCCGCGCACGGCCGAACCGGCCGATTACGAGCAGATGTACGCGCGGACCAAGCGGCTCGAAGGCGAGATACTGGCTTTCACGACGCGGCTGCAGGCCGAGTCGCTGGATCGGGAGGAGTCGGAACGTCTCGAACGATTGCTCAGGACGATCCGCGAAGCTGTGCACTCGGCCAAGTCGCTGAAGGATATTCGCCACAATCTCGATGCGTTCTACGCGTCCGGCGATGAGGTCAGCGATGGCTATCTCGATCATTTTCGCGGTTGCATGAACGGATTTCTCGCGGACCTGTATTCATTGCGCCACGAGAATGGCGCAGCGGTATCGTTCGAGGATCTCGTCGCTGCGGCGCAGTCCGTTCGCCACCGGCACGACGAACTGCATGCGAGAGTCTTTGCCGACATCCGCACGGGAGCAATTCGCCAAACCGATGTGTCCTCGCTGTTAAACGTCAATCGGGAAATTCTCAATTCAAACCTGGCGCTGTCGGCGGCACTGTCGTCCTATCATCTCGATGCCGCGCAGGCCGATGCGTTCAGTCGTCTGCCCGGCGCCGAGTAGCGGTGCGCGCCGGAGCTTTCCTTAATCCGCGCTGGTGACGCCGGTCGCGATTACCGTTCGGCGACATAATCGGCCGGATGGCAGTGTGCGCGGCTTGTCTGCTGCAGCGATTGGACATAACAGTTCTGTCGCATGGCGGCAGGCGCGATGTCCTGACCGACTCGCTTGTCGTGCCGTGCAAGTTGCGAGATAGTCCGGCAGCTGATTCAAGGTATACCCGGTGAAAGCCGGGGACACAAAGCCACCGGTCTACGGGACTCGTTCCTACGACAGCGGGGTTGCCAGCCGCCACAGGCCTGTCCTGTCGGATCCGTGCAGCCGTCCCGGTTGGTGACAACCCGAAGCACGGAGCACACGCAATGCCAAGGACGGTCATTCGCAAGTCGCAGAGTCGCAGACTCAATCAGAAATCTGCCGTATCGGTTCGACCGAAATCGATCGATGACATCATCGCCGTATGCAAGGATCCGAAGCGCTTTCCTTCACCCGTGCGCGCTGTCGGGTCGAACAGTGGCAGCACGCGGAGCTCGGATGCGCTGCACGGTACGTCGATAGACATGACAGCGATGAAGAAATTCGTCCGCCTGTCATCCCGCAGGGTACAGGTTGGTGCCGGGACATCGCTTCGCTCACTGGCCGACCGACTGGCGCAGGACGGTTTGGAGCTTGTTGGCAGCTACGAGTATCCGGAGCGTACCGTCGGTGGCCTGATCAGCAGCGGCTCGCTGTCTGCCGGGGTGCCGGGTGATGCCGGACACCTGGCCGCTTCGGTAATCGCCGTGACGCTCGTGACGCCGCAGGGTCGGATCGTCGAGGTTGGCGACGACATGCCGGAACTGCTCGCCATGGTCCGGCAGGGTTACGGGCTTCTCGGCGTCGTCTGTGCGGTGACGTTGAAGGTGCGGCCGATTCAGCCATACGCGATTCGACACCGGGAATTCGCGTTCGATGAACTGATGCGGTTTATCCCCGATATCGCCGATGCCAAGGCCGGCATCAAGATATTCTTGCTGCCGTTCCGTGATCATGCCTTTGTCGAACTGCGTTTTGCACAATCCGGCGACGGGCCGGGCCGCAAGTTGCCGTGGAAGATCCGCGACTGGGCCTGTAACAAGGCGATTCCCGATTTCGTGCACTCGGTCGGTCGGGTCATGCCCATCGGCCGAATTCGTGATCCGCTGATCGACGGTTTCAGCGAGGCGACACAGCGTCTCGTCAGCAGACGCTTTTCCGTTGTCGGCAGCAATGCGATGGAGCAGACCGGCCAGTTCAGGAAAATGCGTCAGTCGACGGCGGTTGCCTACAGCAGCTGGCTGTTTCCGGTCGACCGATTTGCTGCGGTGATCTACGCCTACCGGGAATTCTGTCTGCGGCACTACAAGGTTGCCCGGTTTCGCTGTGACCTGCCCGGCATCGCATACCGGATCGATCGCGACGCCAGCGCACTGCTGTCGCCGAGTCACGATCAGGCATTGTTCGCGCTCAAGCTGCGCTCGACGACCGCGGCGGGATGGGACGCGTTTCTGCTCAATTTCGCCGATCTCGCCGCGCGGTTCGACGGGGTGCCGTTGTTCAACCAGACTCGCGGCATGTCCGCGCATCACGGGCACGATGCCTATGGCCAACGATTGGACCGGTTCCGCAAGGTGCGGCGTCAGCTTGACCCCGAGAATCGCTGCCTGAATCAGTTCTTCGCCGAACACATCGGCTGACGGCGACTACGGCCTGGCGGCGTCCCGCTGTTCTTTGATGTAATCGGAGAAATCTTCGGGCACCTGCTCCTGCAGCATCCGCCGTACCATCGTCAGCGGCGCCATCGGCGCCTCCGCGTACGCGGCCAGTTTCCACTGTCCGTCACGGCGGCGGAAGACAGCCATCACCCGGTCCCAGCTCGACATGGCCTTCTGGCGCTTGACCTTGATGTCGAAGCGCAGTTTATAGGTAGCGATCGCGATGTCTTCGGCCAGATAGTTCGCGCGCACATCCGTATAGGTGTTGCGAATGCCGTCAAGTACTGTGAAGCCGGGCTTCGGGTTGAAATAGCCGCGGATGCGGTTCCAGCCGAGCATCGGCGGGTCGACTTCCTCGGCCAGGTACACAGGGTGTGGAAACTCATCGTCCCACATGCCCAGCAGCGCGTCGTAGTCCTGGCGGTTGTAGGCTGCGGCGTAGGCGTTCAAAAATTGCTGGAGTTCGGCGGATAACCCGGCGTCGAAGTCGGGCGGCGGCAGCCGGTCGAAATTGTCGTGGGTGTTGGCGGTCGCCGTGCCGGCGGCAATGAAAAAACAGAATACGGCGATTGCAATGCGCATGCGGCGGCCCCTGCTGGCGAAAACACCGATGTTAACAGTCGCGCAGCCGCGCAACATTGACGGGCCGCCACGCCGCCGCCTATGGTCGCGGGCGGGGCCGGCCGTTTCCGGCCCGGGTGCCGAAAATGACTCCATTAAAGATTCTCGCGATCATCGGCTCGCCCCGTAACGAAGAGAGCCATAGCTACAAGACGCTGAAGCTCATCGAGGAGCGGATGAACCGGTTGCGCCCGACGCGTTTCGAATTCGTCTTTCTACAACGCACCGGCCTGCCGTTTTGCGACGGGTGCCTGTCGTGCGTGCGCAAAGGTGAGGAGTTCTGCCCCGATTTCGCGACGATCGATCCGATCGTCCGGCAGATCGAGGCCGCGGACGGCATTGCGCTTGCCGCCCCGGTGCATACGTTCAACGTGGCCGGGCTGATGAAGAATTTCTGTGAGTATTTCATGTACAAGCGGAACCGGCCGAGCTTCTTCGGCAAGCAGGCAATTGTTGTAACGGCCGCGGCGGGCGGCGGTCACAAGGTGGTACTCGATTTCCTGCAACGCACTGCCGCCGCCTGGGGCTGTGATGTCGTCGCGCGACTGGGTATGTCATCGTCACAGATGCAGAGCGACGCGTATCTGGCCAAGCTTGATGCGGCCGCGCAGGATGTCGCCGAAACATTCTCCACGTCGATCGTCAATGCGGATCCGCAAGCGCCGGATTTTGCCGGCCTGATCAACTTCCGCACAATGCAGATCATGACGAACGCGGCAAAGAAGACGAAGAATTATCGCTATTGGGCCGAACGCGGCTGGCTCGACGCGAACTATTACACCGATGTCCGGCCGAACCCGCTGACGGCGCTGGCCGTCGCGTTCATCGCGGCACGCATTCGCCGGGCCAAAAAGAAGGGCAAGATCAGCCCGGTGCGCTGACGCTTATTGACAGCATTCTGTCATGTATGACAGCATGCTGTCACTTAACAGGAGAGCGCCATGAATGAACTGCATACCCCGGCCCAGACGCTCGGCAATCTGGCGATCGAGAATTTCCGGCTGTCCAGCAAATTTCTGGCCGCCGGCGATCAATTGGCCAAAGATTTCAACATGACCAGCGCCCGCTGGCAGGTCCTCGGCACGCTGACGAATGCGGAGCGGCCAATAACGGTGGCGCAGATCGCGCGGCACATGGGTCTCAAGCGCCAGTCCGTGCAACGCGTGACGGACTGGTTGTGGGAGCAGCACCTCGCCGAATATCAGCCGAACCCGCGGCATCTGCGCGCCAAGCTGGTCGTGCCGACGGAGCGCGGCCTGCGGGTCCTCGAAAAACTCGAGTGTCGACGCAGTACCTGGGCCGATGACGTCGCGGCCGAACTCGATCCGGACGCGCTTGAGGTAACGATCCGGACGCTGCGCATGCTGCGCCAAAGACTCGGTGGTGACGACGAGTAGGCATTTTCGCGGCCGCCACCTTTGGGTATGCTCGGCTACCTATGAAGAAACTGATCTGGAACACGTTGCTCTGCGTGCTGTTGCTCTGCGTGCTGTTTGTCGCCGGTATCGCGTGGACGCTCAGGGCAACGCCGCCGGCAAGCACCTACGACCTCGCATCGATGGCGCCTGCGCCGATTACCGACGATTCGTCATCGATCCTGATTTTCGGCGCGACGCGCAATACTGGTCTGATGGTCGCACGCCTGCTCAAGGCGCGCGGCGATCGCGTCACGGCATTCGTCCGGCCAACGTCAGATGTCGCCGAGCTGATTCGCAGCGACATCGACCGGGTCATCGGTGATGCCATGGATCTCGAATCCGTGCGTGCCGCTTTCACAGGACGCAACATCGCGGCCGTCGTGACAACAATAGGTTGCATCAGCTGCGAACCGCCGTCGGACTATCAGGGCAACGCGAATGTGATCAAGGCGGCACGGGAGGCCGGCGTCCGGCGGCTCGTGCTCGTGACGACGATCGGCGCCGGCGACAGCGCCGACGCGATGCCGGCCTTGTCGGCACGGGTCCTGTCCCGGACCCTGCCGCTGAAGACGCGCGCCGAGGAAGCGCTGCGCGCGAGCGGGCTCGACTACACGATCGTGCGCCCGGGCGGGCTGCGGTCCGGGCGCCGCACGGGCAACGGGCTGCTGACCGAGGATCGGGCCGCATTTGGTTTTATCTTCCGCGAAGACCTGTCCGAGTTGCTCGTTGCCGTGCTCGATGACCCGGACACAATCGGCAAGACCTTCGCCGCCGTCGACGCCAACAGGCGGTTTCCATGGGACAATGAATGACCGTTCGGCCCCGGGGCTGATGACGGCGCAGCAGCTTCCCAGTAGCATGTCGACCGACAATCGCAATCAATAAATCGGCGCAGCACCCGCGCGTCGCGGGCCGCAGGGGAGCGGTCAGACAAACAGATGGAAACTACCGCGCCCACAAGATCACTGGGTCCGATCAAGCTGGCACCCGGCGTGACTCCTGGTCACGTCATGGCGAAGCTGTTCGCGACGTTCGTCGGTATCGCGATGCTGGCCGGCGTCAGCCTGCTGAACGCCTTCCTGCTGACAGAGCACCTGCAGCTGTCGCGCGGCGAGCAGGGCGCCGTGACCGGCGACCTGTCGTTCTGGACCGAGATCGTCGCATTGCTGCTGTTCTATCCGGCCGGCATGATCGCCGACCGCGTCGGTCGTCGGCCGGTTATCACGTTCGGCTTGCTCATGATCGGTATTGGTTACGGCCTGATGCCGTTTGCGACGACGGTCTCCGAACTGCTCGCCTGTCGCATCGTCTATGCCGTCGGCATGGCCGGGACGGCCGGCATGCTGGCAACGCTGTCCAACGACTACCCGCAGGAACGGTCGCGCGGCAAGCTGATCGCCCTGTCGAGCATGGCCAATATCATCGGTGCGATGTTCATGGCGGGCGTGATCGGGCGCATTCCGTCGTTCCTGGCCGACCGGGGCTTCGATGCGATATCCGGCGGCAAGGTCATGTTCCTGACGGCCGCGACGCTCTGCATCATGACGGCGCTTGTGACGCGCTTCGGCCTGAAGGCCGGCACGCCGGTCGCAAAGCGCGATCGCGCGCCGATGCGCACGCTGATCGCCGCCGGATTTCGCAACGGCAAGAATCCACGCATCGCGCTGGCCTATGCCGGGGCGTTTGCCGCCCGCGGCGATCTTGTCGTCAAGGCGGCGTTCCTCGCCCTGTGGGCAATTCAGGACGGCGCCGCCCGCGACCTGAGTCCGGGCCAGGCGATGGCGCGCTTCGGCATCATGATCATCATCATGAATGCCGTCAGCTTTTTCTCGGCGCCGCTCTTCGGCGCGTTGATCGACCGTATCAATCGCGTGTCGGCCACGATTATCGCGCTGGCCGTCGCGTCGATCGGCTACCTGTCGATGACACTGATCACGTCGCCGCTGGATTTTGCGATGGTGCCGTATTTCGTGCTGATCGCGCTGGGCACGAGTTTCATGATGAAATCGTCGCTGAGCCTCGTCGGGCAGGAAGCGCCGGCCCGCGAACGCGGCAGCGTCATCGCGATGAACAGCATCTGCGGCGCGATCGGCATCCTGGTGTTCCTGCCGATCGGCGGGCGCCTGTTCGACTCCTGGGCGCCGTGGGCGCCGTTCGTGCTGGCCGGTTCCTACCAGGTTTTTCTGCTGGTCGCGGCCATTGTGATCCGGATCGTCGCGCCGGGACGCGACATCAGGAACGACCCCTAGCGATGCGCTAGAATCGGCCGAAGCCATGACCGTTGATGCCACAGACGACGATCGGCCTGCGGCAACGGCAGCGCCGGCCGACGCTCACCAGCCACTGCGTGCGGATGTCAGTCTGCTCGGCACGATATTGGGCGAAACTATCCGTTTGCAGGCGGGCGACAGCGTCTTTCATTGCGTGGAAAAGATCCGCGAACTGGGCCGGGTCGGGCGTGAGCAAGGCGATTACACTCCGCTGCAAACGCTGGTGCAGTCTCTGGATGCCGGGCAACTGGTGGACGTGGCCCGCAGTTTCAGTCACTTCCTGAATTACGCCAACATCGCCGAGCAGCATCACCGTGTCCGTCGTCGCCGCCAATACCAGCGGAATCCGGAAACCGCGATTGAACCGGGTTCTCTGACAGAACTGCTGCCGAGGTTACTGCACCAGGGTATCGGCGCTGCAGCCATCATTGATGTCATCGGTCGGATGAATATCGAGCTGGTGTTGACCGCGCATCCGACCGAGGTCACGCGTCGCACGCTGCGCCACAAATACAGCGATATCGCGCACATTCTCGGTCTGCTGGATCGAGGTGACCTGACTCCGGAAGAGCGCCAGGCGCAGCTAGCCCGACTGCGCCGACGCATTATCGCCGCGTGGCACAGCGATGAAATCCGCCACACCAGGCCGACGCCGCAGAATGAGGCCAAGTGGGGATTTACCACCGTCGAGCGCACGCTCTGGCAAGCGGTGCCGGCGCTGCTGCGCAAGCTGGATCGACAACTGCAACTGCATCTCGAGCGGCCGTTGCCGGCGGATGCGACACCGATACGCTTTGCCAGCTGGATGGGCGGCGACCGTGACGGCAATCCGTTTGTTACCGCCGACGTGACCCGTGAGGTGCTGTTGCTGGCGCGCTGGAAAGCAGCCGACCTGCTGATCGGCGATATCACGGCGTTGCGTGAGGATTTATCCATGCGCGATGCAAACCCGGCATTGCGGGCCATCGTCAACCAGCATCCGGAACCGTATCGCGAATTATTGCGGCAGGTTCGCCGGCGCCTCGTCGCGACCCGGGACTGGGCCGAGGCGCGGCTCGACAGGGGGTCGGATGACGATGATGCGCTCGCCGTCGCAGCGATCTATTTCGAAGACCGGCAGTTGCTCGAACCCCTGCTGTTGATCCAGCAGTCACTGATCGAATGCCAGATGCGCGACATCGCCGACGGCAGCCTGATCGATATCATCCGCCGCGTGCGGTGTTTCGGCATGACGCTCCTGCGTCTGGATATCCGTCAGGAGGCACAGCGGCATACCGATGCCGTGACAGCGGTGGCAAAACATCTCGGCGGCGAGGATTACCCGGCGCTGGACGAGGCCGGCCGGCAGCATTTCCTGCTGCAACAGTTGGCCGAAGCCCGGCGCCTGCCCGATCGGCCGCACGATTTCGCGCCGGAAGTCAGCGAGGTGCTGGCGACGTTCCGCCTGCTGGCGGCCCAGCCTTCCTCTGCGCTGGGCGCCTATATTATTTCCATGGCGCGGCAGCCGTCCGACGTCTTGTCGGTGCGATGGTTGCAGCATCTGTGCGGCGACCCGCATCCGCAGCGCATCGTGCCGTTGTTCGAAACGCTCGACGATCTGCGCCATGCCGGCGCGACGCTGCGCGCGCTGTTCGCTGTCGAGTGGTATCGCGGCGATACCGGGCGGCGCCAGGAAGTAATGATCGGTTATTCCGATTCGGCCAAGGATGCCGGTTTCCTGACGGCCGCCTGGGCGCAGTATCAGGCGATCGAGGACATCGTCGCGGCCTGCGCCGAACATGATGTCGAGTTGACGCTGTTTCATGGCCGCGGCGGCTCGGCCAGTCGCGGTGGCGGACCGCTGCATCCGGCGCTGCTGGCGCTGCCGCAGGGCGCGATGCCCGGGCGGGTCAGGATTACCGAGCAGGGCGAGGTCATTGATTTCAAATTCGGCCAGCCGGGTATCGCCCGGCGCAACCTGGAGTTGTATACGACTGCCACGCTGGAGTCCGCGCTGTTGCCGGCGCAGCCGGTTGAAACGGAGTGGCGAGTGCTGCTGGACCGGCTCAGCGAGACTGCGCTGCAGGCCTATCGCAAGGTCATCCATGACGATGAACGGGTTGCCGAATACTATCGTCAGGTGACCCCGGGTCCGGAATTGGGTTTGCTGGAACTCGGCAGTCGGCCGGCCAGCCGCAAACCGGACGGCGGGATCAAGAGCCTGCGTGCCATTCCCTGGGTATTTGCGTGGACCCAGATCAGGTTGATGCTGCCGGCCTGGTACGGCGCCGGACTGTCAATGCTGTCGGCGATGGCCGAGGGTCGGGGTGAAGCCGTGCGAGATATGGCCGAACGCTGGCGGTTCTTTCGCATGCTGCTGGACATGCAGGAAATGGTGCTGGCCAAAGCCGATGACGGCATCGCCGCACACTATGAGCGATCGCTGACCGATGACGAACACCTGCTGCGGCTGGGCGCGCATTTTCGCGAACAATTGCAGCAGACGATTCATGCCGTCGAAGACATCAATCAGCGCGCGCTGCTGGCCGACAAGCCCGTGCTCAGGCGCTCGATCGACGTTCGCAACCCGTATGTCTACCCGTTGCATATGATCCAGATCGAAGCCATACGCCGCCTGCGCGGCGGTGCGGAGGATCCCGACGGCAGGCTGAAACAGGCCCTGAAAATCGCCATTACCGGGATCGCCGCCGGTCTGCGCAATACCGGTTAGCGGCAGATCCCGGGCGTCACCCGAGGACCCGTTCGACGGCCCAGTAGCCGCCGGTAATGGCAATGACCGCCGAGCCCGGGATCACAATCGCGCTTCGATACCAGGGCGCATTCCGGAAGACGGCGACGGCGAGCCACGCGACGACGATGACGGCGAGCTGGCCGAGTTCGACACCGACGTTGAACGAAATCAGCGCGTTGACGAATTCGTTTTGCGGCAGGCCGATCTCGGTCAGGACGCCGGCGAAGCCCATGCCGTGCAGCAGCCCGAAGCCGAACACGACAAACACCCGCCACGGCTTGAGCGCCGGTGTGAAGATATTTTCGACGCCGACATAAACAATGGATGCGGCGATCAGCGGTTCGACGATCGCCGGCGACAGCGAGATGAAACCGTATAGCGACAGGCCGAGCGTGATCGTGTGCGCGATCGTGAAAGCCGTGACCTGGTACAGCAGCGGCCGCCACGCGACGCTCAGCAGGAAGATGCCGAGCACGAACAGGATATGATCGAGTCCCTTCGGCACGATGTGCGTGAAACCGATCGCAAGGTACTCGCCGGCGACCCGGATCTTTGCGCGGGGTTTGAGCGGTTCGCCGATCAGGAACGGCTCGCTGGTCGCGCCCGGGTTCAGGAACGACGACTGAATGATATCTTCACCGGCGCGGCCGACACGCACGGCGCTGCTGCCGAAAGCCTCGGCCCACGACCAGACGAGCCGTTGCGCGCGTTCCGGCGTCTGGCCGCGCAGGTGTATCGTGGAGATGCGCTGCCGGTCGAGGTCGCCGACCTCGGGGACGTCGGCGGCGACGATGTCGGGGATTACCGGCCGGCCGTCGATTTCGATACCGATGCCGCTGAGCAGGATGACGCCGAACCCGTCGATGCGTGTGCGCAGCGCAGCGGGCGGCAACCGGCGCATCGCGTTGTAGGTTTCGGCATTGGGCGAGTCGTTCGTGTCCTCGTGCTGCGGACCGATCCCGGCGATCAGCGCCTCCGCATTCAGCGCGATCGAGACGTCATAGGTCTGGTCGGGGTTAAATGTTATCGTGACGATCGCCGGGCGCAGCCGGTGTGCGCCGGCGCTCGACGGCAGTGACAGTATCGCGATGCCGACAACGATGAGCGCCAGCATCCGGCCGCGCCGACTCACGGAGATCTCGTTCATGGTCATGGATTCGTCACCGCTGCACTACCGGATATCCGGATTCTATGCGAACACCCGGGGTCGTGCGGCGAGCGCCGTACTCGGCATGTTGCTGGCGGCGCTCACGGTCGGCCCGGCGTTCGGCCACGATTTCTGGATCGAGCCGACGCGGTTCACGCCGGTGCCTGGCGACGAGGTCGCGCTGGTGCTGCGGGTCGGTCAGGATCTTGGCGGCGACACCGTGCCGTACATCGGCGACTGGTTCTCTGATTACCGCATCGTCACGCCGGACGGCCCGGTGCCCGTCGACGCGATGCTCGGTGACGATCCGGCCGGCGTGTTCGTCGCCGGCCGGCCTGGCCTGTACCTGGTCGCGTACCGCAGTACGCGGGACTTTGTCGAGCTGGGCCCGGGCAAATTCAACGACTACCTGCGCAACGAGGGTCTCGAGCGCATCATCGAGAGCCGCGCCGAACTCGGCGAGAGCGACCAGCCGGCGCGAGAATGGTATTCGCGCTGCGCCAAGTCGCTGCTCCGCGTCGGCGCCGACGGGCCGGATGACACCTATGCGCTGAACCTCGGCTATACGCTCGAATTGATTCCGGGCCGCGATCCCTATGTGCTGCCCGCCGGCGAACCGTTGCCCGTCACGCTTCTCTATGAAGGCCGGCCGCTGCCCGGCGCGCTGATCATCGCGTTTACGGCCGACCGGCCCGGCGACAAGATCGCCGCGCGCACGGCGGCCGACGGCCGCGTCGAGTTGCCACTCGACCGGGCCGGGCTGTGGCTCGTCAAGGCCGTGCATATGATCCGCATCGGCAATGCGCAGGCGGACTGGGAGAGCTTCTGGGCCTCGCTGACCTTCCGCGTGCCGGCCGCGCCGCCTGCTGCGGGGGACGGGTAGGGGTTTCTCCCAGTGGTTGGTTGCCACCCCGCACTGGAGAATCGGAGTCCGGCCCGCGTACGATAGCCGTTGGTCGACCGGAAATTGACGGACCCTCTGCATGCAGTTGCCCCGATTCGAATACGTGCGCGCCGCCAGCCTGGACGAGGGACTCGCCGCGCTGGCCAAACACGGCGCCGACGCGAAAATCATGAGCGGCGGATCCGATCTGCTGGTCAACATGAAGATGCGCCTCGATACGCCCCGGGTGTTGATCAGCCTCGGCGGCATCGCCGAACTCCAGGACATCGAAGAATTACCCGACGGCGTGTTGCGCATCGGCGCCGGCTGCCGTCTGACGGATGTGATTGCGCATCCGGGGGTCAGCGCGCGTTTCCCGGCGCTCCGCGATGCCGTCGCCGCGGTCGGTTCGCGGCACGTGCGCAACATCGGCACGCTCGGCGGCAACCTGTGCCTGGAAACGCGCTGCTGGTACACGAACCAGTCCGAGGACTGGCGCAAGGCGCGTGACGGCTGTTTCAAGACCGATCGCGAGGCCTGTCATGTCATCAAGACGGCGAGCCGCTGCCATGCGATCAACAGTTCCGACACGGCGCCGGCACTGATCGCGCTCGACGCGTCGGTGGTGCTGGCCGGCCCCGCGGGCCGGCGCACCGTCAAGGTGCTGGATTTTTATCGCGATGACGGCGTACAGCACACGATTCTCGCGCCGGACGAATTGCTTGTCGCTATCCTCGTGCCCGATGACGGCCGCCGTGCGGTGTTTGCGAAACTCGCGCAGCGCGTCGGCCTGGATTATGCGGCCGGTTCGTTTGCGGCGTCCCTGCGTGGCCCGGCTGATGCGCCCGAGGCGGTGCGTCTGGTCCTGAATGCCGTCGGCGCGGCGCCGAAGGCATTGACCGAATCCGAACGACTGCTGATGGCATCCGGGCTGACGGACGAGGCGATCGAAGCGGCCGCGCTCGGTGCCCGCCAGTCGCTCGGCGAAGTCACGAACCTGTTCACGCCGTCGGGCTTCAAGCGCCGCCTGGTCAAGGCGCTGATTCGCGATGCGCTGGTCACGTTGCGCGACCAGACGGCATGAGCCAAACGTTTTTGAGAGAGGGCGCATGGGTAAGCAACTGATTACGTTGACCGTCAACGGCGACGAATACGAGCTCGCGGTCGCCTCGCATCACACCTTGCTCGACGTGCTGCGCAACCAGATCGGTCTGACCGGCACCAAGCGCGGCTGCACGGCAGGCAGTTGTGGCGTGTGCACTGTGAACGGCGAGCGCGGTGAGGCGATCCTGTCGTGCCTGTCGCTGGCTGTCGAATGGGACGGCCGCTCGGTGACGACCATCGAGGGTATCCGGCAGGGCGGCGAACTGCATCCGGTGCAGCAGGCGTTTCTCGAGTATGGCGCCGTGCAATGCGGGTTCTGCACGCCCGGCGTCGTCATGTCGGCCAAGGCGTTGCTCGACGTGACAACGAGCCCGAGCGAGGACCAGATCAACGAGGCGCTGGCCGGCGCGATCTGTCGCTGCACCGGGCACATCAAGATCAAGAAGGCGGTGCGCGCGGCCGCCGCGGTGATGCGCGACAACGAGGCCCGCGATGACGGCTGATCGAGAAGAACTGAGCGTCGTCGGGCGCAACTGGGCGCGACTGGACGGCGTTGACAAGGTCAGCGGCGCGTCGATCTTTGCCGATGATGTCCGGCTGCCGGGCATGCTGTACGGCAAGATCGTGCGCAGCCCGTATCCGTATGCGCGCATCGTCGCCGTCGACACGAGTGCCGCCGAAGCATTGCCGGGCGTCCGGGCTGTTATCACGGCCGACGATGCGAGCGGTGTCTGGATCGGCATCAACCAGCCGCTGTTGCCCAGCGACCGGGCGCTGTTCGTCGGCCAAGACATCGCCGCGGTCGCGGCCATCGATGAGGAAACCGCCGCCGAAGCCGCCGCGCTGATCCGCGTCGAGTACGAGCGCCTGCCCGAAACCGTCGATGTGCACCGGGCGCTGGCCGCGGATGCCACGCCACTGCACGCCAAGGTCGAGGGCAATATCGCCTGGGAACAGAGCCAGGAGTTTGGCGATCCCGATGCCGCATTTGCCGCCTGTGACGTGATTCGCGAAGACGAATACGTCACGTACCCGACGCATAACTGTTATGCCGAGTTTCACGTCTGCGTCGCCGACTTCACGAAGCCGGGCAAGTTGACGATGTGGACGCCGACGCAGACGGCGCTGCTGTTCCAGAAGAGCCTCGCGGCGGGCCTGAAACTGTCGGAAAGCGATGTTCGGCTGTTGACGCTCAATACGGGCGGCGGGTTTACGGGGCGCACGTCCACGCGCCCGCATCATTTCCTCGCCGCGCTGCTGTCGCGCAAATCGGGCCGGCCCGTCAGGATCCGGGCCAGCGGTGACGAGGAGTTCACCGTGTGTCGCGCGGGCGGCAAGGTGATCTACCGACTGCGGTCGGGCGCGACGAAAGACGGTCACATCAAGGTCATCGAGACGGACCTGCTGTTCGATACGGGCGCCTATATCGAGTCACAGATGATCGTTACGACGCTGACGTCAAGCTATGTCAATGCGCTGTACAAGAATGAGGCGTCCCGTTACCGCGGTCGACTCGTGCACACGAACAACCTGCCGTATTACTTCCATCACGGCGGGGGTATCGCGCAGTTCCAGTTTGCGCTCGGCCAGCATATGGACGCACTGGCCCGCGATCTCGGCATGGATCCGGTCGCCTTCAATCTTTTCAACGCCGTCGAGAAGGGTCATACGACGCTGCACGGCTCGCATTACGCGAGTTGCGGACTCAAGGAGTGCATCGAGAAGACGGCGGTCAAGGCCGGCTGGCACGACAAGTTCGGCAAGCTGCCGCCGTTCAAGGGCATCGGCATCGGTATCGGCGCGATGGCGTCCGGCGCCAAGGGTATTTTCAAGCACGACACGTCGGCGGCCTTCGTCAAACTCGGCGAGGACGGCAAGATGTCGCTGTTCATCGGCCTGCCCGACATGGGCCAGAGTTCCCATACAGCCATGGCGATCATCGGCGCCGAGGTGCTCGGCATCACGCCGGATGACGTACGCGTGGTGTCCGGCGACACGGATTCGGATCCGCTCGACGTCGGTGCATTTACGCAGCGGGGCACGTTCAATACCGGCAACGCGGTAAAGAACGCGTGCACCGATGCGCGTGACCAGCTCGCGAAGACGGCCGCGGAGAAGTTCGACGTGCCCGCGGAGCAGGTCGTGTTCCGTGACCGCAAGGTCTGGCCCCGCGGCGAACCCGACAAGGCCATCCCGTTCAAGAAGATTGTTTTCGATACGCTGCACAGTCAGGAAGGCCGGTTCGTCATGGGTCGCGGTTTCTATAATTCGCCGCTGAAGAAGGGCACGATGGCGTACTCGTTCGGCGCGCAGATCGCCGAAGTCACCGTCGATCCGGGCACCGGGGTCGTCACGGTCGACCGGATGACCGCGGCACACGACGTCGGCCGGGCGATCAACCCGCGCATCGTCGAGGGCCAGATCGACGGGCAGATCTTCAGCGGCATGTCCCAGGTGCTCTACGAGGAGTGCCTGATGGAGGACGGGCAGGTCATGAACCCGTCGCGCCTGGACTACAAGATGCCGCGGGCCTATGAGATGCCCGAGGTCGATCACATCATCGTCGAGACGATCGATCCGAACGGCCCCTTCGGCGCCAAGGAAGTCGGCGAGGGGCCGATCGTCTGTACCATGCAGGCAATTGCCAATGCCGTCAGCAATGCGATCGGTGCGCAGGTCAAGGAGATGCCGCTGTCGCCGTGGCGCGTGCTGCGGCATATCGAGCCGCGCACCTGAGCGGCGTTTGCGCGCCGCGCTGGCTATCACGTCCTGTGGCCGCTACATTACGCGCTGGATTTCCCATCGAATCATAAAGGGCGAGTACATGAAAAGACTGACGTGCCTATGGGCCATCGGCGTCGCGACGGCGCTGTTTTTGACCGGCTGCGACCAATTGCCCGGTGCCGGCCCCGATGTGCTGATTGTCGATCTTTCCACCGTCGCCAAGGCGACCGGGCAGGAAGAGGCCATGCAGCAGCAGGCGCAGACCTCGCGCGAGGAGTTGAACGTGAAACTCAGCGAAATAGTCCGCAATCTCGAGCAACAGCTCGCCGACGAGCGTTCCCGGTTCGGCGACACGCCGACCGAAGAGCAGCAACAGCAGTTGCAGCAGATGACGATGGGCGCACAGCAGCAATACAGTCAGTTGCAGGCGGATGCGCAACAGCAGGCGCAACAGTACGAGATCAATCTCGTGCTGGAGTTTCGTGAACGCGTCATGCCGTTCGCCGAGAAGATCGCCCGTGCGCGCGGCGCACATGTCGTGATGCTTGGTGATCAGTCCGTGTTCTGGCTCGATCCCGCGGTCAATATCACCGAAGACATCATCGCCGCACTGAGCGCGGATGGCGTTTTTGTCGAGCCTGACGCTGAGCCCGCAGCCGAGCCTGTCGCCAAGCCCGCGGCCGCGCCTGAAACCGGCGCTGTCGCCGAGTAGTCAGGCCGCCGTATACGCCGCATCAGCCGCGCTGATGCCGGCGTCTGCGTCGATCGCCGCGTCGGCTTCGCCGATCAGATGACCGAGTGCCTGCAGGCACAGCCGGACATTTTCGCGCCGGCATGCGTGGCCCATGAGCCCGATGCGCCAGACCTGGCCGGCGAACGGACCGAGTCCCGCGCCGATTTCCAGCGAGTATTCTTCGAGTAGTCGCCGGCGGACGGCGGCGTCGTCGAGGCCGGCCGGGATCCGGACACTGTTCAGTTGCGGCAATCGCCACTCGGGCGCGACGACGAACGTCATGCCGAGCGCTTCAAGGCCCGCAGCCAGTGCCCGATGATGCAGCGCGTGGCGCCGCCACGCGTTCTCGAGTCCTTCTTCGTGCAGGATCAGCAGCGCCTCGTGCAGTGCGTACAGCGCATTGACCGGCGCCGTGTGATGGTAGGCGCGCTTTTCGCCGCCCCAGTAGCCCATGACGAGATCGAGATCCAGGAACCAGCTCTGTGCCTTGCGTCGGCGCGCATGAATGCGCGCGACGGCGCGGTCGCCAAACGTCACCGGCGACAGGCCGGGCACGCAGGACAGGCATTTCTGGGTGCCGGAATAGACGGCATCGGCACCCCAGCCGTCGACGTCGACATCGATGCCGCCCAGGGACGTGACGGCATCGACAATCGACAGGCAGTCGTACTGCGTGGCCAGTGCGCACAGCGCACGCGCATCGCTGCGCGCGCCGGTCGATGTTTCGGCATGCACGAAAGCGAGTATCCGGGCCTCGGGATGCGCGCGCAGCGCATCCTCGATCTTGTCCGGATCGACGGGCCGCCCCCATTCGTCGTCTACGGTAATCGTCCGCGCGCCGCAGCGGTCGGCGTTTTCCTGCATCCGGCCGCCGAATACGCCGTTGCGTGCAATGATGACCGTGTCGCCGGGTTCAATGAGGTTGACGAAACAGGTTTCCATGCCGGCCGAGCCGGGCGCCGAAACCGGCAGCGTCAGCGCGTTGCGGGTCCGGAATGCCGACTGCAGCAGGCCCTTGAGTTCGTCCATCATCGTGATGAATGCCGGGTCGAGATGGCCGATCGTCGGCCTGGCCAGTGCCGCGAGCACCCGGTCGGAAACATCAGAGGGGCCGGGGCCCATCAGCGTGCGCTGCGGCGGAATGAATGAGTCGGGCATGTCGGGTTTCTCCTGATCGGGCCGCCATAGTTTAGTATGGCTCCGGGCCGGGTCATACGAACCCGGCCACGATTGCCCGGAGAATCCCGATGAGCCAAGCATTTCCGTGGGTCGAGCCTCCCTGGCCCGACAAGGCGCTGCCGCGCGACCAGCTCGAGGACCGGATCGCCCAGCTGGTCAGTTCGCTGAACATGTGCGTTCTGGCGACCATCGGCAAGCACGGGCCGATCGCGAGCCCGATCGAATACTACGCCGACGGGCTCGATATCTACCTGCTGCCCGATCCCGGCACGCCCAAGCTGCGCGCGATGCAGGCGGACCCGGCTGTGTCCTACGCCGTCCATTACCCGTATCACGGCTGGCATACGGCGCGCGGGGTCCAGGTATTCGGCCGGGCCGAGATCATCGAGCCGCATGCGCCCGGCTGGGAGCGGGGGATGAAGGTCTTCCGCTGGCATGAATGGGTGACGGATCTGGGCATGGATGCGAGTGCGCCGTTCGAGCGCCAGGTCGTGAAAATCACGCCGGACCGGATCCTGTACACCGAGACCTGGCTCTGGAAGCTCGGCTACGGCGCCAAGCAGGTCTGGAAACGGGACGGCTGATCGATCTGCGGTCGACAAACAAAAATCAATCCGGCCTGGCAAACGGGCTGCTACGCTTTTGCGCGTCAATGACGACAAAAAAACCAGGGTTTGATAACGATGAATGCTCAGAGTGACGTAAAAACCATCCACGAATTTCTTGCCGACAATCCGAATGTCGACGTATCCAACCAATGGGAACGGTGCTGGAATATCCACGGCCGGATCGCCGACCGGATCATTCGCCGCTTCGACGCCAAATTGCATCCGATTTCCGCTGACGCCGAGTACTACACGTCGCCGGACGGGCAGATGGAGGGTGCATTCTTCGGTTACACCGGCAACGACATGGACTGGTTCGTGCGCTCGTGGATCGGTAACCGCAAAGCCAGCATTATCGATATGAATATCAACGTCACGCTGGGCCAGCAGACGCAGGTGCCGAACCTGATGATTATCTTCGGCACGGTGCCGAACCTGCTGTTTTACGCGGACTACGTGGCCCGTGCCGACGTCAAGGTCAGTGAAGACTACGTCAACAAGTACTACGAGGGTGAAGCCAACGAGGATTACCTCGCGTTTCGCGCCAACACCGATTTCATCTGGTCGGCCAGTCACGGGCCGGCCATTCGCGGTATGCAGTCGCCGGTTTGCTCGAGCTACATCGCCGAGTTGACCGATGAACATCTCGACCAGTGCGAGGCCTACCTGGAGAGATTCGTCGACCGCTGGTTCCGTTGGGTCGACGAGGCCGACGAGCTGCCGTTTGAGCGCCGCGATGCTCAGCAACAGTACGATTTCACGTATCGTGATTATACGAACCGTTCCGATCCGATGAACGTGCTCGTCGAGCGCACGTTCGGCGCCGAGCAGGCGCGCTTTATGCTCGACC
>JAJFJS010000131.1 GCA_021773815.1 Gammaproteobacteria bacterium
TCTTCGTCGGGCTCGGGTGCGAGGTCGATTACAGGGGGCTTGGGCCGTTCCAGCTTCTGCTTTGGGGCAGGGAGGACGTTGACCGTATTGCTATTGACGTTTACCTGCACAGCAGATTCCGGCGCGATCAATTCCGGTCGCGTCGCTTGCAGGTAAAGCCGTGCTGCTGAGACGTCTTTGTTCACGACTGCCTTCTTACGGACCGCCGCAAGCACTTCTTGAACGTCCGCCTGCTTCGCCTGAGCGATGATGACGTCCAGCTTGGGATCGGCCTTCCGCCAGTTCATGAATGTCTGCTCGGTGACCCAGTAGAATGCCGCAAGATCCTTGATCCTCGGGCAGACGAAAGCGGCTTCCATAAGCGTCTGGTAGATGTCGCTCGGCGGCTTAACGTCCCGATTCATCCGGTAGTAGCGCTGAGGCGGTCGGATGGCCTCAAGGAGCGGCTGAAGCTCTTTTGGAAGCTGGTCGGGTTTGTGTCTGGGCATCTCGCTCGCTTATTGCTGCATTGCATCAATCGCATATACGATACTGCCGTCAGCAGAAAATGTGTAGCCCTAAATGCTTGTTTCTATAGGCTACATATATCGGCAGATTTATTTATAAAGACCGCGGTCGGCAGTTTCCGCAGAGCGATGCGAGGTTCAGAACCAGAGCAACCAACAATGTATTAGCTCGTCAGCAGGTCCGGACCGTCAGCGAGCATCATAATGAACTGTCAAAACGTTGTTGTCGGAGGAATTGCTGACTGTCGCCCTCCGAAGATACAGCAGAGCGTCCTTTATTTACTCTGAGTTCTTGATTGGAAAGAAGCAGCAATTTTGTCGCGGCGGCGAATTACCGCGATGACCATCGTGGATTTACGCTAGTTTCTCCGAGTAGTCTGACGCCGCTGAGAAAACCACTTAATGGTACTAATGCAGTGGTTTTCTTATGCCAGTGATAACGCGGGTTTGATTAGTAATACTGGTATTACCACTAAATATTGTACCCGTTGTTTATATACCGAGATCCCTGCGATTGGAGATACATAGGGCGCGAGATTTAGTGGTTTTAGTGGTTTTCTTCAGTCGTCGACACATCTAGGAACCACTGCCGTTCGTGCGCCGCTGGATTGACATGAAACCTTGCGGCCGGCTTCCTGGACCGTGACTGATCCTTTGCATTAAAGCTGCCCCACCCCATTCGGTCGAGGTACTTCAATCCTGCTGCGACATTCGTGGTCGTTCGCAATCCGGCACGATGCCGGTCACAGATCTGCGTCACCGTCACGTCATCTATCTGTTCGTCGATAATCAACTTTGCGATAGCTCGGCCTTCTTTAGCGCCCCGCTCGTCACTTTCTCCAAGACAATACACGCGCGCCAAATGCGGCCGAAGATATTCATCAATGAAAGCGATAGCCTGCTCGACGGTCGCGGCCGGGATAACCGTCTGCCCCTGCAAATCCTTCACGCGGCTGGAGCACGAGCCGTCAGGCTCGACCAAGCCACGCGAACACTCAAGCTCGGCCAGATGGAACACGAGCGTTAACCGCGCCAGCAGGCCCGGATACTTCGCACAATGAGTCTGGATTGGTGGCTCGCGCTTCAGATTCTTAGCTCTTTCGTCGTTCACCCACTGCAAGTAGAGTGATGGGTCTTCGAGCGTGAAACGACAGGGCCCCTCGGGAAACTCACCGTCGCCGAACGTCTGCATCAAGGCAGTCAGCGTCGTCTTGTAGGCTTCCTCAGCCTGCCGATCGACTACCCGGTCCAGCATCGGGTCTTGGCGCGGCTGTGGATACGCGCACAATCCGAAACGCGCCATCAAACCGTTTGCCTCATTTTCCCCTGTCACGAGCACAGTCGCCGCGACGTCGGGCTGGATCGTGCCGTAGACACCCACACAAGGACGCTCCACGTCGATATTGCCTGTCGTCTTGCGCCGGGTCGACGAGGCATAGCCGTCATAAATCTCAAGGATCAACTCGGCGTCGTTACCCGCGCCCTTATACTGGTTCGCCGCCTTCATCATTCCGGCCAGTTCGTTGGCGAAGAATAGTATGCCGGGGCTGAAATTAAGGTCGCGGATTAGCGCCTCTGTCGTCGTATTAGTTACATACAGCGGCGCTGGTTCATCTGGCCGTTCAGCGGCAGGGATGCCCGTGCACTTCTCGCGCCAATCCGCTAATCGGGACTGGTGCATCGACACAATGGGTTCGAACATCTCGTTCGCGGGCGGTGACTTGAGCATTCCAGAGGGCTGAACGATGCAGCCGTACAAGGTCGGCATTTGCAGGAACGAGGGATCGTTCTTTTTTGGCTGGATCACGGCGTTGCGACCAGCAGCGGCACCTATCGCGATGATCCCCGGAAATACGGCATTTTCGATATTGCAGCCGATCCGCTCGGCGACATCTTTCGCACGGCGAGCAATTAGCGGGGGTATATGGTCGAGGTTTAGTTCTGGGGCGGGTGGCAATGCGAAAAAGTCGACAGGTTCTTCGCTGAATGTGTCTGGTGATTGCTTGCCTAGCCACTCTAGGATTTTGCCTGCGTCTTCCTTTCCGATGATTTCAACTATCGTAGGGATGCCATACTTCTTCCCGCCTCGGGCAACTGAGCAGGCCTTCTTGATGCGATCTTGCCGTTCCTCGTCGCCAGCCACTCGACAGATATGCGATACGACGCTGCTGGATTCGTCAACACTTAGTCCTGCATGATCCATTAGCAGACGAGAGACAGCGACAGCTAGCTCGTCACGCCGTCCGGTGCTACGGACCCAGTGGTGCGCTAGAACGGCTGAGACGGCTAAGAGATCGCATCGCCTGCGCAGGTCGGCGGCATCCATATCCTGTACCGTCTTCTGGCCTTCGGTCCAGACCAGTGGCTCGCCGGATTCATGCACCGATGGCGGAAACATCGTTTGGTGGCGATCCTCGGCTCGTAATTCAAGGACCGTCCCAAACGAGGCGTCATATTTCTTATATCCAGCGCCCTCCGCCTTGTAAATTCTGTGAGCACGGGGTGTGCTGGCGCGACCGAACGAAATCGTTGCCGGGAGAAAATCATCTGCCAGCTGGATCGCTTCGGGACAATCGAGGTCAATGTCAGTCCACGGATCGTCAAGACGGATCCCAATGTTGCTGGCCTTGTCCGTGAACGCCGTATCGACATCGGTCATGACATACTCTGGCCATCCGGACAGGTCTGTTCCGTCGGGTTTCGACGGATTTTTGCAGCCCGTCTTTAACGGCAGGATATTGAGGCCCTGTTTTCTGTATTCCAGCGCCGCGCGACGAACGGCAGTTAATTGCCCTTCTAAATTGTCGCCCGCGGCACTTTCTTGAATCGCCGTGTTCATAACTCTCCAAACTCCTGCCGATATTGCTCCAGCAATACCTGAAGCTTCTGGTCCCAAACCTTCTTGGTCAGTTTTGCCAACATCATTGTCTGCTCGCATATCGCCGCATTGACCGCGGCTGGCGATAGGAAGGCTTTTGTGGATTTGACGGTTACTTTTTCGCCCATATATTCGAACGTATATATGGCCTCTCCGCCATCATGGTATTCGTTCATGACGACGCGTTTCGTTAAGTTTGTAAAATCATCTTGTTGCATAGGAATCTCTCCTGTCGTAATACAGCATCCTGCTGCGTTGGGCCTTAATGCTTATAGATAACCGTGCTGGCGCAATGCCGCCTCGACCTCTAAACGGTCGAAAAGAGCAATGCCGGTCCGTCCATTTGGTTTGCGGGGTTTCGGGAGCTTGCCGCGCATCACCAGAATGCGAGCGTGGCCTTCTTCAATGCCGTAAGCCACGAAGTCGCGGTATCTGAGATTGATGCGTTCCTGAATTGGAACGCGGTCTGCGCCGATGTAGTTTCTTGCGTGGTCCATCGCTGGCCCTCCGTTGCGGGGGCCAGATACAAAAAAGCCGCTGGCCCCGTTTATAGGGAATTTCCCAGCGGCACATAGAAACAATCTATGGGCGGACGGCTGCCTGACCGGCTTTACGGTGAAACAAGACTGCTGGTAAAGCATCCCGCTCCGCAGAACATCATTCTAACGTGCTTGGCACGCCGTCATCAGAAAGCGTAACAAATGATTACCAAAAAGCAAGGGGGTACTCGTCGAAAACTATTCTTGTAACGTAGCCAGGTGCCGCTCAACCCTTTCCATCCAAGGCTGGCGGTCCGATGCCGAAAGAATAATATAATTTGCAGCTACGCCAGCGGGCTTGTCATTTAAGAGTGACAGCGCCATTCGTTCGGAAGCCCCGCGCCTCACAGCCAAGCTCGCAAGTGTGCGGCGTAGGTCATGGCTATTCAGATGGAACGACAGCTTTTCTCGCAGCGCCTCCGCCGCCCATTGGTAATGTGTTACGTGTCCGGAAACGGCGCGCTCAGATGGAAAGAGAAAAGACCTGCAACGCTGGTCAAGTTCAAAGCTATCGTTGTGCTTCCGGATTTCGTCGAGCATTGTTCGGATGGTTGCCGTAATCGGTACCTCAAACGTGCGGCGCGCCTTTGTCTGTGCTTCTGGAATGATGATCGATTTTTTATCGACCCATTCCCAGTTCATGTTGCCAATTTCATTGGCACGCATACCAGCGTACAGAGCGAATTTTATAAAGTACGGGGCCAACACATTCCCCTGCCAAGCTGACATCACTGCAAATAGTTCGCGAAGCTCATCGTCATCGAGCGTCCGCTCACGGCAGCGATCTTGAAACCAACCCTTCTTGCCTTTTCGGCGCAGGGCTACCGATACGGGATTTCCCGGTGCTGGACCATCGGTATCCTCATCCCATCGGTCAATTTCTCGATTGAAGATCGCGCGAAGCCATCGCATCGTGCCGTTAGCTGTCGACCTGCCATCGTATGCGTACTCCTTTGATTTAAACCGCTCAGCATTTCGCGCAGCGACGATTTCTTGAATCTCGTTGTGACGATCCATGATTTCGTGCCGTTTGATTTCGAACAGCGGGCGATCCATCCATTCCAACAAGTGATTGCCCATGGTGCTCTCAATATCATCGACGGTAGCCGGTGCTAAGCGCTCCTTTGCGATGTAGTCCTTCATCGCGCGCTGCAGTGTCTTACCCCTCTTCTCATCTGGCGACGCCCAAGGATCTTCGCCGTCTGCCATCATGCCGAGGAATCGTTTAGCTTTTGGACGAGCTTGCTGCGGCCCGAACTCATTTGAGTAGCGTCCGAGAACTCTGCGACGGGTTCGATTGGCTCCTGCGATAGCTCCACTTACGACGAAGGTTTTGGTACCGCTACGAAGTTGCCGAACACCGAAGCCGGGATTTTTCTCCTCCCATAAGAATTGCTCGTTGCTGCCACCGGCTCGATTGAATCGCCAACTGTCTAGAACCGGAATTGTTATCTCAGGAACAAATATGGAATCGCTCATAGAAAATCTCTTTATATATAAAGGCAAAAAGGGCGTCTCAGTAGCTTGAGCGCCCTATAACTCTTTGTTTCTATGAGTAATTGTAACGGTTATGTTCTTGATTTGCAACTAAGCAGGGGACTCATAATCCCTTGGTCCCAGGTTCGAGTCCTGGCGGGCCCACCAATCCAGCCTTTCTGGCACAAAGGTTAGCACCGGGCTCAGCCGAGATGCGCTGTATTATGCCTGCCCGTGCAATTCAGTCTCTCCGATTTCGGCTTTCCCAAGTCCCTTGAGCTCTTGTCGGCCTCATGATTGAAGCAGCTTTTAAACCCCGCGTGCCATCACCGCAGTTGGCTATAGCGAGAAAGCGGGCCGATCGTATCGAACAGTTCTACAATCCTTGCATGCGCATCAGACTCAGGAAACATAGAAAAATCCGGCTCAACGGAACCACCCGGGAAACCGGCGGTTAACCGATTATCGGTATATCAACATGATGGACTACCTGATCCAATTAGCGGCAGACCCGAATGCATGGGCGGCCCTTGCAGCTTTGACCGCCATGGAAGTTGTTCTCGGGATCGATAACCTGATATTCATCTCGGTTATTTCAAACAAGCTGCCAAAGCACCAGCGCTCGATGGCGCGACGAGTCGGTATTTCCGCCGCATTAATACTGAGGCTTTCGCTTCTCGGCACAGTCGCCATCATCGTCAGATTGACAGATCCGCAATTCGAATTATTCGATCATCCGTTTTCTTGGCGAGACATGATTCTCATCGCGGGTGGGCTATTTCTTGTCTGGAAAGCTACCAAGGAAATTCACGACAGCGTCGACCCCGACCCAGGTCCGGAACGGTTAAATCCTGCAATCGAAACAACGAGTCTATTGGCGGTAATTGGCCAGATTCTTATTCTGGACGCTGTTTTCTCGATTGATAGCATCATTACCGCGGTTGGCATGACGACGCATGTACCGATAATGTTTGTTGCCGTCATCGTCGCAGTCATCTCGATGCTGGTGGCTGCCGACCCGCTCTCCGACTTTATTCACGCCAATCCTACAATTGTCATGCTGGCACTTGGTTTCCTTTTGCTGATCGGCACGGCGTTAATCGCCGATGGTTTTGGCGCGCACTTGCCGAAGGGGTATATATACGCTGCAATGGCATTCTCTGTATTTATCGAAAGCCTCAACATACTTTCCAGGCGCGCTCGTAAAAAGCGCAGAGCTCGCAAGAAATCTGCTCAGTCGAACTGACATAAACAATTCGGGTGGCGGTTCAGTTCCGACCAGCCGCCAGGGCAGCCCGCTGGCACTCAACCGTCGACCAGTCGCGCGCCGACCGCGACGGCATCATCGATAGACGCCGCATAGCCGTCAGCGCCGATACGCCGCCACAGGTCGGGGACACCATCGAACGCCGCGCCGCCAACGACGATCCGGATGTGGCCGCCGGCACCGTCACGAACCAGTCGAATCGTCTCGGCGACGCGCATGACCTGCACACTGAGCGTCGCACCGAGCAGCAGCAGGTCGGCGCTGCAGTCGGACAACATGTCTTGCAGATCCTGCGCGGGGACGTCAGCACCGAGAAAGCGCACGCGCCAACCGGCGAGCCGGTACAGGTCCGCCACGGCGCGCAGACCGATATCATGCGCGTTGCCGGCGACGGCGGCGGCGACCATAGTCCGGCCGTTGGCGGGCGCCGCTGTCGCCAGGCTCATGAGTGTTGCCATCGCCCGGCGCGTCGCTTCGGTGACGAGATGTTCTTCGGCAACCGTGGCAACGCCGAGATGCCAGCGCCGACCGATCTCTCGCTGCACGGGTAGCAGGACATCACGGTAGATCGCGGGCACGCCGAGCCCGGCGCCGGTCAGTGACAGGACGCCATCAATTGCCGCCGCATCCTGCCCGTTGAGCAGCCGATACAGGTAGGTCAGCGCGTACCGGTCGGGCAAAGCGGTCGGGTCGAGCGCCGTTTCGAACGATGACGTCGGCACCGTGCCCAGTTGCGATCGCACGTGCGTGATAAAGCTGCGACAGACCGGACGGACCGATTCTGGCAGGCGCCGCGACAGCGCCGCGTCCAGCGC
The DNA here is from genome assembly GCA_021773815.1 of Gammaproteobacteria bacterium. GTDB lineage: Bacteria > Pseudomonadota > Gammaproteobacteria > Steroidobacterales > SMWD01. Next base: position 7,482 of record JAJFJS010000131.1, read on the forward strand.
CTCCAGCCCACTGTCGACATCATCATCGGGCTGCGCACGAGCCACGAGCGCGAGACGCATCCAGACCAGCTGCGAAATAAACAACGCGGGTTCGCCGACAGCCACCGCGGCGGCCAACTCGACGAGCTGCTGCCGCAGATGCGTCTGCCACGACGTAAATGCAGCGTCGCCATAGCGCCCGGTCAGGTCCGGCCGCCTCTCGAGCAGGATACCGGCCGCATCACCGGCATAACCCGACGCGCCGCTCTCGAGTAACGCGGCAAGATACGGATTCGGTTGCTGCAACATGACGCCCCGCACGATTCTTACTATCTGCTCCCAGTGTATTGATTCGCGGACACGGTCCCGCCGGATTCAGGCGCCGGCCACTGAATCCACGCGGATGACGACGGCGAATAGCTATCCGATTACCACCCCCCAGGAAAACAGGAAATCATTATGAATTCACTGACTCACATTTCCCGACTATTCACACTGACGATCGCCGTCATGAGTATCGCCGTACTCGCGCCGCTATCGGCCACCGCCGGTGCGCATGCCGCCAAGGCGGCACCGAAGGACATCGTCGACACGGCCGTAGCGGCCGGCCAGTTCACAACCCTGGCGGCCGCGCTGCAGGCCGCCGGCCTGATCGATGCGCTCAAGGGCGACGGACCGTTCACGGTGTTCGCACCGACTGACGCCGCGTTCGCCAAGCTGCCGGCCGGCACCGTCGATAACCTGCTCAAACCGGAGAACATTGATCAGCTCAAGGCTGTGCTGACCTACCACGTTGTCCCCGGCAAGATCATGGCCGCAGACATCGGCGCCAAGGCCCGACCGGCTACGCTGCAAGGCGCAACCGTCGACGTCATCTCGGGTGCCGGTGGCGTCACCGTCAACGACGCGAGCGTCACGTCCGCCGATATCGAGGCGAGCAACGGCGTCATTCACGTCATCGACAGCGTAATCCTGCCGCCCGCCGCTTCCTGACCGGGCTATGCGCCGCGGCCGGCCGGAATCGAGCCGGCCGCGCGCGCAACCTCGCGGCCCATTCAGGCCGCCATCTGCCGCCCCCATTTCCAGTTCCCCGCCTTGGCGGCCCGCACCCTTCCTGAGAAGTGATCCGACCGGACGCCGCGTGCGTAAGGATCAGTACGGATACAGAGGGTGACAGAACGTGGGACAAAAACTATCGATACTGCAACGCGTCGCGGCCGGCGACGCCGCAGCCGTCAAGGACTGTCAGGACCGCTACGGCGGGCTCGTCTGGTCACTGGCCCGACGCTACCTGAGCAATGCCGCCGACGCCGAGGATGCGGTGCAGGACATCTTCATCGACGTATGGTCCAGTGCCGGTCGCTTCCGACCGGATATTGCATCAGAAGCGACATTTATATCCACGATTGCGCGGCGCCGGCTCATTGACAGGCTCAGGCACTTCGGTCGCCGTCCGGTCACGGACTCAATCGACGCGGACGAGACCGGCTACCTGGAACCGAGCGTTGCCAGTGAACTGACCGACTCGGCCGAGGTGCAACAAGTCGTCAGGGTCCTGAACGACATGCAGCCGGATCACCGGCTGATCCTGTCCATGTCGCTGTGGGAGGGATACAGCCACAGTGAAATCGCCAACCATCTCGATATGCCGATCGGCACGGTCAAGACGCGTATTCGTCGCGGGTTGATTCATATTCGCGAACAACTGCGACTGACGCACGAAGCCGGCGCCGACCAACCAGCAAAGCGCGCTCATCTGACGACGAACCCGATGCTGTGGATGGCGTCTGAGCTGAATCATCGATAGACGGCAGCACTAAGCCGCATACACAACACCAGGAGCATCCCACTATGGCCATGGAACCCTGCCCGGAATGCCGGTCGCTGATGTCCGACCGGGCCCCGACCTGCCTGAATTGCGGCTACCCGATCGCCTCCGCCGGCGGCCAGCGAACACGCGACGGAATCCCGGCGGCCAGCCACGGTGGCGGCCTACGCGGCTGGCCGGGACTGGCGCTCTATGGCACGTTTGCATCGGTACTCATGCTGGTTGCCGTCACGCTCTGGCAGCTCTGACCGGGACCCTGACCGGATGCCGCCCGACCGGCATTTTGCATAAAAGCCGACCTGTTTCGCATTTTCGCCGCGATCGACGGGCTAACCTGCCGTAACACGACACTGTGTGCGACAGGAATCCGCCCGCGCGGCATGCAACAGACCATCATTCAATTCGACACCTCGGCTGCATTCGGGCTGCACTGGCCCACGTGGCTGGCCGTCGGCGGCATTGCCGTATTCTGCCTGCTCGGTATCTATGCCGGATTCTGGCTGATCGCCGATCAGCGCATTTTGGAACGCTCCCGGTTCCTGCTGATGCGCTCGCTGCGCGGCAGGATCATGCTCGGCATCACACTCGCTTCGACGCTGCCCGCGATCTCGCTGGCGCTGGTGCTGACGGAACGCACGACAAGCGAACGACTGGAGCGAACGGCTGACCTGCTCAAATATCAAGCCACGAACATTGCCAGAACGGCAGACTATTTCCTGTATCAGTATTTCGCTGAGCTGGAAACAACGGCCGCCGGCATCGAACCCGCCGACTTAACGGACGCCGCACAGATTCTCGATCAGGCGCACCGGGCCATGCCCCAGTTCCTGTCGCTGATGCTCGTCGACGACAGTGGTCGTGTCATCGCGGCCACGCCCTTCGGTCAGACGGAGGCAGAATCGCTGCCGACCGATGCGGAATACGTGCATACGCCGCTGACTTCCGGCCAGGGTTTTTTCTCCGATGCCGAGCCCCATCCGAATGATCCGGACACGACGACGGTCGCCATCAGCGTACCCATTGCCGCCGACGCGGGCCGTCCCGCCGGCCTGCTGATCGGTTTCTACAACCTCGATGCCTTCCAGCGCGTGCAAGGGACATTTTTCACGCGGAACGACATCGAATCAGTGCTCATCGACAAACAGGGCCGCGTGCTGTACGTCAGCAAACTCGGCACCACCGTACCCGGCCGGAACCTCAGCGGCACTTCGTTGCTGGCAGAGTCCTACGCCGGCGATGAGAACCTGTTTACATTTACCCATGCCGATTCGACGGCCGGCGCCCAGCAGCGTTATCTGTCGACCGGCACGACGATGCGCAGCGGTTGGCGACTCTATCTGCTCCGCCCGATAGAAAGCATCGAATCGGCGATGTTTGATGAGTACGGCGTCGCTTTCGCGTGGCTTTGCAGTGCGTTGATCATCTCGGTCTGCCTGGCGCTCGCGATGGTCTCGGGTATCTCCGGTCCCCTCGAGGCACTGGACCGGTCGGTACGCGACTTCGACCTGAACGCGACCGACAAGCGCCCGACTCCCCCGCCCGGCGCCCCGCAGGAGGTGCGCTCGATATTCGATCACCTCGGCGATCTCGACAACCGCATGCGCGCAACCTACACCAAACTGCGCAAGTCGCTGGCGCAGGGCGAGAAACTGCGCGGCGAACTGATCTACGTCATCGCGAACCGGGAGAAGGAGATTGAGAAGCGCACCGAGGAATTGCAGGAAGCGAACGCCACGCTCGAACGCCTGAGCCGCGAAGACAGCCTGACCGGCCTGGCCAATCGCCGCTGGTTTGCCCAGTTCCTCGTCCAGACCTGGCGCACCGCCCTGCGCGATCACAAGGCGATCTCGATCCTGATCATGGATATCGACGACTTCAAGGCATACAACGACAATTACGGACACCAGAAAGGCGACGAATGCCTGAAGCGGGTCGCAGAAGCCATCCGCCGCACGGTCGGCCGCGCCTCCGATCTCGTCTCGCGTTACGGCGGCGAGGAATTCGTTGTCGTGCTCGGTGATACGCCGCTGGAAGGCGCGCTGCGGATCGCCGAACAGATCCGGTCCGCGGTCGAACAACTCGCCATTCCACATCGCGGCTCGAAGAACCACCGTCATGTGACCGTCAGCATCGGCGTGACATCGACGCTGCCGACGCACGACACGCAGCCGGAAACGGTCCTGATCGCGGCCGACCGCGCGATGTACAACGCCAAGAACGACGGCAAGAACCGCGTCGCCTATTCGACAGCCGCGCGCACCGGTACCTACCAGTCGCTGGTCGTGACCGGTGACACACCGACACGCTTGTCGTGACCGGGCGCCATTGGTCGTGACTCCAGCACCGACAACGCGGGACGAAAGATTGAGAACCAGACCAACGAATTCCGCGCCGTCGTCGCCTAGCGTTAGGGTTCGGCGACAACGATAGCGCGATTATGTCAATTCTGTCCGTCATCATCACTCTGCTGGCCTGCGTCATTTCCGGCGCCGCGGGCGCTTTCGCCACGCGATTTGTCATCGAGCGCAACCGCGAGATCGCCGAACGCGAGGATCCGCGCGATACGCAGATTCGCGACCTGCAGGCCAAGGTCAAACTGGCGCGCACCGACGTGAAGCGCGATCGCAGGCAATCTGCGGAAGCCGTCGAGCACCTGCAACTCGCCCATGACCGTATCCGCGAGTTACTGGACAGACTGGCATCGCTGCAGAACGCGGTCGATCAGCAGAAGGACCTGCGGCGTAATGACGTCGAACAGATGGAGATCCTGCGCGACAAGCTGTCGGTCGCGAACCGGCAATTGGATACGCTCAAACAGCGCCACCAGGAGCTCGAGGTCGAACTCAGCGTGGCCCGGGATCCCGACTTGCTGGCGCCGCCCGTCACGGATGAAGACGACGATGCCGAGACCGACATGGATACGTTCGAGCCGACCGTCACGGACGGGAGTCCGTCGCTGATCCAGTCCCTGACCGATGAACTCGATCGCTGGAAGAGGCACTGTCACGTGCTCGGCAATGAATTGAAGAATCAGCGTGAACGCACGTTGCAAGTCGCCGCGATCGCGGAGGAAGCCGTGCCGTCAACGCCGGCTATCGATGAGCTGACCGAGATTCGCGGCGTCGGCAACGTGCTGGCCCGCAAGCTGCATCAACTGGGAATCTACCGCTACGACGCGCTGCTGAACCTGTCTGCGGACGATCTCGAGCGGGCCCGGCAGCTGATTCCCGATTTCGACCGGCGCCTGCAGCGCGACGACTGGATCGGACAGGCCCGCATGCTGCACGAGCGCAAGCAGCGGACGGATCCCGCGCCGGTCGCCGACCGCGCATTCGCCTAACCGAACCCCGGACCGTTCCCTCCCGGCCTATTGGTGCCGCCGCTCGGCGGTGATAGGGTGGTGCATCGATCCCATCGACCGAGGAACCAACATGAACCAGCACTGGATTAACGGCGCGATCGCCGCAACGACCTTGGCACTAAGTACTGCCGTTTTGGCCGATGGAAAACCGTCCCACCGCATGGGTCAATACAGCGGTTTCGAGGGCAACGAAGCGGTACTCGGCGCGGCGGTGGGAGAGGCGATCCTGCAGGCCAGCCCGACCAAGGGCAGCGAACACGAGTTCAAGGGCCGTGAGAAGGAACTCGGCCTGGCCGTCGGCACGGCCATCAAGATCATGAACGTGGAATCGGCCTACAAACACGAAATGAACGACGCACTCGTCAAGATGACGCTGAACTTCATCCAGTTCGCCAAGGACCACGACCTGGTCGATGCGATGATCGACGAGGAAATCGCCACGGGCATCCCGATGATGACGCGCGTGCGCAAACTCATCGAACGGACCGGCAATACCGAACTCGCATTGATCGCCGTGACCGAACAGACCGCCTGCTTCTACCAGCTGGTCCAGGAAACGCAGCGCGAACCGGGCAAGATTACCTATCGGTCACCGTTCGGCACCGTGCTGGCCAGCACGCGCAAACTCGGCATGCACGACCTGACCGAGCAGGAGATCCATGAGATCTGGACGATTCCGCGCATCAAGGGCGCCGGACAACTGATGGGCGTGGACCTGCAGGTTTCGGCGTGGCGCGACGACGGCATGATCACGATCAGCCTGCCGGCCGCCGCGATGACTGCTGCCGGGTCGCCGACGCACTAGAGCGGAAAAAACAAAGGCCTCCGTCATGGAGGCCTTTGGAACCCAGTCGAGTCGGGCGCTTTATGGCATGTAGACCGTGGCTCATTCCATGATCCCGGTCGTGTGACGCCACGCCCTGCCCCGCCGTCAGGTTACCGATACGTTATCGGCTCAGACCGGCGACCACCGTGATGCACTGCACACACCGCCGCTCGATCGATATCTTATGTCACCCGGTGCGCCTCGCTCGGCAACGCCGAATACCGGGCCGCACACTCATCGGGCAGCAATAATGTGGGCTAGAGCAACTGGAGAGCCAGCACCGCTGCCAGCGCAGTCAGGCAAATCACCAGAACGAGCCAACTGCTGACCCTCGACCTCATACTCCAACGCTCCGTATTTCGTGTCATTCTCACCGCCTGACCGGTCGTCACGCGGGAGCATAATTGCAACACACCGGCCCGTCGCATGCCAGACCGTATTTTCCACGAGGCCGCGCGCCGGATGCATCGACCAGCCTGCCGCACGATAATCGACGCATGCCCGCCAACCTGACCGCCGACTACCGCAAGGCCGAGGCAGCCTATCGCCAGGCACGCGAACCGCGCGATCGACTCGCGTGCCTGAAGGAAATGCTGCGCACGATCCCCAAACACAAGGGCACCGATCACCTGCAGGCCGA
>JAJFJS010000132.1 GCA_021773815.1 Gammaproteobacteria bacterium
GGGGTGCTGTAGGTGAGGATCCTCGGGATCGGGACCCTCTCCTCGGGGATCTCGGTCTCCCCGGTGATTTCCGGCATTCCTTGCCTCCCGGGTAGGGCCTACGCCGGCGCGCACCGATCGGTTGAGTCCCTGCGCGGCGCAGGAGCGCTAGGCCCCTTCGGCCGACCCGCGGTAGACCGAGATCTCCACCGCATCCGGCAGGTTCGAGTACTCGATGTGGGCTTCCCGCGACTCGCTGTCGTACCGACCGCAGGTCCGGACGTAGTCGAGGTAGACGCCCGGGTCGAAGAGATCGCCGGTGTTGTCTGCCACCACGATCGTCCCGGGCCGGATCAGCCGGTGCTCCTCGAGCAGGATCAGGTCCTTCTTGTAGAGGTCTTTCCAGTGGTCCAGGAAGACGAGATCGAAGGGGCCGTCGAGCTTGGGAATCTCCTCGCTCGACGATCCCACGCGCAGCTCGACTCGCTCCGCGAAGCCCGCGAGAGCGATGTTGTCGCGGGCGGCCTCGGCGTTGGCGCGGCTGATCTCGACCGAGACGAGCGCGCCCGGGGGCGGGAGCCGCTGACAGATCATGATCGCGGAGTATCCGCAGTACGCGCCGAGCTCCAGCACGCGAGCACCGGCGGGGATCCGCGCGATCATCTCGCTCAGGAGTGGGCCCTTCTCCGGGCCGACGCTCATCAGCCAGCGCTTCTCGGTCGCGTAGCGATCGAGGGCGGCCAGGACGCTGGTCGCATCGCCTGGCGTCGCGTGCTCGGCAGCAAAGTCGCGCGCACGCAGCGGACGCGGAGGCGCACCGCGCAGCTTGTCGATCAGGAAGTGGAGGACGTTGCGGGCGTTGAACGCCCACATACGCGGGTGGAGGAAGCGCCACGGGAACACTCCGAGAGGATGCCACAACCCGTCTCCAGCCGGGTTCGGCCGCCCCACCGACCTGGAGCCACGGCTCGCTCGAGCACGACCGGCCTGGAGAAGGTGTATCCTCCCAAGGATCCGCCGTGGCGGACCGCCGATGGGAGATCCAGCAATGAGCCAGAGGTACTTCGATCGCTACAAGGTGATCGACATCGATACCCACATCACCGAGCCCGCCGGGGTCTGGACCGACCGGGTCTCGAGCAAGTGGGGCGACCGGGTTCCGCACATCCGCCGGATCGAGGGACGGGACATGTGGTTCATCGGCGACGAGGTCGCCGGCGGCCCGGGCTTCTACACGATGGCCGGCCACGACGACACGTATCCGAACGTCCCGATGGGCTACGACGACATCCCCGCCGCCTCCTACGACGCGAAGGCCCGGCTCGAGCTGATGGACCAGGAGGGCATCTACGGGATGGTCCTCTATCCGAACCTGGGCGGGTTCGGCTCCGGCGGCTTCTTGCGGCTCGGTGAGCCGGCCCTCATGCTCGAGTGCGTCCAGGCCTACAACGACTTCCTGGTCGACTGGGCGAGCGCCGACCCGAACCGGCTGCTGCCCGTGCTCGCCCTGCCCTTCTGGGACGTCGACGCCTCGGTGAAGGAGATCGAGCGTTCGGCCGCCAAGGGGCACCGCGCCGTGCTCTTCGGCAGCCGGCCCGAGACCTTCGGTGAGCCGCCGCTCTCGCACGCCCATTGGGATCCGGTCTGGGCGGCCACCCAGGCGGCCGGCCTGTCCGTGAGCTTCCACATCGGCTCCGGCGACATCAGCGACATCGCGTACGACAAGGCCGGGATGGGCACCAAGGCCAACTTCTCGCGCGGCGGTTCGCTCGCGCTCCTCGACAACCAGAACTGCCTCGCCAACCTGCTGTTCGGCGGCGTCTGCGCCCGTTTCCCGGAGCTCGAGTTCGTGTCGGTGGAGAGCGGCGTCGGCTGGCTGCAGTGCGTCCTCGAGCTGTTCGACTGGCAGTGGATCAACGGCGGCGTCGCCAAGGAGCACCCCGAGTACGACCTGCTGCCGAGCGAGTACTTCCGGCGACAGGTGTACGGCTCCTTCTGGTTCGAGAAGAAGGGCGTCGAGGCCGCCATCACGGACTTCCCCGACAACCTGATGTGGGAGACCGACTACCCGCACCCGACGTCCCAGTACCCCAGCCCGAACAGCGTCGCGGTCCCTCCTGCGGACTACGCGCAGGAGACCCTTGCGAACATTCCGGAGGAGACGGTCCGGAAGGTGCTGCAGGATACGCCGGCGCGGATCTACGGGGTGGAGCTCTAGGGCGGGCCTGAATCGCTAGACCCGCAGGTCCAGGCGCACGCTCGAGGTCTCCCGGCCGCCCTGATGCATGCGGGCGTGGACCGTCGTCGCATCACCCTCCGGTTCCTCCGAGCGAAGGGCGATCTCGAACGGCACGTCGAGCTCGACGAAGCGTCGGAAGCGGGCTTCCCCGCCGGTGCAGTAGAGCGGACCCGGCGTGTCGAGGAGCAGATGGGCCCCTTCGAGGGCGCAGTCCACGAGGTGACCCGCGTTGACGTGGTCGCCGGTTCCCGTGTGGAAGGGATGCGCGGGCGCGAAGCCCTCGGCAGACGTCACCCATCCGATGACCGTGGGCGGGTCTCCCCCCGCGAGGGGCGAGATCAGGCTGCGACCCTCGGGCCCGAGGCCGACGGCCTCCGGACGAGCGAGCTCGCTCGGCGGCGCCAGGGCCGAGGTCGCCGCGTTCTCCTTCGAAGCACTCCGCCTCGCGCCGAAGTCACGCTCCTCGAAGGCGGCGCCCTCCCCTCGGATCCACAGCGTCGCACGGCCGGCCTCGTCGAAGATCTCGAGCTCGTAGCCCACGCTCTCCTCGCCCTGGAAGGGCCGGAAGGTGCCGCGCCGGGCGGGACCGGCATCGCGCGCCAGCGAGACCCATCGGATCCGGGTGAGCGCCGTGCGGGGCCCGGTCCCCGACCGCTCCTTCGAATCGCGCCCGAGGCTTCCGTACGCCCAGGCCCCGGTGACCGCGGCGAAGTACTGGATCTTGTCGACGACGACCGGGTGCCAGGGCGGAAGGACGAGCCAGGGCCAGGGATCGGTGCGCCGTGAGAACGACATCTCCACGCGCGAGCCCTCGACCGTCCAGTCCTCGACGTAGTTGATCGGGTAGCGCAGGACGCGTTCGAGTGACTGGGGGAGGTCTGCCATCGTGGGGCCAGGTGTGCTCGATGGCCGCTCCGAATGCAACCCCGCGGCTTCCCTGGCGCGCCCGGCACGACTCGACCGTGCGACCCCCCGGGTTCTGCCAGGCAGCGGCGCGCGGCTCGAAGGGGCCCGCGAGCGATCGGGACGCGCTCTCCAGCGCGGACCTCTGCGCCACGGGGCGCGTGCGCCTCGCACGGAGCCTCCACCCCGCGCGCGGCGGCCGATCCCTCAGAGCGAATAGAGGTTGGCGACGTTGGTGCGCGTGATCTTGTCCCGGGTCTCGGGCGGGTAGCCTTCGAACATCTCGTCGAGGACCTGGCTCGAACACGGCCAGGTGGAATCGGTGTGGGGATAGTCGGAGCCCCAGAGCAGCGTCTCTTCGCCGATCAGCTCGCGGGTTCGCAGGGCCGCCGTGTCGTCCTCGATCGTGGCGAAGAACTGTCGCTTCCAGATCTCGAGCACGTCGACGGGCGGCGTGCTCGACGCGTCCCTGGCGTACTCGCGCGCCCAGCCCTGCTGCACCTTGTCGAGCCAGTGCGCGACCCAGCCGGCGTTGAACTCGGCGAGCACGAACTTCAGGTTCGGGTGCCTGGCGCACACGCCGCGGACCATGAGCTCGATCAGGGTATCGTGGATGAGCGCAGGGGAGCCCGCGTACTGGACGATCGGGTCGCGGTCCTTCATCGCCTTCAGCCAGTCGGGAGAATGGGACATGCAGGCGACGTGGAATGCGACGGGCAGGCCGGCCTCCTCGGCGAGGCTCCACATCGGATCGTAGGCGTCGTCGCTGTAGTGGCGGCCGCGCGGGGCGTTGGACGGGATGACGATGCCCTTGAGACCGAGCTGGATGACGCGCTCGAGCTCGGCCAGCGCGATCTCGGGCCGCTGCACCGGCAGCGCCGCGAGTCCGACGAGGCGCCCCTTCGAAGCTACCTGTTGGGCGTGCATCCAATCGTTGTAGTTGCGCTGCAGGGCGACCAGCAGGTCGAGATTGGGGAGGCTGAACATCGGGAACCAGCCGGGATAGAGGATCTCGGCGGAGACGCCGTCGATGTCCTGGTCCTCGGGTCGGCGGGCGCCGTCGGTGAGACCGGGGCGCATCGCGGCGTAGCCTCCGGTGAAGTAGGCCTGGATCTCGGCGTCCTGGATCGATCCCGCGCCGGGTTTGGACGCGTGCTCTCGCGGGAGCGGGGTCGCGTAGTCGAGCCGCGTGCCTGCCAAGGCCATCACGGCGATGTTGCGGGACCGCTTCGGGTTGTTCGGGATGCTGATGGTGTCCCCCTTGCCTTCGCTGTGGACGATGCGCGGAGCATCGTCGCCGAAGCGTTCGGGCAGCCCTTCGAACACCTCAGGCCTTTCGAGGGCGTGCGAATCAGCGGAAATCGGTCGGGGGTCGTCGAGTAGCGTCACGGGGATTCCTTGGTGGTGATGGATCGGATGAGCACGTCGACCATCTCGGTCGCGATGCTGGGGCCGTCGGTGAGGGCGAAGGGTTCGACGTGGATCGGCAGGGCCAGTGCACCGTGCACGCCGGACCACAAGAGCTGGGCCAGCCTTCCCGTGTCGCCGCTGCGCACGGCACCTGCGGCCTGCCCCTCGTCGAGGGCGCGGCGCAGGGATGCGAAGAGCATCAACCGTTCCGGGTCGTCGTTGCGATCGGGAGTCGAGTTCGGGGGACGGACGAACAGCAAGAGCCCGCGGTGGGTTTCGACGTTGGCGACTGTGAAATCGACATAGGTCAGGAGCAGGCGTCGGATGCGCTCGACCGGGTCGGCCTCGGCCTGCTCGGCCATCGCAAGGGCGTGGCCCAGCTCGACGATGCGGGGCATCCACAGCGAGCGCATCAGATCCGACAGGTCGGTGAAGTAGCTGTAGAGCAAGCCTGTCGAGACACCCGCACGCTTGGAGACGGCTCTCACGGTCACGGCGTGCAGCCCCGCCTCGGCATGAAGCTCCGCCGCAGCGACGCGCAGCCGCCGGCGCTGCTCGGCCCGGTCTTCCTCGGTGGCGGCGGGGCGAGGCATGACGGAGACGGTAGCTTATTTTATGAACATGTTCACAAAATAGCTCGATGCCTCGGGGCCCCCTCACCCGCCCCGCACCTCGTGAAGACCGGGCTGGCTGGATTCATGGACACGTCCCTCGAAGGCCGGGACGCGTCGACGCCGGCACCGACTGACAGCTCTCTCCATGCGAGAGAGCGGGGCGATGCCGAAGCCTGACATCTCGCCGAAGGCGGTCACGGTGGGACTGATCCGCACCTCGCAGCTCCGGGCGCCGTGTCTTCAGCTCCGGAAGAAGCCTGGGACGGTGGATCGCCGGAAGACGAATCGAAGCAGGCGGCACACCGGGAGGGATGGCTGGTGCCGCTTCGCGGCCCGGCGTGGAAGCCGGCGAACCCCCGACCCTCAGGTTCGAGGCTATCGGCTCTCGACGGGATCGAGGCGCAGGAATCGCTGCGGTGCGAACCCGACCATGATCCTGAACACGATCCCGTTTCCGATCTCCGCCGCCACCCGCTCGTGCTCTTCATCGTCGATCGGAACCGCGACGTAGTCGGCAGTCTTGCGGTCCATCGTCACCTGGACGCGAGGGTTCACCAATGCATTGCGATACCAGGCGCGTGGCCAGTGGTTCACGGATGCGTAGTGCCTTCCGCCCGCAAAGTCGCGACCGAGCACGCGGTCGCTCGAAACTCCCTGGGCATCCGTCGTGGTGATGACGATCGTGTCTCCGGTCTCGGGCTGGAAGAGCCCCAGGGACGTCTCGAACACGACGACCAACCCCACATAGGCGACGAGCGCGAGCCCGGCCCTCTTCGCAACGCGTGAAAACTCCATGACATCCCTCCGAATCGGCTTGCGGCCGGCCCTCGAGCTATTCGCTGCGCGCCGACACGCGGTAGTACTGGATGGGCGGCGCGTCGGCCGGCGGTGTCTCGGGCCGGTCGTACTTGCGGGCGTAGGCCCGGCGCGCAAGCGCAACGTCCGCTGGGTCTTCGAGCAGTGTCATGCGCGCCAGGTAGAGCCGATCGCCGATCTCGAGGCGGACGTCGGGATTCCGCGCGACGTAGCCGACCCATCGCTTCGTCGAGGGATCGCGGGCTCCCATGTAGAGCACTCCGTCGAGCGATGCGCACACGACGGTGACCGAGTGGCGCACGCCGTAGGGCGTCGACACCTCGACGAAGATCTCCCGGTGGTCGTTGACGAACGACCAGTCGTCGACCGCCGGGGCGACCTCACCCGAGAGCCAGAGGCCCGGCCGTCGGTCGGCCGGATCGATGCATGCCACGAGGGCAACTGCCGTGAGGACGACGATCGAACGCGGGCTCATCCGGTGGAGACTCGCAGAGCCTCGAAGCTCCCCGCAACCCGGTGCACCTCGCTCACCCAGGCCAGCTTCGCGAGCGAGCCATGCAAGAGCCCTGGATGGGGTTGCCCGTTCATGCCCGTGTCTGAGATGGCTGCTGGCTCGCAGAGGACCAGCGGTCCCGGCTTCGACCTGAAGGTCGCCGCCGATGAGCTTCGCAAGTGGAACTTCCCCGCCGAGGTGACCGAGCGCTATCTGGTGGGGCTTCGCAGTGCGGGCGTGCCCGGGGGGCCGAGTGAGCGGACTCCATCCTCGTGACGGGTGCGCCCGGTCTCGCGCGCGTCCTCGTCCTGGTCTTCACGGATCCAGTCAGAGGGTCGGGTGCTGAATCACCGCGGCCACCGTCCCGAGCGTCAGCAGCGACGGCGTCAGAATCGTTCGCATCGTCGCAGCGAGTGGTACGCGGGGTCCTTGTGGTAGCCGAGTTCCCGTAGGGTGATCGGGTAGGCCGGATAGCGGAGTCGGTGCCTGCCAAGACGAGCGCCGTCTCGGGGTCCAGGACCCTCCCTTCCCCGATGCCTCCCCTCGAGGAGTCCGTCTTCCCTCAGGGCTTCAGTCCGTAGGCCAGGCCGCGGAACGGATCATCGGCAGTCCCGGGGATGGCGTCTGCGCCTGGATAGCGAACCAGGAACGGGGTCCCGACGGGTGTAGGGGTGCCGGGGGGCGCGCGCAGTGCCCACGCGACACCCGCATCGTTCCCGGGCACTCGCGGATCCTCAGGCCCCAACGCGTGCAGGGTGTAACCGAGGTAGGGCGCGAGGGCTCCAGTGGCCGTAGTGATGACGTACTCCGCACCGATCTCCCAAAGCCATCTTCGCGACGAAGGTTCATTGGGGTCGTCAGCAAGGGTGCGAGCGGTGTAGGACGCCAAGGACCTTGCGCCAGAGCAGGAGACGGGATCAGCGAGCGTGCACCCGCCGGATGCCGTGAATGGATCATCGGGATCGAAGTCGACGCCGAAGGTCGCGAGGAACTGCGCAAAGTTCCACGCCACCATGGACGTTTCGGCACGGAACGGGGTCCCGCTGAACGGAGAGACCTTGCTGCCGGAGCTTCCGTCGAGGGCGACGTCGAAGCCTGCGTCAGAAGGCCCTCGGCAGCCCGGCAGCCTTGTGCCCGCGCGGCTGCACCTCGACGGGCCGGAACCGTCGATCGCGTCCAGGACTGCGTCCGCTTCGCTTCGGAACAGGTCGAACCCGAGGACGTCGCAGCGGGGCCCGTAGAACGGGCCGCAGCCAAACAGGGCCTCCTGCTCGTCCGTCAAGAAGGCGTCGACACCCGTGTTGAGGAACGCCTGGCCAAACGGGCCAGCCGCAGTGATGTCTGCCTGCGTCGCCAACGGGAAGTCCGCGACAAGGGCTGTTCCACCATCTGCCGGGTCGACGTTGATCGAGACCAGCGGCGTCGGGCACGGAGCGCAGGTGAGCCCGGGCACGAGCCCTGGCGGGATGCTCGTCGTTTCGACGAAGGGCTGTAGCGCCAACTGGGCGAAGGTCTCAGCCGTCAGCCCGCCGAGACCCGCAAAGAATGCATTCCCGTTCAAGAACGCGCCAGTTGGAGCGGGTACGGATGGAGCGTTCTGGCCGGACGTGATGGTCGTGACGGTGCTCGATACCGGCAGCGGGCCCCCTACGGGAACCGCCAACACGCGAAGGACGTCCAGCGAACACGCTGCCGGGTCGAGAGCGGACACCCCTTCGACGCACAGGGCGTCGAAGCTCTCCGGGTTGGCCGACTCCGGGGCTCCCATTGACCAGCACACTGACTCGCCGCCGGACGGGCACGAGGCGCCGGGCCGTGCATCCCCGCGGATTGGCCGGCCACTCTGGAGGTCCACCCGACGCGCCCCGTTCTGTCGAACTGGAGTGGCGACGATACGACCGTTCGGGGTCTGCCAACTCACCGCTCCTGCGGCGCTCCGAAGATCGGAATCGGGAGAGGCTGCCTTCCATTGGAAGCTCCCGCCCGGAGTCGGAAGGGGCGGGCCGAGCTGCAGATCGACTTGATCGAAGGGCGCAATAGGTCCGATGCCTACGGGGAACAAGTCGCCCGCGATATCGACCCTGATTCCGAGATGCTGGTTCACGACGGCAACGTCCTGGCTGTCCACGTCACCGTCGCGATCGGCATCCGCTACGTCACAGGGCGCTGTGGTTCCGAGCGGCACACATGCGGTCACGAATGCGGCATCGGCGGCACTCACGGTCCCGTCCCCATCGACATCGGGGACGACCCGCGGAGACCGCTCTCCTTGGCCTGAGTCCCCGGGCCGTCCAAGCTGGAAGCCCGGAAGGAAGAGGGTGAAGTCTGCGATCCCCACCGCGCCGTCCTCGTTCATGTCCGTCCCGAGGCCCGAGTCCATCGTCGTCACGAAGGCGGGCAGGAAGAGGTTGAAGTCGGCGATCGAGCAGAAGCCGTCCTGGTCGAAGTCACAGTCGCAGCCGTTGCCAACGAGGTCGGAGTCGGTGTCCCGCTGACCCGGATTGCCGAAGGAGACGCAGTTGTCCGCTCTGTCGTCCACGCCGTCGGCGTCTGCGTCCGCCGGGGGCACCAGCTCGAGGACTCCCTCCCGAACCAGGAACGTATCGATGGACCCGCCGCCGGGCGCCGTACCGGTCAGGTGACCTTCCGTCGCTCCGACGAATCCGGGAGCCACCGGCGCCCCATCGAGGTGGAATCCGCTCCCAACGAGGACGGCCTCTGCGTTCTTTCGAACTCGGGTCAGGCCGTTCAGAGCGCCCCCCGCGAGGATGCATCTCGAGTGGCAATCGAAACCACCCACGTCCCCTCCCGCCACGACGACGGGTGCAGAGCTCTGGGCCTGGATCGTGCCGCTAATGGTTCCCGACAGCACGATGGCCGTCGCATCGCCGAACACGGCGATTCCGGCCATCGTCCCGCCCTCGATTCGGAGCGTGGATGCATCGTGAACCGACACGAGCGAGTCGAGCGTGCCCCCGGAGATCTCGAGGGTTGCTCGGTCGCGCCCTACGATCACGGAGTCGGCTTGACCTGTTGTCACGTGGATGGCGGCGTCCTGGTGTGCGACCACGGGCCCGCTGACGCGGCCGCCCTCCAAGCTCACGCTGGATCGGTCGAGAACGATCATGGCGCCCGAGACGTCACCGCCCGCGGCGAGTGAAAGCTCGGTCGGGCTCACCGTCGTCCCACACGGGAGCACCTCTGTCGTGTCGGAACAACCCAGGTCCCGAACGAAGACCGAATCGGGGACGCTGCTGCCGATGAGGTTGTTGGCGCCGTTGTTCACGACCACCAGCGCCGAGGCCTGCGAAGCGGGCAGAGCCCACCCGAGCAGGGGGATCAGCAGCACGCCAAGGCGAGGGGCCTTCAGCGAGCTCCTCAGGAGAAGCCGGAGGACTAACACACCGCCTGCGAGGCTACCACGGAACTCGGAGTGGACGCCGCCGAAACCTCAGTCAATGAGACAACAGTTGCGCTGATCCGATGACTGGGAGTCGACCAAGCAGCAGCAGGCACGAACCAAACCAGGTAGATCGATGCTGGCAGCAATCGGCCCTACCTGCCCTCAACGGCCCGCGCTCCCCCTGGGGCTCCGAATCTTCGGGATGCGCCCCGACCCGATAGGGATCAGGTCCGCACCACTCGCCGCTGCGCGATCGCACGAAGAGTGCGCGCAGCGCGCGGCTTCCGGCACTACATGCCGAGCGATCCGCGAGAACCGCGCCTCCACCTGGACGGGTGTAAAGGCGCGAGCTGTCCTGTTGGGGGGCCGCGACCCTACTAGCGCCGGGCCGGGAGCAAGATTGCCCCCCGGCCTTCGTGTCGATCCAGCTCGCCCACGCTGATGTTGGTGTCACGGCTGAGCACTACGCTCGCTGGGCCGGCGGGGACAGCCCCGCAACCTCCCAACCTTCTCGATGGAGAGGTACCGGCCGATCTTCTTGCGCGCCTCAGCGGTCACGTGCCGGACCCGTCGAAATCTGAAGCGGAGCCCAGCTAGAGGCCAAACGCATTGGAGTGACTTGCCGCCCCACCTAGCTCATAGTTTGCAGCGAGGAGGCGCTGCCTTGGATCGAAGACCCTCAGCCATCAGTCCCTCGATTGTCGCCTCGTTCCTGCTCGTAGGGCTCGTCTCGATGGGTTGCCAATCCGGTCGAATCCTGATTCGTGACGTCCCGATCGAGAGGGTCAGCGTCACGCCCTCTGGCATGCGAATCGCGCTCGTTGGCCTTCCGCGCATTGAGAGCAACAAGTACCAAGACGGGTTGGAGAATAATTTTCGGAATGCGTTGAAGAGAAGTGGTCTTTTCGCGGCCGTCGAGGGCCCAGACTTCGATGCCGGGGAAGTGGATTTCGTGCTTCGCATGGGGCGCGGCACATCGGCCTCTGAGCGACGCGTGAACCTCGCCTACTTCCCACTGGCCCTTGGCACCCTGACTCTCTACATCTGGTTCGGCGGGCCTATCGGAACAGACATCGAGTTCTACGGCATCGAGCTGTCTGGCCACACGCCCGACGGCTCTCCGCTCTTCTCGTTCACCTCCCGCCAACAACGGAAGCACTGGGTGAACTTCTACTCCGCAGAATATTGGGCTGCCGACGCACAGTGTCGCGGCCCGAACGCGGGTGAGGCCATCGCTGCGATGATCGAAGAACTCGCCACCCATGTGGGTCACCGAACCGAGGCAACTGCTCAGTGACTCCGCTGCGCCGTTCTTCGATCTCTGTAGCGCCCCTAATTTTCATCCTTGGCGCCTGCACCACCTTCCCTGAGCACCGGGAAGTCGCGATCGATCACGGGGCTCCTCCCAACTTCGCTTCGGACAAACTCGTGACCGTCCAGGAGTTCCGGTTGGAGACTGACGCACGCCGTTATGATGGCCCACCGGATTGGGTGGGCGTTGAGGTCGCCCAGGAGATCGCCGCACAACTGCGCCGGAAGGGTGTCGACGCACGAGCCGTAGACGAAAGAGGCGACGATGGGGCGATAAGGATCCGCGGCAAGATCCTCAGGCTCGACGGCGGAAGCAAAGCCGCCAGGAACTGGGCGCCGGGGGCAGGTGGCGCCTGGGTCGGTATTTCGGGCGAGGCCCTCTCCGCCGACGGGGAACGGATCGGTCGCTTCTCGACCGAACGCCGCTCGGCACGCGGTGGCAGCTACCTCCGGGTCGTAGAGCACTGCGTGCAGGCGGTCGCGGAAGACGTGGCGAGGATGGTCACGAGCAATCGATACGAGATGCTTGCGGACGAGGCGCGGTAGCTCGGTCGATCAGGAGGACCGCCGCGTCGAGCCGGCCCCGAACCCCTTCGGTCCCGGAAAAGCGTCAACCATGTCCCCGGAATGATTTGTAAACCATGTACCCGGAATGGACCGGCGAATCCCTGGCGCCCCCGGCACGACTTGAACCTGCGACCCCCAGTTCCGCGAAGATGTGCGGTGAAGTGGAATTCCTCAGCCAAGGCGGCACTGTGAGTCTTTCAGTGTCGAACCAGCCGGTCGAGCCTCGGCCAAACCCTTCTGGCTAGAGGTCTCTTAGTATCTCCAGTCGCTTTTGCTGGTACTCGTCATCCGACAAGAGCCCATCGTCGTACAACTGCTTGAGCGCACGAAGGCGTCGCTCCGCATTCGTCGCGCTGTTGGCGTTGCCAGCATTGCCAGAATTCGCGGCGTTGCCGGCGTTGCCAGCATTCACGGCAGGTCCGTTCTTGTCCGCGCCCGGGGTGCCGCAGTCCTTGAATGCGCCGTGTCCGCAGACCCCAGCATGGCCATGCGGCTGATCGCCGCCGGAGTGGTGATGAGCGTTCGTCATGTTGTCATGGCGATGCCTGTAGAACTCGTCGCTGTTGCTTTGGTGGCTGTACGTCTTCGGAGCGGACTTCGCAGGACGCACCACGGCCTGGCGTCCGGAAGAGGTCGCAACGACCCGACGCGGTGCGGGTGTCGGCGCCGCGGGACGCATCACGACCTTTCGTCCCGAGGGCAGGGTCCGGGTCCGCTTCCTGTCGTTCGGCTCGCCATGGCGGTACGTCCTCGAAGCGGCCTTCGCAGGACGCACCACCGGCTGCGTCTGCTCCCCGTCCTTGTGAATCCGCTCTCTCACGGCGTCGAGCGACCCGGCTTCGGCCGGCACGGGAGCCAGCAGGCCCGCGGCTGCCACTGCGGCGCAGGCCGAGAACGCCAGCGAACTCCATCGCGAGAATTTGCTCATGACTGTCTCCTTGTCTGTACGGACTTGGGTTACCAGCAGCGCGGGGCACACGGGACAGGGCGCGTGGAGCGCCTGCTCGGGCCGCCTCGGCTGGCGCACGAGCGGCTCTCGGGGGCAGCAACACTCTCGAGAAATTCCACGGCCTGGTGCCTCCTTTGTGGAGGCGAGTATCGACGAGAGAGTCGGGCGGGCGCAGTGAAGACCTTCACAGCCCGCTTGGGACGGTGCGGGTACGGTCCAGATGGTCGAAGTGGCGGAAGACGTCGGCTCCCTGTGGAGTCGACCGGCACCCGCCCGCATCGTTCGTCTGCAACCGGCCTGCTCCCAGATGGTCCGCTCCCGGCAAATCGCTCGACGAACAGTCGCCTCCAGGAGTCCGGCTCGCGATTCCCACCGGACGCTGCGTGATCGCATCGCTCGGCTTCGGCAACGTCCTCGCGGAGATCGCTGGCCGGCGTGAACCCAATGACGCTCCGCCTGGGCGATGTCTACGCCGAATTGCTGGCAAGAATCCCGACGATGGACCCCCGGCGCCGAGGATGGGCGATTCCGAGGAGTTCCTGGCGCGCCCGGCACGACTCGAACGTGCGACCCCCAGTTCCGCAAAGGGGGTGCGGCGAAGTGGGATTCCCCTGAATCCGAGGGAACTTGCGGGGTTGGCCGCTTCGGGGAACAGGCGCTTCGGGGCATTTCGTGTCGGAGTCCCCCCACGAGTCCCCACACCCTGGGCACCCCCATGCCAGTGCCGTCGACGGGCCCTCTTCGGTGGCGTCTCCCGGGGCGGCAACTACGGCAATGGACTCAACACCGTCTCGCCCGCATGTCCGTCACCGGAACTTCGAAACGAGGCGGAAGCCTGGGAGGCCGACCCTGCGGGTCCGGGTGCGGCCCGTGAACACCGGGACGAGTCGGGACTGGGGACCGCCAACCCGACGGATTCTCGACACACCTAAGTGTCAGGGTCAGGTCAGGTCGCGAAAGCTGCCGTCGCAGGGCACCGGGACTAGAATGGTCAGGGCTGGCTCGACGCGACCGACTTCACGATCGCGGAGCCGGAACGACCTTCGAGAAAGGGAGCTTCCATGACCCGCCTGACACTCTTGGCCGTCGTCGTACTCACGGCCTGCAGCCAGGTTCAGCTCGGGTCGGTGCAGCTGCACCCGGACGGCGCCACAGAGATCCTGTTCCGTGATGTGCGGGTCTTCGACGGAACTGCATTCGAGCGTCACCAGGATGTCTTCGTCAGCCAAGGGGCTGTGCGCGCGGTCGGCTCGACAGGGTCCCTCGAGGTACCACCCACCGCCGAGCTCGTGGAAGGCAGGGGAAAAACCCTCCTGCCAGGCCTGATCGATTGCCATGTTCATCTGATGTCGGCCGGCGAGAAGGGCGGCATCCCCCCAAGCGCTGCAAGCATCGGTGGTGCGCTGCTCTTCGCCGGGATCACGACGGTCCTGGTGACCGCGGGTGGGACCGAGTTGACCGATCTGGTCGAAGCCCAACGCAACGGCGAGAGCCTTGCGCCGCGGCTGTTCACGGCAGGAATGGGGCTCTCGGCACCGGGCGGACACCCCGCGCCACTGCTCGAAACGATGCTGCCCTGGCCGCTGAGCTGGCTCATGGTCCGACAGCTGGCAGTGGCTTCGACCGGATCCGAGGCGCGCGCGATCGTCCGCAAGACCGCAGAGCAAGGCGGGCACATCTTCTTCAAGATCATCTATGACGACCTTCCGCCCGGCTCGGCGCATCTCTCGGCCGAAGCGCTCGAGGCGGCCATCGATGAGGCAAAGCTCCGTGGGCTGCGTCCGATCGTCCACGCGAACACGGCTTCCGACACGCTCGCGGCAGTGGGTGCCGGCGCATCCCTCCTGGTTCACGTCCCACAACGCGAGCATCTCAGCGAGGCTCAGGTTGCCGAGATCGCGGCGGCGGGAATCCCCGTCGTCAGTACGATCAGCATGCTCACGACGACCCACGACCTGGCCAGCCGCGAACCAACCGACCTGGAACGCGCGATCGTCGACCCCGAGCAGTTGCGGCAGTGGCGGCAATCGCCGGACTGGGATCTGCCGGGGTTCTCCGAAGAGATCGACCGCCGCCGCGACGAGATCGCTCAGATCGCCCACGCCAATTTCCGCCGGTTGCGGGAGGCCGGCGTGCAGATCCTCATTGGGACCGACTCCGGTGTGCATGGCGTCTTTCCGGGCGTCGGCCTCCACAACGAAATGCGTCTTCTCCGTTCCCTCGGCATGCCCGAGTTGGACATCCTGCGAGCCGCGACGAGCGAGGCCGCGGCCTTCCTCGACGCCGAGGCCGATTTCGGACGCATCGCGCCTGGCGCACGCGCCGATCTACTGCTCGTCGAGGGGGACCCTCTCTCCGACATCGGTGCCCTGACGGAGATCGAGGCCGTCTACCTGGCGGGTCGACAGCTCGAACGTATCGGCCTCCACTAGCACCGGGAGGTCGGGCGCGGACTGCTTCGCGACGCAA
>JAJFJS010000133.1 GCA_021773815.1 Gammaproteobacteria bacterium
TCATGGCATCAAGATCGAGAAGTTCACGTCGCCGATGGAGCGATACCTTTAAGAAGCGCGTTGTCGCCGAAGCGAGCCGACCGGGTGTGACGGTGGCACAGATTGCCCATCGCTACGATCTTGATGCGGGACGGATATCGAACTGGAAGAAGAAGTTCAGTTCCGGCGGGATTCTGGTGCCGGTGGAAGTCACAACGGATGATGACCACTTCCCGATGTTAGCCGACCGGTCGCCGTCCTGCATCGAGATTGACCTACCTTGCGGCACGAGAGTGCGGTGTCATGCCGACGCAAACACCGAACTGGTCTCTGACATCATTGCCGCTGTACGATCGAAGCGATGATCCCGGTTCCGGCACGCACGAAAGTTTGGATCGCGTCGGGCGTGACGGACATGCGCAAGGGCTTCAACGGCCTCAGTATGCTGGCCCAGGACGCGTTGGAGCAAGATCCATTCTCAGGCCATCTGTTTGTCTTTCGCGGCCGACGCGGTGATCTGGTGAAGATCATCTGGTGGGACGGCCAGGGCGCGTGTCTGTTTTCCAAACGATTGGAACGGGGTCGGTTCGTTTGGCCGTCGCCGGTCAAAGGCAAGGTCGCGATCACCTCGGCCCAGTTGGCGATGTTGCTGGAGGGGATTGATTGGCGTGCGCCACTGCGTACGTGGCGTCCATTGAAGGCAGGATAGCAACAGTCCTGTTTGCTCTTTGACATTGTGGATTCATCTGGCGCAGCGAATAACGTATGTGTTTAGGCATGACGATCGACACTGGCCATACGCACCGGAACAAAGCTGACCTGCGACGGCTGCTGGATCAGCGCGATGCCGAGATTGCCAGACAATCAGCAGAGCTTCTGGCGCGTGATCTTCTGATTGAAAAACTCAAGCTGCAACTCGCCAATCTGCGTCGGCAACGGTTCGGCACGAAGTCCGAGGCGTTGGACAAGATCATCGACCAACTTGAGCTGGCGCTTGTCGAAGCCGAAGCAGCGGCGGAACAGCATGTCTGTGAACCACTGTCCGTTGAGGCCGACGCCAAAGGCCAGCCGACACGCAAGCCACTCCCCGATCACCTGCCACGCGAAGAGGTCATTCTCAGCCCTGGCGAGACGTGTCAGCAGTGCGGCGGCACATTGCGTGGACTTGGGCAAGATGTCTCGGAGACCCTCGAATATGTTCCCGGGCGGTTCAAGGTCGTCCGAACTGTGCGCCCTAAACTGTCATGCCGCTGCTGCGAGACCATTCATCAGGTTCCAGCGCCTGCAATGCCGATTGAACGTGGACGGCCTGGTCCAGGCCTGTTGGCGCATGTGCTGGTGAGCAAATATGCTGATCACCTGCCGCTGTATCGCCAGTCTCAAATTTATGCGCGTGAAGGCATGCAGCTTGAACGCTCAACCCTTGCCGACTGGATCAGACAATCGGCAACACTTCTCGAACCTCTCGCAGATGCCATTGGTCGTCACGTCATGGCGGGGGCTGCCATCCACGCCGACGATACGCCGGTTAAAGTCCTTGCTCCGGGAACCGGCAAAACCAAGACCGGAAGGTTGTGGGTCTATCTCAGAGACGAGCGGGATTGGGCTGGCGATCATCATCCAGCAGCGTTTTACAAGTTCACACCAGATCGCAGGGGGCAGTGGCCACGAGATCACCTGAAAGACTTCACGGGTTGGCTTCATGCCGATGGCTATGCAGGCTTCGAGGAACTTTATCGGCGCGGAGACATAAAAGAGGTTGCCTGCCTTGCCCATATCAGGCGCAAGTTCTTTGACATCCATGTTGCACAGGGCTCAGGCATTGCCAAAGAAGCCCTGGAACGGATTGCCGTGCTCTACAGAATAGAAGCCAGCATTCGTGGCAAGCCTCCCGACGAACGCAAATCCGTCAGGCAAGAACAAGCGACACCGCTGATCGACGATCTGGAAATCTGGCTACATGCCCAGCTCACTCACATCTCGGGCAAGTCGGCCCTGGCTGGCGCAATCCGCTATGGCCTGACGCGGCTCAAACGACTGCGACCCTATCTCGACGACGGACGGTTGAGTATCGACAACAACGCCGCTGAACGCGGAATGAGAAGCATAGCTCTTGGACGCAAGAATTACCTCTTCATGGGCTCGGACAATGGCGGCAGATCGGCGGCGATTGCCTACACATTGATTGAAACCGCCAAGCTCAACGGTATCGATCCGCAAGCCTGGCTCACCGATGTCCTGGGCTGCATCGCCGACCACAAGATCAACAGGATCGACGAATTGCTCCCTTGGCGGTATGCTCAGAAAAGCTGAGCAGATGCAGACGGCGGACGCTCACGGTCCACTTGCATAAAGGTACAAAACACGACATTGGAATAGCAGATTGTTTCTGCGCCATGTTTACGCACTAAGCAGTTGACGGAACGTTTCCATTGCTTTCAACTTGGCAGCATTGTTGGTAGGCACAAAAAAGAAATTGCTAGTTGCTCTCGTTTGAGCAACTAGGCCTTTTTCGTCAAAGCAAATGTAATTGGAGTCGTCAAAAAGAGACTTTACTTTCGGAAACGTTTCTGGGGCAACTTCAATATAGAAAATTGGCTGCACAGTGCCGATAACAATTTCTGCGCCGGAAAGTACAAGATATTCTGCTCCTTCCACGTCGATCTTGATAAAATCTGGCTTTGGCATGGTTTTTAAGAGACTGTCTAACCTGATCGACGGAACATATTGCTCTTCCCGAACACCTCCCATTTGGGATGATCCTGATGCAACTGACAGCGCGTTAGATGCCCGTCCACGTCCGGCGATTCGGAACTTTTGCACCGTGTCTTCGTCTGCGATGGCAACTGGCACTATCCGGATATCTCGGTTGACATGAGATTGCAGCTGGGCTGTCCTTCGTAAGATGCCTGCGAGCCAAATATCCGCCTCGATCGCGACCACTGTACCACTGTCGACAAGACTGGCCGCCGCGAAGGTGAAAACGCCTACGTTAGCACCAATGTCCCAAACGCAAGCACTCGGTTCAACAAAGCGTTCGGCGATCCGTATAAGATCGACATCGAATGCATCCTTTGACAGCTTCATGTATTTCAGTTGTGCGTCTGGACTGACGTACAATTCGACCCGTTTACCGTTTACCGTTATGTGCCGGCGAAATACCCGACCGCGCATAAAAAGTTCTGCGATGCGACGCAACATTTTGATGGCTAACCTTCTAGATTGAACGACAAAGTTATATCCAGTTTATAGACTTCGTCAGGATTGACGTGAGCATGTTCCGGTGATGTCAGCAGCCGGTACATCCGCGACTAGCAGTCGCATTTCCAGTCTGTGAAGCTTCCACAAGAGTGCCGCCCAACTATCGTAAGGACGCAGTCGGAATCCGGGCCCCAAAAATCGCCGCATTGTCTGCTGGTGGATTTGGGAGGAAGCTAACGCCAGGAAAGCGTGGCGTTATCAGACGTTACGGTATTTCAAATGTCGCGTTTCGTACCTTTATGCAAGTGGACCCATACCTGGTGTGATCAGAAAAAAGACACGTCGCAAACATTTAGTTCCCGCCAAGGTGTCCGTCGTCACATAATTTGAGACAGATGGCGGTTTCTGTTGCCCGGCGCGATTGCCCTTTAGAGTCTCTAAGCGATTGCCGGGCGGCGATCTAAGATCAGCCAGGCGCACCGCTGCATTGATCATATCGAGCTTGCGGGCGGTAACTATCAACCCGAGCACCGCGTTGATTGTGTTACGAGCTGGAATCCACAATTAGACTCCGTGGATGCAGCCGACTTCGGCCAACCAATTTTCTGCCGCACGAAAGTGGAACGAGTTTCGCCTAAATCTTGAAAATCCTTCGCGTGCCGGTGTTCGCATGGGAGTCCCAATAATTGGGCCGCCTCTCGATATTAGCCCTTTCTACTGCTCAAATACTGATCATTTGAACCCCAGCTCTATTCACCACGTTACATTGCCTTACAAACAGTGATTATTTTTCTCTAGTTTTATTGTGCCCGCACAAGTAGTTATCGTTTTGAGTCAATAATGAGTTGGACATTATGCACAGTTATTCGTCGCCATCCGTTGGTGGTTGGCTTGCGGTCAATACGCATCCGCACCGCGAAAAAGAAGCAATCGAAAATCTCAAACGACAAGATTACGATGTGTATTGTCCGATGATGGTGAAGCGCATTCGCCACGCGCGCCGGGTGTCAGACGAGCAACGCCCAATGTTTCCGTCTTATGTTTTCGTGGAGCACGCAACGGCAAAGCATCGCTGGCGGCCAATTCTGTCGACTTACGGTGTGCGTTCGGTTGTCCGCCAGGGCAACGACCCAGGACTCTTAAGTGGTCAACTTATCGCAGGATTGAAATCGCGCGAAGTCGGTGGCGTTATTGGCAAGCCTGCAAATCCGTATTCTGTCGGTCAAAAAGTGCTTCTTGAAGAAGGCCCATTCGCAGGCCTGATCGGCCAAATTGTCGAATTGCGTGAGAAAGACCGGATCATGCTGCTGTTGGACTTACTCAAGCAACAGGTCAAGGTTCAGATCGATTCACGAAGCCAGAATATGACCGTGGTTTGAGGGTGATCCGGAGTTCCTATTGCGGCACGACGACGGTGTCTGTCTCGCCAGGCTAATTTGCGATCGACGCTGTCGAATTTCTATCGTGATCATACCTAGTGTGATCAGAAATAAAGACACGTCGCAAACATTTACTTCCTGCCAAGGGACGAGCTTGGAATCGCTAATGTAGAGCCGATTCTATGAAGCGGTCAGTTTTTGCTCCTCATTGTCCTTGAAAACGTGTGTGCGCAGAACGTCTTGAACAGCAGCATTGCCCCCCGTCTTTTCAAGTTCGGTTAGTCTCATGTCTGCGGCAACCATGTCAGCGACAAGTTCACGGAAGCTCGTGGTGTGTTGCCATCCCAATTTTCGCCGCGCCTTGCTTGGGTCTCCGAGTAACAAGTCAACCTCTGTTGGGCGAAAATACACCGCATCAATTCGCACCAGAACGTCGCCCGTTTTTTGATCTTTGCCTACCTCGTCCACGCCCGACCCCGACCAGACAATATGTCGGCCGACCTGTTCAAATGCAAGTTCGACGAATTCACGAACCGAGTGAGTTTCGCCTGTTGCCAAGACATAATCGTCTGGTTCGTCTTGTTGCAGGATACGCCACATACCCTCAACGTAGTCCTTGGCATGACCCCAGTCGCGCTTTGCATCGATGTTGCCGAGATAAAGACAGTTCTGCAGTCCATGTTCTATTTGGCAAACCGCTCGCGTGATTTTGCGTGTGACAAATGTCTCGCCACGAACGGGGCTCTCGTGATTGAAGAGGATGCCGTTTGAGGCATGAATTCCATAAGCTTCACGGTAGTTGACCGTGATCCAGTAAGCATAAATCTTTGCCGCAGCATAAGGCGACCGTGGGTAAAATGGTGTTGTCTCTTTTTGTGGTGTTTCGAGGACTTTTCCATACAGCTCTGATGTCGAGGCTTGGTAAAAGCGTGTGTTTGGCATCTCGAGAATACGCAGAGCTTCAAGAAATCTAAGCGTCCCGAGTGCATCCGAGTTTGCCGTATACTCAGGTGTTTCAAAGCTCACCTGAACGTGACTTTGCGCCGCCAAATTATAGATCTCATCAGGTTGGATTTTTTTGACAAGCCTTATGAGATTTGTCGCGTCGGTCAGGTCGCCGTAATGCATAAAGAACGACGTGTCGTCCTGATGTGGGTCGACATACAAGTCGTCGACACGTGCTGTGTTGAACGAAGAAGATCGTCTCTTGATGCCGTGAACCTCGTAGCCCTTATTGAGCAGCAGTCGTGCGAGGTAAGA
The DNA here is from genome assembly GCA_021773815.1 of Gammaproteobacteria bacterium. Classification (GTDB taxonomy): domain Bacteria; phylum Pseudomonadota; class Gammaproteobacteria; order Steroidobacterales; genus SMWD01. The sequence continues at coordinate 5,820 of JAJFJS010000133.1, forward strand.
ACCGTCTTGCCCTGTTATCCCGGAAACCAATGCAGTTTTCTTAGACACCGTTTTCTCCAACGAATAATTTTAATAGTGTTTTGTAGAGTTGTTCAATGCTGAATTGTGCTGTGATGAAGCGACAAGTCGATAGGTGCTGTTTTTGTAATTGCAGACAATTATCCTGCGATTTTTTCTAAGTTGTTTTGCCGAGCGTTGAACTCATAGAGTTTTTTGTTTGGACGTCCGATGGCGTGATAAACAAATCCGGCTTCTTCTGCGTCTTCGGGAGCAAATACATTACGCAAGTCGACGAGAATGTTGCCACGCATGCGTTTCTTGAGTTCGGTTAGGGAGAGTGCGCGAAATTCGTTCCACTCTGTGAGTATGACCAGTGCGTCGGCTTCGTCGGCAACTTCGAGGGCATTCTCACACCATTCAACGCCGCTTAACTCGCTTTCACCGTGGCGCCGTCCTTGCGGATCGAACACGCGAACGCGTGCCCCATTGTGGGCGAGTATCGGTAGTATCGTCAGGCTTGGAGCTTCCCGTACGTCGTCGGTGTTTGGTTTAAACGTTACACCTAACACGCCAACAGTTTTCCCCTCAGCGTTGCCGCCAAGCGCATAGCGTATCCGTTGTTCCATCCCAAGCTTGCGTTCGTCGTTGATGTGTTGGACCGTCTCAATTAATGTCAAAGGTGAGCGATGCTCGCGTGCTGTACGAATAATGGCAGCGACATCTTTGGGGAAACACGATCCGCCATAACCCGGCCCGGGGTGTAGAAATTTTTCACCGATGCGCCGGTCGCGACCAATAGCTGTTGCAACTTCCTGTACGTCAGCGCCAACCTGTTCCGATAGATCGGCAATCTCGTTGATAAAGCTGATTTTCATTGCGAGGAATGCGTTGGCTGCGTACTTGGCCAGCTCCGCGGATTCTCTTGATGTGAACAGAACCGGGGCATCACGTAATGACAGCGGCTTATAAAGTCGTGCCATGAGCTCCTTGGCGCGGTCGTCATCACATCCGACCAACACGCGGTCTGGATGCATGAAGTCAGCAATTGCAGAGCCCTCGCGAAGAAACTCGGGGTTAGAGCAGACCGAAAAATCAGCATCTGGGCGCAACTCTTTGAGGCTGCGCTCGACGCGTCGTCCCGTACCGACAGGAACCGTCGATTTGGTCGTGATGACCGTGAACCCGTTGAGGTGCGGAGCAAGTTCAGCAACGGCGTCGAAGATGTAGCTTAGATCAGCGTGACCATCGCCGCGACGCATCGGCGTCCCGACAGCAAGGAATACGACATCAGAGTTGGCAACGGCAGACGCAAGGTTGCTATCGAACGCAAGCCGTCCCATGCGCACATTGCGCTCTACAAGATCATCTAGGCCCGGCTCGTAGATAGGTATCGTTCCATTCTGCAAGTCCGTTACGCGATCAAGATCTTTGTCGATGCAGGTGACATCCCAACCGAATTCCGCGAAACAGGCTGCCGAAACCAGACCGACGTAACCGGCACCAATAATACAAATTTTCACTGTTGGACTCCAAGTTCAAGCATAGAGAAAAGTGGTTGGTTTGTTTAACGTCCGCGGACGAGTTGACACACAAGGTGCAGAACTCATGACGCCGATTGACAACTAATCGGGCGATTGACGTGGGGCAAGAAGGTCAGACTTGACCTGAAACCTTTGTTAAAACGTCTTCCCATGCTGCAAGTGCAATAGGGAAATCGAATTCACCCTCAAATAGCGCGCGTGCGCGTGCGCCTTGCGCATGACGCAGCTGCGGGTCGCTCGCAAGCATAAGAATTTTTTCTGCAAGGCCTTCACTATCGCCTGGCTCTACAGCAAAACCGGTGTCACTTCGTTTTAGGACGCGCGCGATTTCCCCGTCGGGGTCGCCAATGAAGATTGCAGGGCGACCGGCCGCGGCAATTCCGTAATATTTACTTGGAACAATCAGCCCTTCGAGCTCGGGTCGAAGAGATATCAGATGAACGTCGGGAACTGAAAGGCTAGCGGCCAGATTTTCGCGCGGCTGGTAAGGCTTGAAGGTGACGCTGGAAAAACGTCTATGTTTGACTTCTTGCTTTAGTCGATCCATTTGCGCACCGCCGCCGATGAATAACCAGCGGATGTCATCGTGCTCTGAAATCTCGCTAGCCAACTGTTGGTGCTGGTCCGTTGCAGTTGCTGTCGGTTCAGATGCAGCGCGTGGATTGGAAAGATTATCGCGCTCAAGCTGTTCGACGGCACCGACCATTGTTTCGAATTCGTGCGCACGACCGAGGTTGCCAGAGTACCCGACGACAAAGGTGCCCGTTTTCAGCTCCCAGTCTTCGCGCAAACGGTTTTGTGAAGACTCGATCGGTCGAATGAGGTCACCATCAATCCAATTGTTTATTATCCGGATGCGCTGGGATGAAACTCCGTTCCTCTGAACGTGTTCAGCCATACGGTCGCCTAGCACGACATTAGATTCTGCTGTTTCAAGTGATCGATTTCGAAAGTTGCGTGCGATAGCAAATGCATGTTTTACGAACGGTCCCTTGCCAACGTCCAAAGCCGTCGCGACTTCCGGAAAAACGTCCTGCATCCAATTCACCAACCTAGCACCGCGCAACCAAGCGATTGGACTTGCGACAACGGAGAGCATCGGCGGGTCAGTTTTTGCAACGACCACATCGCCACGTCTTGCGTGTTGGAAAAGTGCAAATGTAATGTTGATGTAAAATGTCAGGTAATCGAGCGCTCGCCCGATCAGATTGCCTCTGCCAAACCGAGATGTAGAAATCCTCACGATAGAAACACCGTTGATGGCTTGTCGGGGCGGTAAGCGTGCGGTCACATCGTCATATAGTAGTCGAGACGTGATGACTTGCACGCTGTGCCCGCGTTCAGCGAGCGCAAACGCAAGATCGGAAAGCATCTGGCTCGTCGCCGAATGATCCGGGTAGAAGAAACGATTTACGAAAATGATTTTGATTTTGTCTAAGGAGCTTTTAGCGGTGACAAGCGTACCAGGCGGACTTGGTGCTGGCACTAACTACAATGTTTTTGGAATGCTGTTTGCGGACCTAGTAAGCCAATTGGCATCACCGCTACTATAGGTAGGGTATTTGCCAGTGAGTCCTGCAAATATTTTATTTAGGTTGAGTAACTCGTGAATTGCGGAGAATTTTGTGGCTTGCACGGCAAGAGGTTTTATCGAGCTTGCTCGATAATTTTGAAGCGCTCACGGTGCTGAACGGCGCCATTGCGCCTGCACCCTCCGCGGGGGCGGCGCTCGCGCCGGGTCGCGTTGCTCCCGGAAACGCTTGCTCTAAACACCTCTTGGCAGGCACCAGAGTGGGTCGCGAGGCATGTGTTAACCAAATTGGGTTCGTTTCGCAAAACGGCATCATGCTGTGTCGTCGGCAGAATTAACCACGTTTCTTAACCATGGCATGCTGGCGACTGACGCGCCCTGCCCTGCAAACTGAGACAAGCGTTCCCGCTCAAGCATACCCGCGGGCACGATAAACCCAGTATCCAAGCCACTCCTTCATTGCCCGCGTCGTCACCTCAAGAGCGGTTGCGTCGGGGAGCCAGCGCAGGACCGTCCATGGACCGGGCGCGACGACCGCAACATCGGTCGCAGCTGGCGTGACCGGGAGCCCCGCACGTTGGAACACGGCGAGCGCCCGGGGCATGTGGGATGCCGACGTGACAAGTAAGGCGGATTTGAATGGGCTGCGCTCGCGCATGGCGCGCACTTCAAGAGCGTTCTCGTAGGTGTTGCGGCTGGCGCCCGCGAAAACGATGGCTTCGGGTGCGACACCCCACTCGACCAGGGGATCGACAAGGTCGGCATCCGTCCCAGCGAGTTCGTCCGGCGGCTCATTCGGAAAACTCAACCGCTACGAAACCAGCCTGCAGCGCCAGCTGGAATCGACGACGAGACTTCTACATGAAGCGCAGACGGCACGCCGCGAGCGCGAGGCAGCGCCCGGATATAAACCTGCGTTTGATGGCGATCCGAACGACGAGTGGGTCGAGTATGAGGGGCGTCTGATCAAAAAAGTAGGGCAGCCTTGAGATTATGTCTGCCGCCCAAATTGGAGATGTCCAAACTGGCCAGCTGCAGCTGTGTTATATTCAAGCGCTAGCTGTGCGCTCGCCGACCAGTGCTTCGGGGATGATCCGACCTTGTACTCCCGCGAACGTTTCCAGCTGCCGGGTCGAAACAAAATCGCTGGTGCGAGACATCGCCCGGTTACAAGCCAGCGTTTGACGGCGACCCGAACGACGAGTGGGTCGAGTTTGAGGGGCGTCTGATCAAGAGAGCACGACAGCCGTGAGACGACTTCCGGCGCCCACTCTGGACATGCCGAACCGAAGAGCTGCAATACCGCTTTGTCCAAGCGCCAATAATGCGATCGCTGCCCCGTTTTCGGGGATTTGCACGCCTCGGGTGCCAGTGCACGTTTTCAGCTGCCGGTTGGCGACGGATCGTCAGCACATGCTGTGTGTGGAAACAGCATGAACTAGACGACCGACAAGGCTTCTTGAACCTGCCGAACAAGCGGCTGGGCGGGCCGAAACGAGTGCCGTCGGCAAGATGTGCACTTGTTTCAACCGCCTGCACCCTCTGGTTGCGGTCCTTTCCGCTTGAGCTGAACTCCCGGCGACAGGATCGGGTCGCCGATAAAATCAATACCTTGGGCTTCCAACGTAGAGATCAGTTGGCGGAGAATGGCGGTTCGAGAGTCGGGCACGTCGTTGTCTGCCTCAAATCGCTGAATGGTGCGATGCCCAATCCCCGAAGCTTCAGCCAACTCCGCAGCAGATATACCGAGTAAAGCTCGCGCCGCCCTCAATTGTGCGCCAGAGATCATTGACTAATGCGCCTATTTTGGCGTATTTTACGCCGAACATCACGTAGTTAGGGAGTAAAATGTCACAACGGGCGGCCTCGGTAAACCAATTGCCTGCCATTTTCGCGGCTTGCGAGGGTGCGTACTCTGATCGCACCATCAAGGGCTACCGCGCCGACTTAGGAATCTTTGCCGACTGGTGTGTCATGCGAGACGTGCCTTGGCTACCTGCCGCACCAGAAGTGGTCGCCGCCTTCATCCACGACCAGATCCCGGATTACCGCGTATCAACGATCAAACGCCGACTGTGCGCCATCACGTTCGCCCACCGCATGCTGGAACTGCCAACGCCCACCGACGCGAATATCGTTCGATTAGCCGCGCGTAGGGCAGCGCGCCAGAAAGCAAGCCGACCACAGCAGAAGCGTGGCCTGACGCATGCGATCCGGTCAAAGATCGTAACGGCTTGCCCGGATACGCTGGCCGGACGTCGTGACGCCGCGCTGATTAGCATCGGCTACGATACGCTCTGCCGCTGTTCCGAGTTGTCGGCCATGCTCGTTGAGCAAATGACGCTTTATCCGGATAGCGCCTGTAGCGTTTTGATCCCGCGCTCTAAGAGCGATGCGGCTGGATCAGGACGCATCGCCCACCTGTCGCCCGACACCACCCGGCTGCTGCGCACTTGGATCAGTGACGCTGATATCAAATCCGGACCGCTGTTCCGGTCGCTCCATATGCACCGCGTCGCCGACGGGCCACTTGCGACGTCGTCAATCCGTCGCCTCATCAAGCGCGCGACCGATCGCGCCGGCCTCGACCCTGCACTCACCGCCGATCTCTCCGGCCACTCCATGCGCATCGGCGCCGCCCAGGACATGATGGTCGCCGGGTTCGACGCCCTGGCCATCATGCAGGCGGGCGGCTGGAAGTCGGCGAACGTAGTTCTACGGTATGTGGAGAATGCATCGACAAGGGATCTGCATCAACGGAGGTGGAGGCTCCTGCATCGGTAAACTCGAACTAATTGGGTTCGAATTAGTAATTTGAAGAGCCTAAAATATCGTTTGACGGCACACCGTATGGCCGTCGAATTGGCACTTGTTGCCGGTCTGAAATCCGCCGGTGCCGAGTACATCGCCATGCTTTCACGACACTATCGCAAGCAGTTTGTAAACCACAACCTACGCTGTCACGGCAAAGCTGAACACACGTGACCACGTCGCTGGATTTCGTCTTGGTCCATTATGACGGTCGTCGCAGCCAAACAGCTACTCGACGCAATGTCGAATGGCCCTGACAGCAAGCTGACATGGGTGTCCCAAACCCGCAAACTTCAACCTTTTGGTTGCCGGACGTCGGCCGACGAAGATGACGCCGTCTGCGCTAACGGCTCTAAAGTCGCCCTGGCCTCGAGCAGCTTGGTCGAGATCATTGTCTCATAACAGAACCGCAGACTGGCATAAGTGAGGCCCGGCATGCCGTCGAGAAAACCGAGACGGATGAAGTAGAGGTACACGAAAACCAGGGCTGGCCGCGCGGGCATTCGATAAGCGAGTTGCTTAAGATTGGCACGCCGCACTAACGGATCGGACGAAAAAAGGCCGAACAGACGAAGCGGACGCGAGTTCAGCTCGCCAGCAAGTGTCTGCGCTTCCATCGACGAATAGCGGTTGTGCCGCTCAAACCACCACGCCATGCCCTTGTTGAACGGTAGGTGGACCAGATGCATGTCGAGTTCCTCGTAGGCGCCGTCGAGATCATATTCCTCGTTGATGTCGCGTTTGACAGACACGCGGCCCTTGCGGAACAGCCGCGGAAACCAGGTCGGGTAGCCGCTCGATCGCTTGAGCCACTGCCCCATCAGCATGTCCTTGCGGCGGACCCTGAAGCCGGCGGTATCATGCGACGCTGAAGGCAGGCGTTCGGCAATCTCGCCCACCAGTTCGGGCGACAGCCGCTCATCAGCATCGATCATCAGGATCCAGGGATGGGCGAACGGCAGCGCCAGGCCAAAATTGCGCTGCTTTGCATAGGTGTCGAACGGGCGCGTCGTCACCTTGGCACCGAGCTGCTGGGCGATCTCAACCGTCTCGTCTGTGCTGCCGGAATCGAGCACGTGCACGTCCTCCCGCCAGGGGATCGACTCGATGCACCCTGCGATGTTGACCTCCTCGTCGAGCGTCAGGATCAGGACCGAAATCATGTCGCTGCCTCGCGTTTGCGCCGCCCGATAACCTTTGCCGGATTGCTCGCGACGATTTCATCTGGGCCGACGGAATGCACGACAACGGCGCGCGCTGCTGCAACGCCCCGCTCTCCGATCGTGACGCCCGGCCCGACAAAGGCTTCGGCGGCGACCCAGGCCCCGGCGCCGATACTGATCGGTCCAGCGATCAACGGGAAATCGCTGCGGTGCAAATCGTGGCCCGCGGTGCACAGGTAGGCGCGCTGGCTGACAATCGCGCCTGTGCCGATCGTGACGGTCGCGACGTTGTAGCAATCAGCTCCTTCGGCAAGGCAGCTACCGGAGTGCATGACGAGGTTCCACGGTGCCCAAACCCTGGCACTCGGGTAGATCACGGCGTCCGCTCCTATACGGGCACCAAAAATGCGCAGCAGTAGTCGGCGCCAGCCGTGCAGTGGCACCGGCGTCCAGCGGGCGAGCAGCGCCCAGGTGACCGTCCATGCGAGCCGGCTGACACGGTCGGACGTGGTAGGCGCAGGATGAAGCGCGACCTGGTCCTTCGCACTCGTAAGGCCGGTCACCGCCGCGGAAGGCGCTGTGGATTCCATACCGGCCGTATTGTCGCGCATGGCTGTGCTCCGGTTCCTCAGACCTTGAAAAGGTGGTCGCGGTTATGATGCAACGTAGTGGATTGCGGTCTCAGCGGTTGGGGATCGCAACGGTATTAAAAACGCAGGTTTCGATCTCGGCTTCGAGATCCGCCGGTGCAAATAGTCGATAATTGGCCTCGCGCAACAGCAGCGTGACCTCGCCGACATGGCGGTCTGCGACTTCGATATAGATAGTCGGACGGATATCGCGCAGCAGGGCCGCGGCGCCGGATAGCAAGATGACCTCCGCGCCCTCAACATCGATCTTGAGGAGATCAGGCGGCGGCGCGCCTGTGGGCTGGTCTGCCCCCTGGACTCCGTGCCGGGCTGGAACAGCCTGTGCCGAAGGTTGAGAATCTCGACAGCTTCACGAGACCCGTAACTGTTGTGTTTTGACGTCCACCAGGTGATCGAGTTCAGGTTTTTGTCGCTCAGAACCACTCCTGAATTGACGATCCGACCGACAACCTGAATATGCTCATCCATCCACCTTTGCTGACAACGCCCGCTGCCGTTGCGCCAGATTCTGAGCTGCCAACTCGGCTCAATCGCACCATAGCGAATGCGCTTGCCGAGGAAATGGATGCGTCGTTGTACGAGAAGACCATCAACCTCAGCTCCGACCTCCGATAGAGTCTCACTGCTATCTCGATCGAGAATCTCATCGGCATCGATGCGCAAGAGCCAGCCGCCTCGGCTGGCAAGAGTCTCAATGGCGAAATTGACCTGGCCGGCATGGGTAACAAAAGAATTGACCATCACCTCGGCCCCGAGCGAGCGAGCAATCTCCACGGTTTCATCTCTAGAGCCGCTGTCTATGAGCGTTATACTGGCGCACTGCTCTTTGATTCTGCCGATGCAGCGTGCGATATGCTGCCCTTCATCAAGTGTCAGGATTAGTGCGTGGATTTGATTCACCATCGAACTTGCGGTCCTTAACAATGCAAGCGGGATTTCCGGCCACGATCACCGCTTTGGGCACGTCCTTGATGACAACGGCGCGTGCGCCAACTATTGCCAGCTCTCCAATGCTTACACCCGGTCCGATAAATGCGTCTGTGCAGACCCAGGCATCGTCACCAATCGTTACTGGAGATTTTAGCAATGGCATTGCGGGATCACGATAATCATGCGTTCCCGCACAAAGATATGCGCCCTGTGAGATTGTTGCCCGCCGGCCGATCTTGATGGCCCCGAGCGCATAAAGGATGGCTCGGTCCCCGATACCGGCTGCATCACCAATCGAGAGGTTCCAAGGAATAGTGATGCGAACGCCCGGATGCACATGTACCTCTCGACCCACGTTTGCGCCAAACCAACGCAATAGTCGGCGCCGCCAGCCCCATAATGGCCGAGGGCTCCATGCAAAGAGCGGATGTGCAAGACCCCAGAGTACTCGCCCCAGCAATTCTTTTCGGCTCCATTTGCGCGCCTTGCGGTTGGCAGCAACGTCGACACTTGCCATGCCTCCGACGGAATACGCACGGTCTAGGTCCTCACCCATGCTGGTCGCTCTCCCCGCCCGAGAAGCCATTGGTAAACCTCGGTCATCTGCCCAGCAATGCCGTCCCAGGCGAAATCCCGTTCCATCCAGGCACGGCCGCGTGCGCCCATGGCGCGGCGTTCCTTGTCCGGTAGCGACATCGCTTCGCGCAGCGCCGCTGCCAGCGGCTCGACGCCGTGATCGATCCACCAGCCGCACTTGTTCTCCTCGAGGCCGACCCAGGGCGCGCCCTTGGTGGAAATCACCGGTGTACTGGCGGCCAGGCTTTCGGCGACCGTCATGCCAAAATTTTCGTGCAATGTCGATAGGACGAAGAGCTCCGAACGCCGATAAAGCGCCAGCTTTTCTTCGCCGAATACTGGGCCGGTGATTGAGACGTTCTTCAACCGCAGACGTTTGGTCAATTTCGCCAGTTCATCCGAGTACCCGCCTTCGTCCGGCCCGACGATCATTAGCTGCCATTGCGAATAATCGGATTCGATCTCGCGCCAGGCCAATATGAGTTGATCAAGCGCCTTCTTGGGATGAACTCGGCCAAGGGAAAGAACGCTCGGCGCAGGTAACGCAGGAGTCGTCTTCTTCAGGTCCGGCACGTCGATGCCATTGGGGATAATGGCGACTGGCTGGGGCAAACCATAGGCTCTGATATCGTGATATTCTTCTTCACAGGTGGCGTGAAAACACCGAACCGTTTGTACAGCTGCTCTTTGGCGCAAGGCCCAGAACAGGCGCTTTCGGTTGGCGGAAAACTGCAACGCTGCCGGCCCGAGCATGCCTCTTGCCGACAGAACCAGCGGCTTTTTCGCCTTTCTCGCCGACCAGGCCGAATAGATATTCGACATCATCCACAGGCCGTGAGCATGAAAGACATCCGTTTGATCGGCCTCTTCGTCAAGCGCTTTGCGCAAGTCGCGCGAAACGCCCAACCGGCTGATTCCCGGCAGGCCGACGAAATCCTGCCGGTAACGCGTGTGCCGCAGCTTCCCGTCGGTTTTTTCGCCCGGCCGCCCCAATGTCATGAGATGAACATCATGCCGCAGCGCCGATAGTGACTGGCTGAGGCGCGGCACCGTATAAGACGGCCCGGAGGCCTCGCCCTCGACAGAGGAAACGATCTGAGTAATTTTCATATTATTTTTGTATGCTTGCCTTACTTAAAACGGTACATATTCACTAATATAATTACGACACCACCCCTTTTTCTCTTTTAAAATATCCGTAGTCCAAATCAACTTCTTTGACCTTTTGGGCTGGATTTCCCATATAAATACCTGCGCCATTCGCCAACTTTCTGGTGACAACGGAACCCGCTGAAACAATGGTGTAGTCAGGGATATCACAACCTTTAAGGACGATCACCCCTGTTCCCAAGAAACAATAGGAGCCAATCGCGATGGGCGCACATGATTGCCGGTTCTGCCGCAGGTCGATAGAATGAGTTAGAAATTGAGACCGATGGCCGGCAATGGTCGTCATCGACCCGACCGTGATCGCGTCGGTACAATCAATAATATGTCTGACGGTAATGGCCGAATCATCGCCCATTTCTAGGATCGATTTCCTGTTTGGAGATTCCAGGAAGTGCTTTGGTGGAGAGAGACGATAGCCAAAAATCCAATTGAACGTACCGATACGTGCGTTTTTGCCTAGCTTAAGACTCTCGATGTTTCGAATAATCGTCAAATGGCCAATCCTACTGCCTTCAGCCATATCAAGATCGAGCGTGTCTATTATCGATCTTCCAATGTAACAGCCCTTGCCAATCTTAAATCCAAAGACTCTTTGGTAAATGAATTTCCTTATTCTCCAAGGAAAAAGAGCGACCAGTAGTAGTTTCAATATTCGCATTTTATTTCTCGTTCATTCCACCATATACTTTCCCGCTCCTAATTCTATCCAAGACAATACTTGGATTTCTGAATATCCGCATTGCCCTGAAATATTGCCCAATGGTCTTAAAATAAAAATCATTAGGCTTTTTACCCACCAATTTCTCGTATCTACGTCGGCCCCATGCGTTTATCTTTTCGTCAAGTTGGGCGGTTCCCGTGATGCTTCCTTGATGAATTCGGTACCCTGACCAAAATCGTTTCAGCTGCTTGAAATTCGCTTCTTTTTCAAACAGATCTACGATGAGTTCACTGTCCCAGTTCGAACTGTTGTGAACATTGAAACCTGTCGTCATTTGGAAGGCTTTATGCCTAATGAAGGTAGAGGGTTGGATCAATATGGAGCCCCCATGTGCCAATCCGAAACGGGATACGGGATCAGACCACAGTTTTCTTTTCTTGTTTCCGTTTTCGTCAATAATATATCCCCCGCCTGAAACCACATCGACCTCTGGATGATGCTCAAGAAACTTACGGGCCTCCTTGAACGCACCGGGCAGCACTATATCGTCGGAGTTGAGGTAATAGAATATCTCCCCCGTCGCCCGTGCGAAGCCCTTGTTGAGACCGTCGGCCGGACCTTCATCCTTTTCCAGAACGATGTGTGAAAAATGCGCCCGATTGGCCTCGATGATGTCTAGTGAGCCATCCGTTGATCCTGGATCAACAATAATATGCTCCCAGGGGCCTTCCTGGTTGGCAACTGAGTCGATGCAAGCGTCCAAAAAACTGGCTTGGTTGAAAGAGATCGTTGCAATGGAGATTTTCATTTTTTTCTTTCCGTCCAAGAGTACGCTCCTATCGGTGCAATTTTTTTTCAGTTGATTTTTTTTGACCTAATTGCAAGGCCGCCGTGATGAAAATTGCAATGACAAATGGGAAACTCGTTCGTATGTGTCCGAACGGAGAAAAGCAAAACGCCCATGATATGTCCAAAAAGTATAGACACAACACTGGGGCAAGTTTGGAATTGATCCAAAAAGTGTTCAGGAATATGCGCAATACTGTCCAGTAGACGATCAATATTCCCAATAATCCTCCTATTCCCGCCCATAGCCATGCGGTCAAAATAACGGAGTGAGCGGGAATCATTCCCTTTTCGTAATCAAAGGAAAGATCTCGGTATTCGGTTCCCGTCGAAGTCAAAAGCAGCCACCAATATTCACCGGTTTTGTCTTTGGCCCACGAGCCATGCCCTACGATCGGATTATCCGACACTGCTGCCGCAGTCACGCGAAGTTCAGGTCGACCGACAAGGAGAAGTTCAAATGGATTGTATGGGTTATCAAGTCGAGCCAACTGCTGCGCATTGGTGCCCCCGAAACCGTGGTTCAAAACGGCATCCACATAATAGACATATCCTGCATAGGCTGCGCCGGTACCGATCACAGCTATGATGAAAATTTGAACGAACTTTGGACGAAAACCGATAATTTGTACTGCTAAAAGCCCCGAAGCCAGAACAAGGACTGCCCCCATAGAACGGGCATCAAATGCGAAGAAGATAGCCCCGGTCACAAAAAACAAAGTTGCACTCAAAATTCGATTAGTTCCCCAGAAAATCGTGGCGCCTACAGCTACAATTGGAACAAGAATAGGAACAAACCTCACCTTGAAATAATTCGTGTTTTCCAATTGAGCCGACAAGTCTAGCTCACCTACAAAGAAAATAACGGACGAAAGAGCGGTTCCCACAAGAAAGATATGAGGTGCGTAAGCTGAGCGCCTCATATGACCTGTGAGAAAAATGGTAGAAATCAGCGCAAATAGAACCGAAGCCAAGCCTCGAAGGGAGTCGTTTTGAGACGAGGCGTTGATAGTATCACTGATCAACAAAGAACAAAAAAGAATACCGAACCCGATAAGCACCGAACGCAGTTCCGGAAGGCGGTTCAACTGTTGAAGATTATTCTGGCGCAGAAGTCCGATGGCGGCCACAAATTCTGCGACCATAAATCGGCCTACGAATTCGACGAATACTTTTTGCGTTGAGGCAAACAAGGCCAGCATGATTTCTGCGCCGCGGTCGCGGTGTTTGGGCATGTGCTTGTATGAAAGTCTTTTTCGCACTTCGTGTTATCAAATTCTATCGCGTGCTGGATTCACGGCTCTGAAGAACATTCTCATAAACTTTGAGCATATTCTTGGCATAATGCCCCCACGTGAAATTTTCAGAAATTGTCTTAGCTGCTTCGCGTCCGATCCGCTCTCTTAAGGGCTGGTCCTTGCTAAGTCTCTCAATAGCGATTGCGATGGCTTCTCTTGATTTAGCTGGGATTAACCAGCCGTTCTCACCATGGCGAATCGGCAGCCCGCTCTCTTTGGTAGCGATCACCGGGAGACCGGCAGCCATAGCCTCCATTCCCGAACTGGCGCACCCTTCCGCAAGAGACGGAAACACATAAATGTCGGCCGCAGCCAAATGGGCTTTCAGATCATTTTGAGGAATGAAGCCGATACAACTCAATCTACCACCGAGTGGGAATGCTTCAATGATTGGTTTGGCCTCACTAAAAGTGCCAACTACTGTAAGGCGCACATTCTCACCACCATCGATAAGATGCTGAATTGCCGGAAGCAAATATTGCGCGCCCTTACGAATGCCAAAACCGCCCGTGAAAAGCAGGTTAAGCTGCTGATCTGCTGAGTAATCGGTCTTGAGACCGAAAAAATCCTCCCGCACGCCTAAATACACAACGGCAATTCGCTCTGCGTTACCATCTTGATCGACTAAAGTTTGTCTTACAAAATGCGAATTTGCAACGACAAGGTCTGCGCACTCATAGTCTGCTAGGATAGATTTCCAGAACTGATTTTCTGCACTCATGGCGAACGGAATATCAAATTGTCGGAACTCACTTTCCAGCGCGTTATGCAAAAAGGCAGGGTGGGCAATGCTAAAGTCTACGACCGTCTTGATATTTTTTTTGTGGGCGTCAGCAATAGCACCGCCGCCTCCGGCGCCGCCTCGAACATGAAAAATATCCTGATCATTCAAATATCTGCGCGAAGATCTTCCGAACATCGCCCAGGCCATCTGGGCTGCTGTATCGCTTTCAATCAGCCCATGTCGGCTTAATTTGTTTAAGACGTAGGCCAGAAATTCAGGTCCCGCACTACTATGGTTTTTCGCCTGATCCAGAAATGGGGCCTGACGTTTTTTCATTCCACTGGCCAGATGCTTCGAGCCAACTACCCATCCTGCCAGGTTTAGCGCGGCATCGGGCAGCCGGCGTGGCACCCAGCCTTGAACCAACTCAACGTCCGCGCCTGCCTCAGCAAGATGCTGCGCCGACTGCACAAGATGTAATCGCCCCAAACCAGTGGAGATCAGGCACTTCAAACGTTTCGTTCGGTTTGATGGCAAATTCGGCATGCTATTTTCCAGATACTGCGTCACCACTGATCGCACTCGTTATTGTCTCCAACACTCGGGAAGAACGAGAGGAGGATTGTCGGGATAAATATCAACGTCTTCAGGATGTGGGAACTGTAGTTTCGCTTCGGTATCTACGTGCCCCCGGTCTTTGCGGTAAAATGTGAATTCGAGAAGTTGGGGAATTTCAAACCGGCCTTTGCGCACCACTCCACAACAATTGTTTGGATGGATATGGACGACCCTGTGGTGCAGCAGCAATTTGTTAAACACGGAGTTGATGATATTGTAGGAAAAACTGGAAAAGAGCTGTGGGAGAAAATGAAACTCGATTGCCATGATTCTGAATTTTTTTAACGTTTCTTCTTTTACGTCGAGCAATACGCAGTATTCGGCCCCTTCTATATCCATCTGCAACAATCTATCGCCATCGAGTTCGGCTGGTATTTCATCGCACAGATCATCCAATGTCATGAACATATCGTCGCGATGAGCGCCAATGAATTTTTTATAGAATCTGAAATTCTCATGATTGATCGGGGGCCCCTCTACCGATGCATCCGCCATAAAAACCGGAATACCCCGTTGCGCAATCTCTAGATCGAAGTCCACTTCGGTCGACACGCCAGGCGAAACGCAGGCCGATATCCCCTCAAGATCATTGGGAAGCAAATAGGCTCCATCGCCTTTCGGTCCAAAACGTCTAAGTTTAGTTTTTGTTGCGACAGGACGCACAGACCGCATTAACTGAGTGAGCTGCTCGTTAGTGGATGGGTGTTCAAGCCATACGCGGTTTCCCGTCGCACCTTCGATCAGTGATTTTAAGTGTTTTTTCAATTCCTTCTTCATTTTGAGCCAATCCGAATCAGCGCACTGCCTTCCACCTGAAGCTCAAGAACCTGAGCGTTTGTTTCGATCGTATAAACCTGACGAGGAAATATATTGAAATAACAGTCGCATAGGTGGATGCAGCACGTAGCCGAGAAGCTCCCAAACGCCGGCACCGGTGAGAACCAGTGCATTTCTAACCGCATAAACCAATAACGGACCAACACACACAAGGAGTGCCGTCGCAACTCCGATTAATTCATACTGATGACACAGAACATACATGAGCGGTAGCATGGCGACCGTGAAGATCAGGGCGATCTTGGCAAGATATATGTGTCTGTTGGTTGCCGACGCAGGTTGGAAGGCCGCCCGCCAGATCGCCTCGCCGACGGCACCGGTCAGCAGCAGGATGAATAGCAAAGGATCGAACTGCAGCCTACCGCCTGTCCACGAGGGGAATAGAAACCAGGCCGCAATGCCGATGGCAATGGCTGCCGCCAACGAAATCCAAAACAGGATCTGGATGATCTGCAGAGATAACCTTCTGTATGAAGCCATATCGTTGGCGCCATAAGCCAAGCCGAGTTCCACATTCATTGATTTTCCGAAAATATTGGTCTGGGTAACAAATCCGGCCAGTTGACGATGGGTGGCGAACAGGGCCACCGCTGCGGGACCGAGCACAGAGCCGATTATCAGGCGCGTGCCCTGAAAATTGAGGGCGTTGCTGGCTGGGAACGATAAGGCGGCGAAGGCCGGTTTGGCAAGTTTGCGGACGATTTCAAAGCGAAAGGACGACAGACCGAATTGAAACCAGGGCGCCAAACGTCCGATCATGATGCGTAAAACCACCATGCCAGCCACAGCAGCGGCAAGCATGGCGCCCGCCGCCATGACCGGACCGCCGTCGGTCGCGACGATGCTGGCGAACAACAGGAATTCGCCGACAAACACGCCGCTCAACCACATGAAAAACAATGGGTAGTGCCCCGTCGCCTGCAGCGCCCCTCCCATCATTCCGCTTTGCATGGATATAATGATCTTTATCCCCAAAAGGGCGGCAATAATAACAAGGTCGTCCGAACCGATCCGGCTGATACTGAAGGTCGCGGCGACCGGCAAGAGCGAGATCAGAAGAAAGAACGCCAAAGCGATTACGCCGGAGGTCACACCGACGAGAATCGAGGATGACTGAAAGGTGGCGAGAGCGCCTTCCTGATCACCATCCGCGACCTGCATGACCATCTGGCGGGCAGTCACATGGGTGAAGCCGAAATCACTGATGGCAAGAAAGGCCGGCAGCGCCGTGATAAGCAGCCACTCACCATAGAGAGCGACACCCCAGAAATACAGAAGCAGCGGCACAGCAGCAAACTGGATGACCATCTGCGAAAGCTGAAAGACGCCATCGGCGGCAACGCCCTTGAACAACCTTTTATTCCGCTCGGTCATCATGTCCGCGGTCTAATTCTCGATGGCCGCTACGAAATCGGTCTTGAGCCAGGATAGGTGTTTTTGATAGGCGTTTTCTAGATTTTCCCTCGGCAGAACCATCAGTTCTCCATGCCTCTCGATTCCGATACCATCAAACAAGGCCGATCGAGAATCCAGTCGAACAACATAGGATGGATGTCCAAACGACAACGTGACAACCCCGGCATGTACGCGATCTGAAATCGTGCCGTCGCAATATTTGTATGCTGAGAGGAAATTCAATGGATTGTAGCTGATGTACGAATTCGGACGACTGAATATGAGATGCGGTAGTGGGTAAAATCCGTGGACCGGCCGAACAATGCGCCAACGACTAATCTCTTTTGGATAGCGACTGTTAAATTCCAGATGCCTGTAATACCGCCAGGGCAGTAACTTCCTGGAGGAGAATTCTAACTGCGGACCACTTTCCAGAAAATGCTCCGCTTGTGCATCGCTCAACATGATCTCCGGCTCACGCATGCTGTGGAAACTGGAGCAGATATAAGGTTGGTCCGGATCCAATCGCGGTATCTGCTCCAATTTGGAGACAAAGAAAGCAAAACACACGCCGTCCAGTCGACATTCAACCAAATCGCAGAATTTCTTGAATGTCGGATGATCGCGGGTGTGAATGGCTTTGGGGGGATGTTTCTCCAGAAACAAGTGGATCTTGTCGTAGTCCGCACCCTCTCCGCCAGCGTGTACACTAAGAAGGCTGTAACTTGCGCCACGCCGCAAAATCGCCTGGATGATTTCCGCGTAATATTGGAAGAACATTCTACCGAGAATAGGACCAGAAAATACAATGTGATCGGCGCTCGACCAGCTGCGTGTATCAAAAACATTGGATGCATAGCGGCCTGGCCGGAAGGCACGAGCTGGCGGCCCATCGATGCTGACGACATCATATTCGGGCAATGCCTCAGAAATCATATTCTGCAAGGAATATTGGTAAAACGCATCACCGATATTATTCCAGGTGGAATTCTCTACAGAGATTACTTTCTTTGTGGTTGATTGCATTAAGATACCTGTAGTGACCGAGAAAGGTGACTAGTCGACGCGGCAATAACCATTGATTACGTAATTCTCCTGGATCTCTCTACAGTCGATTTGGTCGTCATTGGATTTCTCACTGTGAAATAGGTGCTTATATGAAGATATCAGATATTTATGCCTCCTCGCTGTTTTGAGTGGGTGACCAGGGATTGAGGCTAGCACTTCGCGCCAATCGGCGTTCAAGGCCGCGACCGCGGCCCGGCGCGTTGCGCCGCCCCTGCGGAGGGCCAGCCCGCGCCTTCGCGGGAGGTACGGCCCGTGAGCTTGCTCAATAACGCCGAATGTTGCGCAACAGCGGTCACGATCGACTTAGATCATCACTTCTGATTGGTGCCTACCAGCACTGAATTTTAACTGATACCTGCAACTGGCAACAATGAGCTTGAGACGAAGATAGGACTGTTTTCATTTTTTCACAGCACCAGCTGAGCGATCGTTGCGCATCAAATAATGAACGGCCAAGTTTCTCGAACCGATCATTGCAAACCACGTTATCAAAATGCCAGAGAGGCTCGCCACAAGGTCGATCAGGCTGGCTGTACGCCCAGGTACCATAAGTTGCATCGCTTCGAGCCAAGTTGCAAAAAGAGAGCAACTAAGAGGAGCCCATAGCGATTGCTTAGTTGCCGACGCTGCGAAGATTGAGAGTAAGGCAAAGATGCCGAAGTGCAGGAGCAGATCGTTGTAACCGTATATCCATTTGTGGTTGGGAAAGCTGCCCCGATGAATAATGGCATAGTAAAAGGCCAGTGCAGCGATAGCGATTGTAGCTGCTCCATAGAGTGTGCGTATCCAAGGCAACATGTCAGTTAGACGCTCTTGAAAGTGACGTTTAGCCTCCGATTAAATCACGAAGCTAGACTTAAAAGTCTATATGCGCTTGATGTTCCATCCTGAGACTTGGTTGCATGGATACTGTTGAGTGCGCTGGCGAGACGTCAGAAAATGTGTTTCTAAGCTACCGCACTCCGGGTGAAAACACCAAGAGTTACATTCTTAAATATCGTCAGACCGCACGTGATGTTCCCGCCTTGCCGTTCATGCTCCAGTCTAAAGATGCTGACCGCACGGGTCGGCTTCTTGAACGAATATTAAATTAGGCCCACAAACGGCTGGGTCCTGGTTGGTGTTGAGCCAGTGCCGGGTTTTGGCGCTGAAGAAACGCAATGTTGTTTGTTCTAAGAACACCTGAACGACCGAGATCCTGCCAAGCACTGCTGATGGTGTTGCTGCAGGTCGTTTCGCCAAAGATCACCATTGGGATGGTGCGCAGTACGATTTTCAAATCCAACGACAGACTTGCATTCTGTACATACCAAACGTCGAGAGCCGCCTTATCTTCGGCCGAGACCTCTCGGCCGCCGACAACTTGTGCCCATCCTGTGAGCCCAGGGCGAACGAACAGGCGTGCGCGATGCGCTTTTGATTGGTCGCGCGGGAGTAGAGGGCGAGGACCAATGAAGGACATATCGCCTTTTAGGATGTTGAAGAGCTGGGGCAGCTCATCGAGGCGTGTTTTCCGCAAGAAGTTTCCGAACCGGGATGTGCGTGCTTCATCGGACCGACGATAGCCCTCGGGGGAACGCGCTGGGCTCATGCTACGCAACTTTAATAATCGGAATGGGCGTCCGCCGAGGCCCGGCCGCTGCTGCCAAAACGCAACGGGGAGTCCAATATTTATAGCAACAGCTATGCCGACAAGTGCGATTATGGGGGCAAGACCGATAATCAGAAATGACGCGGCGACAACGTCGATGTAGCGTTTTATCCGCCAATATTTTCGACGGGCAATCGCATTGAGGTCCTTGGCTGGAATTTCAAAGCTAACCTGAGAATCTGATTGCGACTTTTTCGCCGCTATTGCAGAAGAGGGCTTTTGAGGTCCGTCGATAAAGCCGAGTTGCTCTGACAAAAATTGCAACTCAATTGAGCCTGCCTGTTCCATATTCAAGAGTGCTGATTGTGCGTTGGCATTCAACGACTCAAAGGCTGTTGTGACGACGATCTTATCAATCATCACGCCATGCACTTCGAGGTCCGCAACGATTTGATCGATCTGTTCTGAAAGCCCGAGCACTTTGTATTGGCCAACGAGGCGACCCACGTGACGATCGCGTTGGCCGACAAGGCCTGCCACCTTGATCCGGCCCTTTGCAAGTTCATCAATGGACTGAAGGTAAGTCTCTGTAAGGCGACTAAGGCCGACAACCAAAACTGTTTTTGAATTTGGCTCGTCGACAACGGTAAGAGGCGCAATTGCTGGAAGGCGGCGTTCGCGAGCAACATGGCGAAGGCGTAAAATGACACGTGAGCCCACCATCAGGCTTGCAGCCACAAAAAATTGCAAAATCGGCAGTGAGCGCGCGACCCCATCGAGCCGGTTCGTCGCAAACGTAAGAAGAACAGTTAGGAGAACAATGGCGGCCACGACCCAGACAATTCGCACATAGTCAGGCATCGAACTGAACCGCCAAAACGTTTGGCTCAATCCAGAAAGGGGCACAATGATTATCGAAGCAGAAAGTGTTGCGACGAAGTACGGCGAAACCTCGACTAAGCGAGCCCACGAAAATGCAAAATTATCCCGCAAAAGCAACGCACAACACGTCGCGACGAGTATAATTAAAAGATCAATCTGTAAACTTATAAATCTACGCAACACAAAATCTTTCGGCACGCCGAAAGCCCCCGCTAAATTCAATTGGTAGTCAAATGATCGGCTGGCTTATCTATAATGTTCCCACCACAGATAATAGTCACCACTACACGGCATGTGCAACACACTATTTTGTTATTCTTGAAAATAATTTGTCATGAGAATATCTGTAGGCCATGTGCAACAAAAATATTGAGCGTAATCAAATTCCACGGACTGAATTAGGTGTCTTTGTCGCGGTGCTTATTTGTTGGTTTGCTCGTCCATGACTCCGGCCATTCGATATCGGTCCGCCATTGTTCACGCTTGACTGGCTCCGTGGCCGGAATAACCTCTTTCGGCTCAAGTCGGGTTGTTTGTCGGCCCTGTGTGCTCGGGACTTGCCGCGGCGCAGGCATAGACAAAGGTGGCGGAACCAGTAGGGCGCAACAAAAAGAAAATATTGTAGCCAGAGCCGTCGTGCGAAGGGGGTAATCTACAAACGAATGCGCGAGCAAAAGCGCAATCGCAATGGTGGCTGCACGTCGAAGCAATACGTTGTCGTAGTTACTTTCTGGCGCGCTTTTGAACCAAGCGGCAAATGTTCGGGCGGCCACCCAAAAAACAAATGCCGCGATCAGGACTATTCCGAAGGCGCCGGTTTCAAGCACAAGTTCGGCAAAGTCGTTGTGAGCACGGTTGGCGTAGCCACGAAATAGGTCGCCGCTTTTTTCGTAAGCCGCATAAACTGGAACAAAGGAACCTATACCGGTGCCAAAAGGCAATGCGGCGAGGCCGGATTCCAATGTTGTCGAACTTAAAGGAATGCGCAGATCCTCAAGTGGATCACGATCAAACCGCGTGAGAATTCGCGTTAAACCGAACTGCGCGGCGAATACTACGGCAAAGCCAAGAGCTGTAAGCCATATGCGGCCTGCCATTGATTGTTGTGCCGTTTTGGTGGCGGTTAATTTCGTTTGATTGAGAACGGCGATTAACAAAACTCCGACGATTGCCACCATGGCAAGGAAGACGCCCGCGCGAGATCGTGCCATCGCCAGTCCCGCTACGATTGCAATCACAAAAGCGAGCGCCGCGGCGAACTGAAGGATTGCTCTCGAATTGACCGCTCCGGGTTGAAGAAATCCCCTCGTAGAAGTGGCGAACCAAGCCGCCGAAAAAACGAGTGTTATATAGAGTTGCGCTGCGAAATGGTTTCTGTTGGCGAAGAAGCCAACGGCCTCGCTGCGATTGGTGAATTCGTAAAACCGAAGTGCGCTTTCAGGACCCTGCGCAATTTGCAGAAATGCCAGCAAGAGGGCAATCCCGCCCAAAGCCAGAACAATGCGAAATAGAGTTAGTCGCGCGTGGCTGTTGAGTAGCGCAGTGCCCATAAATATTGCAATTGGTGCAATCAAGGATGACGCCGAAGCCCAAGTTTCATGAGGCGTCAATGAAAGTCGCGCCCATTCACCTCGATGCTCAATTAAAGCCAATCCAGAGGTGGCCAAAAGGTGGGGGGGCGTGTCTGGTTGGAGCGCGAGAGGAAGCAGGATCAGCTGAATTGCAAATGCGACGATCCCTGCCAATAACACTAGGCAAATTAGGAGTGGTGGACGTCCTGCGGGCTTAGGCGCTTCGAGCCATGCCCAAGCACTCACTAATAATAATGGGATCGCGAGCAGCTGAACTACAACGTCACCCGCGAACCCCGTTCGAGTTGCCCCACCGAAAAAAACGGATGTCGATAATACCAAAACCGAGAGAACCAACACCGTCCGATAGGGTTGCAAGCCAGCTGACTCCTATGGGCTTGCTGGGGCTGGAGGAGGATCGTCATCGTCATTTGCGACAGCAATAATGATCCCAACGCCGCCGGCGACGGCAAGGCCACCAAGGATTAACGGCGTATTGTCTGCCCCAGCTCCTGGTTCGCACGGAGGATCAGTTGGAATAGTAACGGTTTGGTTTGCGGCAATTCTTCCAACGCAGCCATTATCAAATTGAACGAGTGCCTGGCCTTCGCCGCGTACGGTAACTCTGTCCCCGGGGGCAACATTTGTGGCGCCTGTCACCGTTCGGAAGCCAGATACCTTGTTGACGCGCACGTTACCTTCTATGCCATTCAAGAGAGCAGCATTTGCAGCCGTGCCAGGCGCCATTACGCAGATAATTAGTACAAAGATAAATTTACGCACAACAAAAACTCCACAACTTCACCCAAACAACAAACAATCGCCAGGGCTTGTCCCCACACGCAGGATAAATACTTAACACACAACGTATCCCGTCTGATGATCAGTAAATATATTGCGCCGCACGATTGCAAGCCTTATAACTTATAAAGAGATTAATTTCAGGATCTATGTGCTGTAGGGGCACCACAGAACGAATGTCTGCCACAGACGCTGTACAGCCCCAAGAGGGGCCGGTATTGGTTGGCTGTAATGGAAGCTAGTCAGCAGGTAAATCATAATTAGAGCGCAATTGTTCATATCATCTAATTTTAGTTTGTTGCGTGAAGATATCGGGGCGGAATGTTAGATCTTCATAATCACCTTTTGCCTGGTGTTGATGACGGAGCACACGATGTTGCCGTGTCTCTGGATATGGCGCGCGCCTATGTCGACCAAGGTGTTCGATGTGTGGCGTGCACGCCGCATATTATTGAAGGGCTGTATCATAATACTGGGCCTGAGATCCGAAATGCTGTCTGCGACCTGCAGGCCAGAATTGACGATGCCGGCATAGACCTTCTTTTGGTTCCCGGCGCTGAAAATCATGTCGTGCAGGACTTTGTAAAGCGCTTGCGTGATGACCGTCTTGTGCCGCTCGGAACGTCCAAATTCGTTCTTGTTGAGCCGCCGGAACACATCGCACCTATCTATTTGGAGCAACTTTTTTTCGATGTTCTCGTCGCTGGTTTCGTGCCGATACTCGTGCACCCAGAACGACTGCGGTGGATCGAGAAAAAATACCATGTTGTCCAACGCCTCGCTGCTCGTGGTGTTTGGCTGCAAGTCACGTCGGGCTCGCTGCACGGTAGATTTGGAAGCAGGGCGCAGTATTGGGCTGAGCGGATGTTGGAAGAGGGTCTTGTCCATATATTGGCTAGCGATGCCCACAACATGAAAAAGCGGCCGCCAGACTTATGGAAAGGGCATGCTGCTGCTGAAGCATTGGTTGGGGTACAGGAAGCACATGATCTTGTTGTGACGAGACCCGCAGGTATTTTGATGAACAAAATGCCAAATGAAATGCCGGCACCTCAAGGTGCACCGTTAGTTTATGAGTTACGGGGAAACAATGACTTATCTGAGATGCATAGTGCTACTGCTGGCGGCAGCATTGGTCAGCGCTTGCGGCGTGTCTTCGGTAACTGACGTCTCGCTTGATTCACCACGCCTTGGGCATGGTGGAGAAGGCGAAGTGGTTACGGGAGCTAATTCGCTTGCTGCCAAGTCTTCCGATGTTGCTAAATCGCCGGACGTTGGAAAATCCGTGGCCGCGCTGACGTCAGTCGCGAATCCGGGCAGCAAAGCCTACAAAATCGGGCCGTTGGACGTGATTGAAATATCTGTCTTCAAGGTCCCGGAACTTTCCAAATCGGTGCAACTGTCAGAAGCTGGAACGATGAATTATCCACTCGTTGGCGAGATCAACGTCGCGGGCAAAACGGCGCGAGAAGTTGAACAAAAACTAACGAAGACTTTGGGTGATAAATATCTGCAAAATCCACAGGTGACTGTGTTCGTCAAGGAGCATAACAGTCAGCGCATAACGATCGAGGGGACGGTAAAAAAGCCTGGCGTGTATCCGATAAAGGGAGGGATGTCATTGCTGCAGGCACTGGCTGTTGCGCAAGGGTTGGATACGTCTATTTCCGACGACACGCTCGTAGTGTTTCGGAAAGCTGAAGGCAAGCGTTCGGCGGCGCGTTTCAGCATGGCCGACTTACGAAGCGGCAAGGTGTCGGATCCTGAGTTGCAAGCCGGCGATGTCATCGTTGCAAACCCTTCAGCGGTGAAGCAGAGCTTTGACTTCATTCTCAAGGCTTTGCGACTGACCAGCGTGTTCGCAGTTATCTAGGCGGAATGGCTTTAGCCTTAAGTTAAGTGAGTTGCTTGAATGCAGGACGCGCGCGAAAATCGGGATCAACAACCGCCAGACGACCGCGGGCAGCTCGTTCCCGCTGGCAACAATGGGGCGGTCGCTCGGACCGACTACTATGCCACGCGGGGATATCCGGACTATCCGGATGAAGGCGGCGATGAGCTTGCGGCAACGCTGCAACAATACATTCGTTTGGTTCTCAAACGGAAGTGGCTAATTCTGGGTGTCGCGTTGATGTGCCTGACATTGGGAGGTGTCGCCACGTTCATGCAAACGCCGATGTACACGGCGAAAGTTCGCATTCAAATTGATAAGGAAGCGCAAAAGGTTGTCGAGGGTGGTGGGACAAGCCCCGTGGAGGCCGGCGGTAGAGAGTTTTTGCGCACGCAATATGAGTTGCTGAAGAGCCGAGCTATCGCAGAGCGCATCGTCTCGGCGTTGCAGCTTGAAAACGACAAATCTTTCAATGAAGCGCGAAACGTCTCTGCAATTGGCGCAATCCGACAGTTGTTTGCTTCCAAGGCGGACCAGGACGCTGCGTCTGCCTCAGATTTACAAAACAATGCTGTAGGTGTAGTCGCCTACAACATGGGCATCCGTCCTGTACCAGGATCGCGGCTGGTCGATTTAACTTATGCTGATCCAAATCCGGCTCGTGCGCAACGTATCGCCAATGCGCACGCTGCCGCGTACGTCGCGTCCAACCTTGATAAAAGGTTTCAAGCGAATTCGTACGCAAAGACGTTTCTGGAGGACCAAGTTAAGCAGTTAAAGATTCGTCTTGCAGACTCCGAAAAGACATTGATCGAGTTTGCTGAGCGCGAACAAATCATTCAAGTCACAGAGAAGTCTTCAATTGCTGAGAACAATTTGGCTGCGGCGAACGCAGCTCTTGGGCAGCTCATTTCAGATAGGGTGAAAGCCGAACAGCTCTCGCTCCAAATTGAAGGTTCGGACGCGATTAACGTACCTCAGCTCTTGTCCAACAGAGTGATTGACGGTCTGCGTGTTAACCGAAATGAGCTGACAAGAGAGTACGAGGAGAAGCTGGAAACTTTTAAGCCAAGTTATCCGGCCATGGTTCAGATCAAAAACAAAATGAATGAAATTAACCGCCAGCTTGCGTCTGAGGTCAAGACGATCAAAAGTTCGCTAAAAGCAAGCTATGACTCGGCGTTGGCTCAAGAGACTGAGATGAAGCAACGGATCGTTGAGCTTCGTGCACTGGTTCTCGATCTGCAGAAACGTGGCATCCAATATAATTCCTTGAAGGGCGAGGTCGAAACCAACCGGGGTCTGTATAACAGTCTCTTGCAGCGCTATAAGGAAGTGGATGTTGCAAGTGCTGTCGGAACCAACAATGTCTTTATCGTTGATAAAGCCACGAAGCCTTCATTCCCGTCCTCGCCTAGGATCGTTCGGGCGCTCCTTTTGTCATTAATGCTCGGTCTTGGCGCGGGGTTGGGACTGGCCTACCTTTTCGAAATTCTCGACGACAAGGTGCGCGCGCCCGAAGATGTGGAACAAATGTTCGGTTTGTCGACGCTTGGGATCATACCAGCATTGGAAACCAAAGAGCGCTTTTTGGAGGACTTCGCCGACCCTCGGTCTGCGGTGTCCGAGGCTTATCGGTCGCTTGCGACAGCGCTTCAGTTCTCGACGGAGTCTGGCTTGCCAAATTCAATTGCGATTACAAGCGCTGGGCCAGGAGAAGGGAAATCAACAACATCAAT
Organism: Gammaproteobacteria bacterium; assembly: GCA_021773815.1. Taxonomy (GTDB): domain Bacteria; phylum Pseudomonadota; class Gammaproteobacteria; order Steroidobacterales; genus SMWD01. The sequence continues at coordinate 32,114 of JAJFJS010000133.1, forward strand.
CGCTATCGCGCGCCACTTTGCAACAATGGGTATGAAGGTGCTGTTGGTTGATGCGGATTTGCGCAAACCGTCACTTCACCAAAAGCTCGACCGAGACAATTCAACGGGCCTCAGCAACTATCTAACGGGCTCTGTTTCTCCTCCAGAGGTCATTCAAGCGACAGATCATGCAAACCTGGCGTTTATGGCGTCAGGCCCGTTGCCGCCAAATGCTGCTGACCTCCTCGGAGGAACACGTATGTTCTCTCTAATCTCGGTTGGACTAGAGGTCTTCGATCTTGTTGTTCTCGATGGACCGCCTCTACTCGGGCTTGCTGATGCACAATTGGTATCAAGCGCGGCCTCAGCAACCGTGTTTGTCGTGGGTGCAGGTGAGCAGAGAAAAGGTGCAATCAAAAATGCATTGATGCGCCTGCGGCAATCCAAAACAAATCTGGTTGGTGCTGTGTTGACCAAGTTTGACGCAAAAACTGCGGGCTATGGTTATGGCTATGGATACGGTTATGGCGCTGAAGCATATACTTACGGCAGGTCGTCTGCGCCGCTGGAGCCTAGTGTACAGGAACCTCGGCTCGCAAGTCCCTCAGTGAGTTAACAATGGAAAAGCCTTCGGCATTGCTCGCCGCATTGGCGATAACCCATACCCCCTTGAAGGTTCGAGCCCAGCACAATGCACCCCTGCCAGATGGTGTTGTTCTTCTCTTGAAAGTTGCATCCGGCGACACCAACGCCATTTCACAGGCACAAGCTTTGACGGAGAGGACAGCGCCAGTTTTGCGTACAGCGGCAGGGTTTTTTATTGAGCAGATTTTGCTCAGTCAGGATTCCGACAGCTACAGAATCCTAGGTCTCAATTCTGATGCGTCTAGCAACGAATTGCGCAGTCATATGGCGCTGCTCATGAAGTGGCTACACCCAGATGTTGCGGGGATGAATGCTGATGAGGGTGCGATTGATCGAACCATATTCATCAACCGAGTGACATCTGCCTGGGAGAACCTGAAGACCGCCGACCGCCGTAAGGCTTACGACAAAAAATTGGCGAGTGCCAAGCATCACGTCGGCTTAAACAAGAGGCAGCTGTCAAAAAGATCGAAGAGAAAACAACGACATGGCAAAAAACTTGAGATGCACCGTATCGAACGGGTCAGCTTGTTGCAGCGGTTTCTAAGACGTTTGAGGACGCACACATGATACGGCTTCGATCCTGGTGGCAGTCTTTTTTTAACGGCGTGCGCCTAACTATCGATACGCTTGCATCGCGGCCAAAGCGGGCTGCTTTTATGGGGATCGTGGGCGCTGGCTTGGTTTGGCTCGTTTTGTCTTCGACCCTACCCTATGTGCTTGCTCAGGATTCGCCTGAAGCGGCGTTGCGCCTAAGTACTGAACACCCGGTAGCGCTCCTCAGTCGCGCAAAACAATTGCGAACCGAACTGCTAAGTCTGAGCGAAGAGAAAGAGCTTCTGGATCGCGAAGAATACACCAGTGCGGCAGAAAACAATGGGACCGCCGCAAAACACGCAGCACCGCGCCTGACAATGTCGGAAGCTGATGCAAAAAAAGCTGAGATTAGGGGCCAAATCCGATCACTAGCAACGCGGGTCATCAAGAGCGATCCACTCAATGCCACAGCATTTCGCTTGTTGGCTGAGGTGACAGAGGACGCGTCGCGTGTGCGAGCTTTGATGCAGGCCGCCGTTAAACGATCGCGACGCGAAACAATTGCTTTGTTCTGGCTTCTCAATGACAGTTATTACCGCAAGGATTGGGCATTGGTCTTGGAGTACGCAGACATTTTGTTACGCACGAAAGTTCAGCTGGCGCCTTACGTTGTGAGCTATTTGGGCCAAATGGCCGAGGACCCAAATGGTCGAGCCCTTCTGCAAGAACAGCTCGCGACGTCGCCTAGTTGGCGGCGCGTGTTGTTTAACGAAATTCCACGACGCGTTAGCGATGTCAATACGCCTTTGATAATCATGATCGCATTAAAGGATGCTGGAAGCGCGCCAACGGACGAGGAGTTGCGACCATATCTTGATTTCTTGATTTCGAAAGAACGGGTCGATCTCGCTTACAATGCGTGGCTACAACTTATGCCTGACGACGAATTGGAAACGCTTGGTCTTTTACAGAACGCAGGTTTCGATCATGAACCAACAGGCCTTCCGTTCGATTGGCGTATTTCGAGACCGCGCAATGCTGTGATCGGTTTTGAGCCATTGGAGGGAAGAACGGACGATCAGGCTTTGCACATTAGCTTTGGCGTTGGGCGCGTGCGCTTTCCAGAGACCAGCCAGACTCTAGCCCTTGCGCCTGGTGACTATCGGTTTAAAGGCCTGTTTCGAGGCAAGATCGACGCGAAACGCGGGCTGCGCTGGCAGATTCGCTGTGTTGGTCGCACACGCAATGTTTTGGCCGAGACAGAAATGCTAATCGGGCAATTCAAGGAATGGAAGGATTTCCGCTTTGAATTCAGTGTGCCGAATGATGCGGGCTGTAAGGGGCAGGTCCTACGCCTTTTCCACGAATCACGTTCCGCTTCAGAGGAGCTTATCTCCGGCGATGTCTGGTTCAACAATCTGCAGTTAGAGAGGTCTAACACATTGAACTAGAAGTTCTTTTAATAAAGTGTGGAACACAGAATTACATCGCTTGTCCCGATCGAGGTTATTTGTATACTACCTAAATTCGTCATTCGGGTGCTGTATTGCAGCAGAGGGCCGGGTGGTACGCATTAAATTTGGGGGGGACAGCAGATGCGCCTTGCTTCTGTAGCTTTTTTTGCTGGTTTTTTCGCAGTGTCGGCGGTGGCACAAGCGGCTTCGGTTTCAACACAAAGTGGACGTGTTTTTTTGAATTCTGGTGACGGCTTTACGCCGGTATCCGACTCAACACCGGCGAAGCCTGGAGCTCAGGTGTTGGTGCGTGACGGCGGTTTCGCTGTAATCTCGTATGGCGCTTCTTGCAAAGTTCGCGTTGGTGTCGGTCGTATCTGGCAAATCGCGTCTAAGGCCCCCTGCACCAATGGATCAACCTTCATTGATATGGCTGCCTTGACGGGTCGCCAAGGCGCTGAAGGCGACGCTGTTCCGCCTCCTGCAGAGCAGGTTGTCGGGAACGCGCCTCCCGCCCCACCACCAATTTCACCTCTGCTCGTTGGTGGCCTTGTCGTCGGTGGTGTCGCAGGGATAGTGGTGGCAGTTACCAGCAATAATGATGATGATCCACCAGCAAGTCCCTAAACTTTCCAGGTTTGGAGGATGTATGGGCCTATCGTTTCCGCCTCGTGATGGTCGGAGAAGATAGGCCTGTACCCGTCGTCGCCTTCGAGACAGACTGAGGTGCAATGTGGGTAGAAGTCCGTTCGCCCGGAAAGACGTACTCACTATCACCTGATGCCTCCAATGCCGATTGGTAAAGTGCGGCAGCTTGAGGGCTTAACGGCACCCGATGCGCGTTTCTGTTTTTCGCCATGCCCCTCGGTGTCGTGAGCAATGGAGATAGCGGTTTGAGGTCGAGTTGACTCTTGCGCGCGGCCGTTATCTCCGTTCGCCTCTGACCTGTAAGAAGCGCGAGCTTTGTGATCAGCACTATCGCTGGCGACATGGCTGCGGTCCCACCGTCCATCGCCTTCCATAACTTGCGGATGTCAGTTTCACTTGCAACCACGTCTCGGGGTTGATTGTCGTGTCGATTGCGTAGCCCAGACGCTGGATTGAGTTGAACGAGCCCTCTGTCTATCCCAAAATTGAAGATGGAGCTGATGACCGCACGAGTAGTGTCTGCGCGTCGCGTGGAGCCACGATTAGTCATCCGATCCAAGACGCTGATTACGTCATCTCGGGTGACTGATTTTGCGGGCTGATCACCGACGAAGGGTAGGACGTCTTTGCGTAGAATGTGCTCGTAATCGCGCCGCGTGCTAGGCCGAAGCTGATCGCCTTTTTCAAATCGCGCCGCGGCAAGGCCCTTGAGGGTTAGAGCCTCCCGCGTTGCAGTTTTTGTGGCGACAGGATCTGCACCTTGTTGGACATGAGGTCGAAGACGTTCGACCTCGATAGTGGCCCGGGCCAGTGAAAGGTCGTCAAGACGTCCAAGCTTGAGCTTACGGCGCTTTCGCGTGGATCCAACTGCAACGTCGTAGTGGAAGTACCACGTTGCCGTTCCACTCGGCAGAACGTGCAACACCAACCCGCGTGCGCCATTGAACCGGAATTCAGTTACAGAGGCTAGCTTGCCGGCACCTTTCACGATCTTCTGAATCGCTTTGGCGTTAGCGGGAAGTAACCGGTCTTGATAGGTCGATTTCACCATGGTGGGCAGAGTAGAGCAGTTCTCCTATTTGGTCCATAATTGGCCCATAAAGATGTGAATTGCTGAATGTTCTTGAAACAGGTTGAAAGATAGATTCACATATAACAATATAATATTACAACAAAAAATGGTTTCAGGACGTTTCTACGTGTCTCAGGAGATTGCAGATACTACCAGACTACGAATCTGGGGGTCAGGGGTTCGAATCCCTTCCGGTGCACCATTAGTTTCAATGAAATCAGCACCCTATGTCTCGCGCTAATGCGCCGCTGTTTTTCTGGTCCACACGGGGTCCACACCAACGGCCATCATGGTTGTTCAGATCGCGCAAATCAGTCAGCGTGCCACTCATGGTCAAAGCACAGCTAAAACCACAACATCAGTACCTCAGCCGTAAGGCTGTGTACGGCGCACACAGCAAGTAATTAGCATTGGATCGAATTGTTACCGACCCGCGATTGGCTTCTGCAATTCACGATCAGAGATCACGTTAACGACGTCGCCGGGCCGCAAAACGTCGGTTTGCGTAGCCTTCAATTTGACATGACCATCCGGACTTCGGCGAACAATCTCATACAAAACAATTGGCACAGTTTTCTTTCCGACGACAAAACCTTGGGCGTTTATTAAGTCAGTTTCAGCTGATTCTAGTTGGAGTTTCAGACTGGCGATCGTTTCCTGCAGCTTGGCAATTTCCTTTTCGATTTCCAGCGATCTATTAAGCACACTAAGAGCCTTGTCTCGTCTGGCAGCGGCGAGAATTTGTTTGGCACGTGCGATTGATGCCAGGACTTCGCGTGTCCGGCCCTCGTAATCCGTCGTTACACGCTCAAGAGAGACGATCTGTGATCGAGTCGTCAGGCCTTTGCGTTCCAAGTTCCGCAAACCGTCCCGCTCTAGTTTGCTTAGTCGCACCAGTTCCTGGAGTCTCTCATGTAGACTTGTAAAAGCAGCAATTTCATCGTCCGCAAGCACGGCGACACGCTCCATACCTGAGATCTCGCGCCTATGTTTGGCAACACGTTGATCCATAACGCGCCGTTCGACCTCAATCAGGCCGCCTGCTTCCTCCTGTCCTGCAAGTTTGACCAATGCTGGCGGTAAACCCTTGAGTTCGACATTGTCTTTTTCGGCTACGAAGCGCGACAGCCGTGCCAATCTTCGCTTCAAAGAATCGAGACTTTGCTGACGGCGAAGCGTGTAGCGCGACAATGCCTCTTTGGTGGGGCGCTCGCTTGCTAATGCTGGAGGCCGGTACAGGCCTCCTCCAAGCGCTATGGCGTGCAACACTGTCATGCCGTATTCGAACTGAAACGCACCAGGTTTTGTGACAAATCCAATTACGAATATGCGGCGGCGTGTTAGAACGTCGATACGAATATGCGTCGCCCGGGTAGTATTCTTGGCGTAGGCGGTATTCAACTCCTGCTCGAAAATGTCTATTGTCTTACCTGCTACACGAAACATTCCAAGCAGCGGTATGGAGAGCTTCCCATCAGATCGAACAACATATTCTCCTGTCAGGTCAGTGCGATCATAGAAGCTAATCCGCAACCGATCACCCACATCAAGCTTTTCAAGACTTAAACCTCGATCATTGGCAGAGCGCTGGTCGGGTACGTCCGGCGGCCCGTCGTTCTGACTCGACTCGGCAGCTTGTGCAGTGTTGAGGACGATATCGCTTCTATGTTGAGCGACCGCAGACTTAATTGAGAACAAGGTATGCGCGACGCATAAAGTTAGTCCCAAAGTTCCGATAGAACGGTAGCTCATATTAAATTTACAAAACCACATACTTTGATCCAGATTAGTATAACGACATCAACTACGTTGTTTGCCGCGTTTGACTGGTAGGTTGTTAAGAACCACACCAAGTATCTTGCTCCGATGGCGATCAATCTCAATCAAGGTCGATTTGACGTCTCTCAACGACGTGGCACCGCTCTCAATTACCAAAAGTATGCCATCTGCGTTGAGGAGAAGTGGGTAGGCATCTACGCTATCATCAAGAGATCTGGTGTCGAGGATGACGACGTCGTTATCGCTGGGAAGTTTGCGTAAAAAACTCGCGAACTGATCAGAAGCGAATAGGTCCACAGATCGGCGATTGCCAAGATTGACAGGTGATGGATAGACTAAAACGCCGGACCTCGGATCTTTGATCGCGATATCTTCAACACTGGCGTCGCCCGCTATAAAATCCGCTACAGATAAACTGTTTTCGTTAACGAGAGTTTCGCTCACGGATCGCTTTCTAAAATCGCAATCAACCAAAGATGTCTTAGTTCCGGCGGTGGCTAGGTATTCGGCAAGATTGATAGCCAACGTTGATTTGCCTTCACCCTCACGCGCTGAAACGATAGCGATTATCTTTGAAGTATTCTCACCGCGGATAGCGTCCAGACGCATCTTCAATCGGGAAATCTCCCGGGTAAATGGGCTTTCCGGGGTATCCAAAATATGGCGATAGACGTTACTGTTCGGTTGTTTCGCAATAAATGCATTTAGCCAGCGGTGCTGATATTTTTGAATCGCCGGCAATCCTGTTAGACAGTCGAGGCTCAGACCCTTTCGTGCGTCGGCAACAGAACGAATGGGTTGCGTGACCGTTTCTTTCACCGACGCTAAGAACACACCCGCAAACGCGCTAGTACCAAACGCCAGGGTGAGAGTCAGGAGCTTATTGGGGCTCGAAGGACGTTCAGGCATTTCTGCCCGGGCAACCACACGCGTTGCAGAGCTTGTCCGTTTTTGCTCCGTGCGTGTTTCCTGCAAGCGTACAAGGAGCGCGTTGTAATGCGATTCTGCAACATCGGCCTGTCTACGCATTTCTGAAAGCTTGACAGCTTTCGCCCTGCGTTGAATTAATTTGTGCCGCAGTGCGCCGAAATCCTTTTCGAGATCTCGTAAAGTCATTTGCGCCATTTCATGCTCATTTGCTACGCTCTGTAGAATGCGCGAGAGCTCCTGCTTAATGGCATTCGCGATGCTCGTGAGTTCTGCTCGAGCACTGACAGATTTCGGATTGTTGGGTCCGTAGCGGCTGATCAATTCGCCGAGTTGGCGTTCAACCGTGGCCTGCTGATTGCGCAGATTTGTTATCACCTCGGACTTAAGTGCCTCTTTCAAGGCGGCCATCCTCTCCGGATCGCTCGAAAGAGTTTGCATTCGTTTCAGCCGTGCGCGGGATTTGGCAACCTCCACATGCGCTTCTTGAACCCGCTTATTGAATTCAGATATTTCTCTCTCGCCCAGTGTCTCCCGGCCGATGGCAACGAGGTTGTTTTGCAGTTTAAACTTTTCAATCTCTTCCTCGTTGGATTGAATCTGGTTTCCTAAATCGGCCACCTGCCGTTCAAACCATATTGTTGCTCCCCGCGTAGCATCTAAGTTGGCGGCTTGCTGATCCGCTTGGAATACGTCTAACAGTGTGTTTACGACAAACGCCGCACGGCCGGGATCTGTATCGGAAAATTCTACGTCGACGATATACGTTCGATCTCTTCGTTTTACTTCTAACCGCTCAAGAAAGGCTGAAAGCGTTTTGAATGGCGGCGTCCCCCGCTCCCATTTTGACTCAACACCACTGCAGTTGTTTTCTGTTGAAACTGGTCTACTCGAAGAATCGGAATACTGCTGCATCGCTGAAGTTAGTTCGACATTCTTGGTATTGCCGCAGTTCAGCTGCGACGCGAGCTTGTTTAGGACGCCTGCGATCAAATGACGGGATGAAAGAAGCTCCACACGAGTATTGACGACGGAAGGGCCTTCCTCGGTATCGCTTTCGCTCAGTTCTGGTAGAGCCGAGCCGGCCTGCATGATTTTCTGATTTTGCGGGTAGACCAAAATTTGGGCTGTTGCCGTATACATGGGCTTGGACAAAGCGAGGTAAGAACCAGCTCCGGCGAGGCCTGTCATAATGCAGGCTAATATTAGGTAGCGCTGGAGCCACAGTAGTTGGATTACCCGAACGAAGTCCAATTCTTCACCAGGCACAGGGTCGACGTCGAAAGACGTGCTACGTCTGCGCATGATCTGAGTGTTTTCCAACTTGTGACTCACTCTCAGCTAAACTTTGAAAGTGGCTAGCTCTTTTTTTATAGGACCAAATAAGTATCTAGATACTCTTCATTCTGGCATTCAAATATGTCGTCAATAATGTTCGTGCGCCCAAGCCAAGATCATTGATCCACCTCAAGACTTCAGGTGCGAATTTGTAACCGAACTGCGGCTCGGTTATCACCACTTAAGCAAAACTATGCCTAATTTCAGGTTGCGATTAAGCGTTGTAGGCAATTCACTGTTTTCACAAACAGGTGGGATGCTGCAGTTTATTCTTGGCACTGCTGGCAAGCGCTGCCGTGTCCGCAGCTGCGAGCTCAATGAGCTCGACATGACCGTTATGGGTCATGTGCAGCCCCAAAATCCTGTGCCAAATTCTAATGGAGTTTCTGGCACGGGTGGTCGCATACCGAGGGCTTGATGCGTGCGGATATGATTGTACTGCTTGAACCACTGGTTGATGGCGATTTGTACTTGCTTCGTCGACGTAAACCACTCAGCATTTAGAACCTCTCGGCGCAGCGTGCCGTTGAAGCGCTCGTTATAGCCGTTCTCCCACGGACTTCCTGGATAAATCTGTATTGGTCGGATGCCAACGCGCGTGAGCCAATCCTGTAAAGCTGCTGCGATGAACTCAGGGCCATTGTCTGAGCGCAGGTATTCCGGCGTGCCATGCTGCAAGAGCAACGGATAAAGCGCTTCCAAAACATCCGCTGAGCCCATCGTTCTGCGAACCTTCACGCACAAAGCCTGTCGGGTGTATTCATCGAGTACGGTCAGCATCTTATAGGTCGCATCGCTGATGCCGGCGGCACGGCAGGCACCTGGTACGTCCTTGCCGGACGACAGATGAACCTCAATCTCACGCAATAACCGCAGAATATCTTCGTCTGAATATCGCTTCCGAGCCATTAAACCATCCTCCCCAACTTGGTAGAGTTTTACAAAAATTATGGCTCAGTTTTAAGGGGCAAGGACTCGCACGCGATACCTTTGTTGCATGCAAATTTGATAAGTGAGACTTCATTCTCGCGCCTTACTTCGCAAAGCCTAGGCTCAAAGCTAGATTTCGACCACCCAGTCGTTGGATTTCTCTGCATTTTTTACAGAGACAACATTCAAAATTTCAAACCATGGTCTGAAATTTAGGGCAAAGAACCCGTTCGCTCTGTTGCCGTCCGACAAAATTAATGCAGATGGCTAGTCAGTGGTGATTTTGGTGACGTCCATTACGATGGGCGCGTGATGGTGTGCTGTATGTGCTGCAAATGGCGGCCCGCTAACACGTATAGCCTTGCCAACAAGGCTGCGCAGACTGTTGTGCAGCTTCACATTACGTGAAAACACATGGATCGTTTCGGTTTCCCCCACCTGGAAATCAGACTCCTTGGCGTCCAAACAGGTTGGAGAAGAAGGCGTTAGAATAAGTGCCGTCTCTGACCGATTGGCTGCATCCTGCGCCTTCAAAACTGAAATGCTCCCATCAATAAATTGCGGGCCGTCATCATATTTCAGGCAATCACCCGCAACAGCGGGAAACGAGCAAACGAGAACTGTAGTTGAAAGCACAACAGCGTTAAACAACTTCATGACCATCGCTAAATCCCCACAAATGAAACACGCCGACTTTAATTTTTTAGTTTATCGCGCAAGACTTATGTCATCATTGGATAGGAGTGTGCGCCGGTTAACGAAAATTCCAATATAATCACATTTTGAAAATTTCAATGGTCCAACAAATAATCTTTGTTACCATTTCACAGATTATTCGTTATGGTTTGAAATATAGGTTGTTCATATTCTTAGGGCAAACGAAATGGTCACAAAATCGAAGAGCCTGATGGCGATGTTTTTTGTCAGTTTTGCAACCGCAGCGCCGTGTGCGAGTTATGACGGCCTCGCAGCGGATTATACAGCTTGCACGACGAGTAAAAGCAATACAATTATCGTCCAAGCCTGTTCGCGGCTCATAAAGAATGCGGTCAAAGAAAACGAAACGATTGGACTTTTTTATGGACTGCGCGCCTCTGCCAATAACGACAAGAAGTTGAATTGCCATGATGCGCACAAAGCTCGTAAATTGATCAAAAACCCGGATCTCAAAGATTTCATTCAATCACTCATTAAAATCAATTGCTAACCTTTGTCCGTGTGGTTTGCGTGCGACGACCTAAATTCATGTAAGGTCGTGGGCCTTTAAATTGATTTTGGTTGATCAAATATACTTTGACGGCAGGTCTCTCTCCCAGTCCAGCCGCCCATTAATATTTAACATTGAGATCAAGGCGCGCGCGGCGGCCGTCCTCCGGGCTGGTCAACGATTCAACATCATAAAACCGACCCAACAAATTGATCTTTTCATGGAATGCATAACCGAGGCGTATTTCATAACCTGAAAAATTGCTGGAGGCTGTTTGCGTGCCTGACCCGAACCGCAGCCAATCGTCTTGCGCAAAAGACGCGTTCACCGCGAGCGTTTCAATACGGGCGTAGTAATATCCTATAAGCCAATCACCCCGCTCCTTTAGCGAACCGAGAGCTGCCGACAATACGATCCCCGTGTCTTCCCCGTCATTCTGAATTGCAAATGCATCGGAGCCGGATTGCCCATAGTCGGTTACATTATGAAATAGGTCGAAACCCAACGTCACCGGACCAAAACTAGACGGAATTTTAGCCATGATACTCGCAGTCAAAATTTCATAATCCCTGAGACCGTTACCATTGAGGAGGCTTCCGGAATCTTCATCATCAGAATCGGCACGGATCGCGATCCCGCCACCAGCAATATTAAACTCAATCCCGTTTATCGAATGGCTTGAAACAATTTGGGCAACGGCGGCACTGCCCGACAGGTCCTGCACGCCCAACGGCAAACCAAAATACCCGCCATTAAACGTCAGCTTATGTTCGTCGGACAACTTGCGCGAAATTTGAGCCCCAAAACCAACAACCGTTACATCGTCATCCCAAAACAATTCGTTTTGTTTCCAAAACGGAATTCCGTTACGGCCGACCCACAATGATGCCCCGGACGACGATGCCTTTGCATACCATTTGTCCAAGTTAAAATCTGCATCGCCAAGATCATTTCCATCCAAATCAAATATCGTAATGTGCGGCGATTGTTGGCTGTCGTTAGATCCCGTTCTGCCTCTGATATTGAATTCAAGACCTGATAAAGGTTTAAATTTTATCCCTGCGCGAGCGCGAATTCGACTCCGAGCCCTGTCGTCGCGAAACGTGCTGTCAGACCGCATGGAATCAAAATCTTCTTCATATCGAAAACGAAAATCGCCATATACGGCTAGTCCAGGAAAAACGACATGGTCAGCCTTAGCGTCGGCGGAAATAAGAAAAGCTGAAATCCCAACCCAGCCTATCGCCGCTAATAAATTTGCTCGTCGTGTTATCAATTTTGTCCCACCTTCTGACAATTTGAGCCAATTGCGTCGATGTGCAATTTCGACTCATTCTCCCAAGCAGAATTTACAAATCAAACTGAAATCCAGACCCGAACATATTGTTCCCCCATGAGAGGAACTGCAACACGTATGTGCGAAGCAAAGGTTCGAATGACCAATCTCATCTACACCCTTGCCTCTACACCTGATGTGAAACCAACACACAATCCGCTCAGTCGGTGGGCAAGAAGCAATAAAACATTCTGACAGTGCTTCTCCAACCTGTTCCCCGTCATTGCCTTTGAGACAGACTGAGGTGCTTTACTAAAGGAGGTTTTCTAGCTCATCGTGATCCAATGTTGATGTCGACTTTGTCCCCAACACAGTATGGTCAGGCACAATATGTACCTGGCCGCGATAGCGCGCCTTCCAAATATTACCGATGAGCGTCGTTTTCGTCGACGGAAGGTGGATTTAAACCAACATCGCGCCGCCGAACCACCGCGGCGTCCGATTTTCTCAGGGTCCGTTCCAACAGCAATTAGTAAACCGGCCTGCCGCCCAGAACGTGCGCAACAATCGATGCGATGAACCTCGCTAATGTCCGTCTGGCCCGTGAAACCGAAAGCCATGCATGGATCTCCTGTGCCGGCATGGCAGCCTGCGCGATTGCGCTCGTGGCGCTGTGCTGGCAAGTCTGGCGGGTAGAGGCAACGCGACCGCATCTGTGGGTTCTCGCGGGCATGATCTTGGGGGTCTTCGCGATTGAGTTTCTTTATCGCGTGGGTTCTGGTCGGAAAATTACCTTTCGTACGCGCCCATCCCAACCCGACCACTCCCGTAATCCAGATATTTAATGGCGTTGGCCTAGCCCATGAAGGCATTTAAAGTTGCAACCACCGGAGCAATACTATGCCAGTGACGCGGTAGCGTTGTGTCGCTGCGCTGGAATAAAATCCACGTACTGGATCAAGGTCAGTGCAGCATGGATACACGACGATAAAGCCGGACTGAATGTCGCCTTTGACTTCACGCCAGCTGTCAATGACTGAATGCGCCTGCTGGCCAAAGGGGGTTCCCGTCTTACGTACCGCGCCGTCGCAAAGCAGAGATACTGTTGGTCGGTGTGTGGCACCGGTACATAAAGCCCGACGCAATTCCAATGGCTCTCAACCCGAAAAAATAACCGAAGTGAAAACGAAAAACGACCAAAGCAATGCTCGGCGATTGAGTACGGTTGACCGGCAACATCACAACCTCTCTGGATTTTTCGTTTAACCGAGTTGGAGACGACCTGCGCCGCGACTGGCTTTAAGTGTCTCCATTCGCCTCGAATGCTGCTTCGATTGTTTTTACGTCGTCTTCACTTGGCTGCGACCCCAATCACCAGATAGGCCTAGTCGCGGCGCTGCTTAAGCGTGAATTCTTCTGGCTTGCCGGTTTCAACTTTTGAGAGATCAACGCGTTTTGTAACAGGAATATCCATCGATATTTCGGGCCAACCAATTGATGGGACCGGTTCGTGCGTGATGTTGATCACGCTCTTAGCCACTTCGACTTTGTTGACGGTGTCCATCACAATCGCCTGTTGGGCAACGCCGTGTTTAATTTAGGAACGATCCATTTGAGAGTGATCCATTCCATCCTTTTCTTGAAATTTTTCCTAGGTTCATTCGGCGGCGTGGGCGACGACATCTGCCGTCTCTGACTTCTTGTCACTGAAGCGACGGCCTTCCCAAACGAAGTAGATCGCTGGAATGACGATGAGTGTGAGAAGCGTGGTTGACGTCATGCCGCCAACCATGGGCAGTGCGATGCGCCGCAAGACGTCCGAGCCAAGCCCTTCGGTAAAGAAGATCGGCAACAGGCCAGCAATGATGACCGCCACAGTCATCAGCTTTGGGCGCACGCGCATGACAGCCCCAGCCATGATGGCGTCGAACAGATCGGCTTTGTCTTTTGGAGGATGCGCCCGTACTTGCGCATCGATGTAGAGCAACATCACAACGGCGGTTTCGATCGCGATGCCGCCAAGTGCGATAAAGCCAACGGCCACAGCAACCGATAGATTGTAGCCCGCAAGGTAAACCGTCCAAATACCACCGATAAGCCCGAAGGGAAGCGACACCATGATAATTGCCGTGCGATCGATACGCCCGAAGTGCAGCATCAGCAGAACAAAAATTGCCAACACGACGGCCGGAATCGCGATTGTGAGCCGCTCGCGGGCTTCCAACATTTGCTCGAATTGACCTGACCACGTGATCGCGTAACCAGCGGGTAGTATGATGGACTCGGCAATTCTCTCACGCGCATCCGCAACATACGTGCCGATATCTCGACCAGAGATATCCACGAACACCCACCCTGTTAGGCGAGCGTTTTCCGAACGGATCATGGGTGGGCCTTCGGTGAAGACAATCTCGGCCACCTCGCCCAAAGGAATATGTTGGCCCTCCGGGGTTGGCACTAAGACTTCTGCCAACTGTTCCGGCGTTTCCCGAAACGGTCGGTCGTAACGCAGCATGATGTTGTAGCGCTCGCGCCCCTGTACGCTTTCGGTAAGACGCATACCGCCAAGTGCCGTTTGTATGACGGACTGGAATGCGGCGAGATCGATATTGCGACGCGCAAGTTCGCGCCGGCTGGGGCGGATTTCAAGATACTTGCCCCCGATCACGCGTTCGGCAAACGCTGACCTCGTGCCTGGAATATCTTTAACAGCACCTTCAATCTCCAGTGCAATCCGTTCTATGGTTTTGAGATCGCCGCCCGATATCTTGATGCCAACTGGCGTGCGAATACCCGTCGAGATCATGTCCATTCGTATTTTGATCGGGTAGCCCCACGAGTTGACGAGACCGGGAAACTTTGTGCGATTGTCGAGCTCGGCAACCAGATCTTTTACTGTCAAACCTTCACGCCATTGCGCGCGTGGCTTGAGCCGGATTACGGTTTCGATCATGGAAATCGGTGCAGGGTCTGTCGCCGTGTCGGCGCGACCAACCTTCCCAAACACGCGTTCGACCTCGGGAACCGTTTTGATCAAACGGTTCGTTTGCGCAAGAATTTCCTTGGCTTTAGTCATGGACACGCCGGGTAGCGTCGTCGGCATGTAAAGCAATTCGCCTTCGTATAGCGCTGGCATAAACTCCGAACCAATACGCGACATCGGGTAGGCGACAGAGGCCACCGCTGCAAGCGAAACGAAAATCGTCACCCAATGCGCTTTGAGCGACGTCCTCAGAATTGGCTTGTAAACCCAGACAAACATGCGGTTGATCGGGTTTTGATCTTCACGGAAAATACGTCCGCGAATAAGCCAGAGCATCAGCACGGGCACGACAGTGACAGAAAGAACGGCGGCAAAAGCCATGGCGTAGGTCTTGGTGTACGCGAGTGGTGCAAACATTCGAAAGCTTTGCCCGGTCAGTGCGAACACTGGCAAGAACGAGACCGTGATGATCAGGAGAGAAAAGAACAACCCCGGGCCAACCTCTTTCGCGGACAGAATTATGGCATCGCGACGTGCCTCAGCTGTGACGTCACGACCAAGGTCCGAAAGCTTGCGGTGCGCATTCTCTACCATCACGATGGACGCGTCGACCATGGCACCGATAGCAATCGCGATCCCACCAAGCGACATGATGTTGGCAGTAATGCCCTGGTGCTGCATGACGATAAAGGCAGCCAATACGCCAAGTGGTAGCGTCACAATTGCGACAAATGCCGACCTGACATGCAACAAGAAGATGAGACACACGAGCGCAACGACCAAACCCTCTTCCAAGAGCTTCGCGGTCAGGTAATCAACGGCGCCTTGAATAAGTGGCGCGCGGTCATAAACCGTTATGACTTCGACGCCCTCGGGCAAACCGGCTGCAATGTCTTTTAGTTTGGCTTTAACTGCTTCAATAATCGTTAGCGCGTTTTCGCCAGAGCGCATCACGACGATGCCGGCAACAACCTCGCCTTCGCCATTGAGATCAACCGCCCCGCGTCTCAGCTCCGGGCCTTCGATGACTCGCCCAATATCCGTTAGCGTCACAGGCGTGCCATTTGCAGAGTAGATGACAACATCGCGCAGCTGGTCAACGTTCTCAATGTAACCGGTCGACCGCACAATCAGTTCGGTTTCGGCTTGCTCAATCACACGCCCACCGACCTCGCCGCTGGCGGCCTTGACAGCCGAAACAACGCGCGACAACGGAACGTCGTAAGCACGCAAACGGTTTGGGTCGACGAGGACCTGGTACTCCTTGACAAATCCGCCAACAGACGCGACTTCAGACACGCCCGGCACGGTGGCCAACTCAAATTTAATGAACCAGTCCTGTAGCGATCGTAGTTGTGCTAGGTCGCGCTTCCCAGTTTTGTCGATCAGCGCGTACTGAAAAATCCAACCGACCCCAGTGGCATCTGGCCCAATTTGCGGCTCAGCGTTTTCTGGCAGCGAACTTCCAAGTTTTGTCAGTGCTTCGACAACACGCGCGCGTGCCCAATACTGATCCACATCGTCTTGGAAAATCACGTAGACGAAGCTAGTGCCAAACAGAGAAAAGCCACGCACCGCCTTTGTCTTTGGAAGACCAAGCATGGTCGTCGAGACAGGGTAGGTCACGAGATCTTCGATGATCTGCGGTGACTGGCCTTGAAAATCCGTTCGGATAATCACCTGCGTGTCCGTCAAATCCGGGATAGCATCCAGGGCGGTACGTTGTACCGCAAGCCAACCACCAACGATCAACGAAAACGCTCCAATCACGACAAGCAATTGATTGCGGATTGACCATTCGATGATCTTTGCAACACCCGATAGAGTCGGATCGTGGCCCCCGATGTCGTTGTGATTATCCGCCATGGTTATGACCTGGCATGCTCATCGGAACTTCTTTTTCTGCTTCGCTTGCGGCTGTTGGTTTCGCGATACTCATGTTCTTAGGTTTTGGTTCCGGCCACGGCATAATCGCAGCGGCCCCATTGCCGTATGGATTGACCGGCTTGCCCTTCATCTGCAGCCAATACCGCCCCGACGTCTCGTCTTTGAACAACGCGACCTTCTTCTCAGCATAATGTCCGGGTGTGCCTTCAAGCATCCACGGCTTGAGAGCCATCACAAGCTCACCGAGTGCCAACTGCATCTCGCTTTCGGTTTCTGCTTTCTGTGCTTTTTTGACAGCAGTCTCAGCTCCCATCATAACGAACGCAAGTTTGGTGTGCCGGAAGGAGGGCCACATGAATTTCTTGATCTCAATGGCTGGTTGTAGAAATTTGGGATCAGGCTCGTCGCCGCCGATCAACGCCTCGTGCAGATAAAGCGCCGCATCAACCAAATGATCGAACATCGCGAGCTGACTGCTATCAAGCTTGATCAGATCGAATGGCAACTGAAGCCGTTCTAGCTTGCGGAAGCTCTCGCGAAGCGCGCTCTCTGAATCGAGCAAAAACTGACCTGAGACAACTATTGACTCGTCGGGCTTGATGCCCTTGGCAACTTCCGTCCAGCGGCCCGAGCGAACGCCCGTCCTAATCATGCGTGGCTCAAACACGCCTTCGCCCAAAGAGACAACAACATATTCGCCAATTTCGCTTTTGAGGATCGCCTCTGATGGCACGGATAGACGCAGGTCCGCACCGATTTGAAACTTAACGTCAGCATAAGAGCCTGGACGGATCAGACCGTCTTTGTTGTCAATCACCAATCGCACGCGTCCCGTGCGCGTCTTAGGATCGACCGTCGGATAAATATAGTCGACTTTACCGGCAATCCTGCGGTCTGGCATACTGGGGAAGCTGACCGCTGTTGGCGTACCCTTCGTGATAAATGTCAGGTCCTGTTCTGCGACGCCGACACTTAGCCAAACGCTATTGTAGTCCTGAACCTTTACCATCATCATGCCGCGCTTGACGTAAGTGCCTTCTTTCAACATCAGCTCAGATACCGTACCGTCACGATCCGCGTAGAACGGGATGTTTTGTTCGACCTTACCAGTGCGCTCGAGCTTGCGAATGACTTGCGGTTGCACGCCAAAGGCCCGCAAGCGTTGCTGAATATTCTGCTTTCGGGTGCGGTCCCGAGCCGCGATGTAATCGCGCTGAGACACGACGAGTTCGGGGCTATAAAGCCGAAACAGCACATCACCTTTTTTGATCTTGTCACCGACTGCAGTGACTTTCAGCTCTTCAACCCAACCTTCGAGACGCGCGGTGAGTTCGGTCTGTAAACGCTCATTTTCCTCGACGATGCCGTAACTGCGAATACTGCGGCCGAAGTTCGCTTTCTCCGCCTGCGCAATACGAACCCCCATGTTCTGCATCACTTCAGCAGAGACAGTGACTTGAGCACGCCGACCGGCGGATGTTGGGCCAGAACTCGCATCACTCTGATCAAGCTTTACGAGATCCATGCCACAAATTGGGCAAGTCCCCATGTCGTCCGCGATGTAGTGTGGGTGCATTGGACAGGTATATTTGACCGACTTGCCATCGCTATTTTTAACGGTCGATTGTTTCCGGGGTGTTTGATTTTGAGCAGACGCTTCCGGCACAACCAATATCTGCAGTGGTAACGCGGCGGCGAACATCAAAGTTCCCACGGCGATGGATGAGATAATTGTGAGGGAATTCTTGTTTCTGTACATGATGTGTCTCATATTTTTCGAATGGCCTATCCGCGCATTAATTGCGCTCCTCACCAGCAAGTTGTGAAATGATCGGACAGTCCGAACCAGCATCGCCCGAGCAGGCGTCAACAAGTTGCGTCAAAGTCTTGCGCAGCCGTTTGATCTCACGTGCCTTTTCTTCGAGATCGGCAAGCCGCTCGATCGCGAGACGTTTGACGTCTGCACTATCGCGGTGGTCATCCTGATAAAGCCGCAGAAGCTCGCGGCAGTCTTCGACGGAAAAACCAAAACTGCGGGCACGCTTGAGAAATGTCAGCTTTTGCAAGTGGCTATCCGCGTAGTTGCGGTAGCCGTTTGTCTGGCGATCGGCGATGACGAGTTCGATGTCTTCGTAATAGCGAATCGTCTTGACCGTGAGACCTGTATGATCGGCTGCATCACTAATATTCATTTGAGAAATCCTCAACCGCTGAATGCACGCTGTGCGTATAAGCACATGCACGACAAAGCGAACTGCTCAGGCAACGCCCGGAGCAGAGTCACAAAACAAACGGTGAGGATTTAGACGCGCAGGCGATGGTTTCGCGCGAGAAGCGCGGACAAGCCTGTGGCATATTGTTGAAGGTTAAGATCGGAGCCAAATGGCGGCCCTGTTGCAGACACCGAAGTCGCTGTGATCGCACCGAACACACCGGAGAAATAATGTTCGGCGTGCGTTGGAACGAGGTTATTGACTAAATCAAATGCGGGGCGCTCAGCAACGGTTTTCAACACGGCTGACGTATCTAACAACTCGGTGCAAAATTGTAGGCAGTCCGAATCGCCGTTCGGCGCACCGTCTTGCGCCCGCGCCATGCCACCGTGGTGCCCATGATTAGCATGCTCGGCGATGTGCTGCGCACGCTGCTTCATCTTGGTCACAGTAGGCGGCGCGACTTCGAGTGCGCGCGTATGCACAACAGCGAATGGCCCGGCCAAGCCGGTCCAAAGCATCACGGCCACCAAAATCTTGGCCAAGTGTGTATGCAGTCGAATAATGTTCAACGCATCCATCTCCAAATAACTCAGTGGAAGATAGACCTTCCCCCCACGGGAAGGTCAAGGTTCTTTACGTCTATTCCTTCAAACGACCCAAATACCTGCTTTGGAACAGCGCCCACCCTTTTCAAACACCATGTATCAGCACCGGTGATATCGATTAAGAATGCCTGAAAATGCGAAATTCGGACCGCCACCTTGACCTTCCCGTTGCTGGAACGACTAGAAGTCAAAAAAATGACGCGGGCACCTCTGCGATTAAGAACGAAGCCATTTGAGTTCGCTCAAAGACAGGCGTTACTAGCTCCGCCACAGCAAGCGGAGCCTTTCGTTCACTCCACTCTTTGACCGGATTAAAAACATGGCTACTCATCAGCACCCCCAGCAACAAAATGGTCACAGCACGCATCACGATCACAAAGGACACGATGGCGATAAACATACCCACTGCCACACTGAACAAACCGACAGCGCCGCAACGCCCGGACAATACGATCGCGTCCCGTCCGGCCATAGTGGCACGGTCTACACCTGCCCAATGCATCCTGAAGTTCGCAATATTGAAAACAGCGGTTGCCCCATCTGCGGTATGGCACTTGAACCCGAGGGCATTGTTGTCGGGGAGGAGGACACATCCGAACTCGACGACATGACTCGCCGTTTCTGGATCAGCGCTGCATTGAGTTTGCCGCTGTTTATCTATGCCATGGGCGATGTGCTACCCGGGCGCCCATTCGGACAGCTCATTGACAATGGATTTGCGCATTGGCTGCAGTTAGCGCTCGCGACCCCGGTCGTCGTATGGGGTGCGTGGCCGTTCTTCAAACGCGGCTGGCAATCTGTGAAGTCCGGCAACCTCAACATGTTCACGCTGATCGCGCTTGGCGTCGGCGTCGCGTTTGTATTTAGTCTTGTCGCCACACTCGCGCCAGGCCTCTTCCCAGCGTCTTTCCGCAATGCAGCGGGACAAGTCGCCGTCTACTATGAGGCCGCTGCTGTTATCACGACACTCGTGCTTCTCGGGCAAGTCCTGGAACTCCGAGCTCGGAGCCAAACCTCCGGTGCAATCCGCGCGCTTCTCGAACTCGCGCCACCAACGGCTCGACGCCTAGTTAGCGACGGAACAGAAGAAGAAATATCGCTTGATGACGTGCAAACAGGTGATCACCTTCGTGTGCGGCCCGGCGAAAAAATTCCAGTCGACGGCGAAGTTGTTGACGGACACAGCAGTGTTGATGAATCCATGATCACCGGGGAGCCAATCCCGGTAGAGAAACAGACAGGCGACGGCGTAACGGGCGGTACCGTCAACGGCACTGGGTCGTTGATTATGACGGCGACGCGAGTTGGCAACGAGACGATACTGTCGCAAATCGTGAAGATGGTTTCTGAGGCACAACGCAGCCGGGCCCCGATCCAAAGCCTCGTTGACGTGGTTGCAAGCTGGTTTGTTCCAGCAGTCATTCTGATCGCGATCATTACTTTTGTTGTCTGGGCCACGCTTGGGCCTGAACCCGCCATGGCATTTGCTGTTATCAATGCGGTTTCTGTCCTGATCATCGCATGCCCCTGCGCGCTCGGCCTGGCAACGCCAATGTCAATCATGGTTGGTACAGGCAAAGGCGCCCAAAACGGCATTCTCATCAAGAATGCTGAAGCGCTCGAAGTTCTCGAAAAGGTCGACACGATCGTCGTCGATAAAACCGGAACCCTGACCGAGGGGCGACCGAAACTAACCCTCGTCGAGCCCGCAGAGGGTTTTGATGAATTGCCGCTCCTTTCGCTTGTCGCCTCCGTCGAAACGGCCAGTGAGCATCCACTAGCCACCGCGATCGTTGAGGGTGCACAGAATCGCGGCGCACCACTTTCAACAGCCGTTGATTTTGCATCTGTGACAGGAGAAGGCGCGGAAGCGAGCGTTGACGGAAAGTCTATCGCTATTGGCAACACAAAAATGATGCGCCGCATTGGGGCTTTTGATAACGACATTGCAGCAAAGGCCGACGCCTATCGGAGCGCAGGACAAACCGTCATGTTTATCGCGATTGATGGTAGCGCTGCAGGTCTCGTAGGTGTTTCCGACCCAATCAAAAAGACAACACGTGCGGCAATCAAAAAACTACACGTCGTTGGTCTGAAAGTTGTGATGCTCACAGGAGACAGTGAAGGCACGGCCAAAGCTGTGGCCGCGAAAATCAACATCGACGACGTTCACGCTGACGTTTCACCGGAAGACAAGAACCGAATTATACGCGATCTACAAGAGGCCGGTTCGGTTGTGGCCATGGCGGGAGATGGTATCAATGACGCACCGGCGTTGGCTCAGGCAGATGTTGGCATCGCGATGGGCACAGGAACCGATGTCGCCATGGAAAGCGCCGGTGTGACCCTGGTTAAAGGCGATCTCCTGGGCATTGCCCGCGCGAGAGCGTTGAGCCACGCCACCATGCGTAACATCCGGCAAAACTTGTTCTTCGCCTTCGTCTACAACACAGCAGGCGTGCCGATCGCAGCCGGCGTTCTCTATCCTGCTTTTGGGATACTTCTGTCTCCCATGATCGCCGCGGCGGCCATGAGCTTGTCGTCCGTTTCGGTGATCGCCAATGCTTTGCGGCTTAGGAGATTGAAGCTGTGAAAAGCAACGGAACCGCGGAGATTAAAAAGGCGTTCAATGTCTGCCTTGGGTCATCAGCACGCATCGAGAAATGAAAATTTGACGTCGGCTTGAACCCCACCACCAAAAGGTTTTTCCGAAGACCAATACCGACGCATCGGGCCAGCTGCGGACCTCGTTGAAGCGATATTGGTGGGCCGACCTGGGGCAATGTCGTACGCAGGATTTTAGAGCTTGATCAGCCCTAACTCAATTGTTCCAAGGCAAAACTGGAGTTCCAAATCTTTGTCATGTGAAAAATTTTGTAAAACTCTACTAGTCTAACCCGCTCCCCGTTGATGTGCCAATACTTGACGTCAACCGAACGTCAGTAGTTGCTGATTTCCTTCTTGAGTATTGGCACGAATTTATTGTAGCAGGCGCATTTGGATATGGAAGTTAGCCGTCTCTCTCTTGCCATTTGTTGGTGTAGTTTTAGGGGAAAGAGCAATTTAATTTAGCAGACAAAACGAAAATTACTGAGCCGAAACTGATGCTAGATGCAGCTCTACGTTTTGCCCGAATTTCGACGATAGATGACAACGAGTGCAGTCGCCTTTCCGTTTACCGACTTGCCACGATGCGGCACGGATGAATCAAAATAAACGGTGTCACCTGGATCCAGAATGACCATCTTGTCTGCAAACTCCACCTCAACAGTGCCGCTTAGAATAAACAAGAATTCCTCGCCTTCGTGCTCGAAGAACGGCCCCTCCTTGATGTCTGCAGGGAAGGTGAAAACAAACGGTTCCATGGCCTTGTGTTGCTTCTTGTGAGCAACACTTTCGTAGTCGTAGCCAAACGAAGAGCCACCACGAATGACCTGCTGCCGCTCGTCCGAGCGAACGATCGAAACCCTGTCATCAAGACCATTTGACACCCCGTCACCT